>PARM01000014.1 GCA_002711495.1 Gammaproteobacteria bacterium
CAAGGGAAAATATTTGTCAAATTCAGGGTATTTGGCCTCGCTAATCGAAATGAGAGCAAGTGAAGTTTAAGATAGGCTTCAGGTGTTGAAGTAATTTCGCCATCGATCTCGATCACCGAAAGAATTTGCGGCATAGAAGAGGAGACTAGCTCCTCCAACAATTTCTTTTGGCTCGAATCCGGAATTTCTTCTGCGCAGGCAGATATCTGTGCGGAAGACAGTTGAAGATCGAAATTGCCGCCTTGGTAACCGGTATTTTTTTTAACAATGTCTACGATTTCTGGCTCTGGTGATAGTATTGGCCTCGGAAAGAAGGCTTCTAACCAATCACCTTTTTTATTTTTGGTGCCCACGCCAAACGCAAGTGCAAACATTTGATAGCTCTCTCAAACAAAGGAATCCATTATACGTGGATGTGGCTTGCATAACTAAATTAGTTTCATAAATTATTCATGAAATGTTTTATTCGCCTGGCTGCCTCTATGCACTCCTCGAGCGGCTGCACAAGAGCTAACCTGACTCTATTTTTGCCTGGGTTACCCAAAAAAGTATCCCTTGACAGAAAACTACCAGGGAGAATTTTTGTATTAGTTTGTTCATAGAGATCGACGCTGAATTGTGTGTCAGAACCTGGTGTTTGCGGCCAAAGAAAAAAACCGCATTCGGGTCGAGAAACGGATAGGACTGTCTCGAGAATTTTTAAGACTTCCGACACTTTTTCCCGGTATAAGCTTCGGTTTTTCTCTACATGATCTTCGTCCGCCCAAGCAAGTTCACTCACATATTGATGATGCAACGGCATCGCGGAGCCATGATAGGTTCTGTAGAGAAGGAAATTTTCGATTAATTCTGCATCTCCAGCTACGAAGCCTGATCTGAGGCCAGGGAGATTTGATCTTTTGGAAAGGGAGTTGAAGGCCAAACAATTTTTATAACTCACCCTATTTAATCTATCACAGGCCTGAAGTATGCCTGGCGGTGGCGAGGTCTCTTTATGATAAATTTCTGAGTAGCACTCATCGGAAACGATCACGAAATTATACTCGTCGGATAGTTGAATGAGGGTTTTCATTGTTTCCAAAGAAATAACTGCTCCACTGGGATTCCCCGGTGTGCAAATGTATAGAAGTTCACATTTTGCCCAAGTCGATGCATCTACTTCTTCGAAATTAGGCTGAAAATTAGTGTCTTCAAAACAATTAATAAAGTACGGATTGCCTCCTGCGAGTATTCCTGCGCCTTCGTATATTTGGTAAAACGGATTCGGCATTAATACCAAACCATTGGAGTTTTTCGATAGAACACATTGAGCTATTGCAAAAAGAGCTTCTCTTGTACCGTTAACTGGCAGTACCTGCCTTTCTGAATCTATTGAAGATTTGAGGTTGTATCGTTTACCTAAAAATTTGGCGATGCTATCTCTTAAAGACTTTAAGCCACGTGTCTCTGGATATGAACCCAATGCCGCTGATAATTTGCTTGGGTCTTGAAAAAATTCCAATACAAAATCAGGTGGACCGTGCTTGGGTTCACCAATCGTTAAAGCTATTGCCCTATCTCTTGACTTTGTAGACGTGCCGTCTAAAAGCGCAGTCAGTTTTTGAAAAGGATAGGCTTGGAGCCTTTTGAGTTCTTTGTTCATTTTTTGTTCGATAGTTTTTGTGCGTGATTATCTAGAGACTCTTGAAGCGATAATTTTAATTGATCGGCTATCGATTGCTCTAGTCCTAAATTTGTCGGATTAGATGTGACATAAAATATATCCTCAACTTTTTCTCCGAGTGTAGTGATTCGGGCTGATATGATATTGATGTCAAACTTCTTAAAAGAGTCCCCGATGACCG
This sequence comes from Gammaproteobacteria bacterium, assembly GCA_002711495.1. Lineage (GTDB taxonomy): Bacteria > Pseudomonadota > Gammaproteobacteria > Pseudomonadales > Azotimanducaceae > UBA9659. Next base: position 1,845 of record PARM01000014.1, read on the forward strand.
CGAGGATGCCAGGCCGATCTGCTGTGGTAACTTCTATTACCCATAAGTTCTCACGATTCTTTTTGTTTATACTAATCCTCGTTTTCCTTACAAACTGTTCAAGAGAGGACCGTCCAAATGTAACATATCTAGATTTATGCTTTGGTTTTTCGATTGAATCTTCAATCTGAGATCGAATTTTCTCTATCCTGGTTCCATTTTCTTCTACCGAGAGCCCGTTTTTTTCAAGGACTGCAAAAGAATTAAATGTCTTTTCATTATCTTTTGATGTTGCGATTCTCGCATCAACAACATTGAGTTGGAGGTCGTCAATTGCCAGAATGATTGAAGTGAATAGGTCCTTTCGATTTTTTGTATGAACAAATATTTGGGTGTATCCAGAATCGCTGGCTNNNGATNTATCATTNCNAACTAATACNATNGGCTTNTCNGAATTNGGTTCTTGNANNATNGCTCTTGGTGTGCCANGTTATGTCNNTNACNNTTTCTTTNAGGAANTATTCGTCATCGACTCGAGACCAAACTCTCTCGATTTCGCAAGAACCTAAGCCTTGTTGCTCGAGAAGTGTCATNGNNCTCTGTCTTACATCCTCGAGATATTCTTTTNNGTCGATCACCATTGCTAAACCTTTCCTGAGGGTCCGTTTTGTTTCCAAGTATAGTTGGTTCATTAACGATGCGCGCCACCCATTCCAAAGATTTGAGTTTGTAGCGTTCATGTCAGCGACGGTTAAGGCGTAGATATAATCCAATCTTGTTTGATCTCCAACAAACTTGGCGAACTTATGAATGATATTCGGATCTTGTATGTCTTCGCGCTGAGCCGTAGTCGACATCACTAAATGATTTTCAACAAGCCAACAAACCAAATTTGTATCCCATAGAGGGAGCCGATGATTTACGCAAAATTGTTTCACTATCGCCGTGCCAGTTTTCGAATGATCTCCTTTAAGTCCTTTCCCTAGGTCATGGTAAAACCCGGCGATATATAATAGTTCTATTCTTGGAAGTCGAGAATGAATGTGAGCTGCAATTGGAAATTTTTGTTCATTATTTTTGTATCTAAATCTTCTCATGTTTCGAACTACTTGAAGCGTGTGCGCATCGACCGTATAACTGTGAAAAAGGTCAAATTGCATATGTCCGATTACCCGCTGGAACTCCGGCAGGTACGCGCCTAGGATCCCCCACCGACCCATTCTCCTAAGCTGAGTAAATAAATGATTAGGTGCGCCCAAAATCTTTAGAAAGGTTGCATTATTTTTTGGATCTACCCTAAAATCTTCGTCTATCAAGTGAACATGTTTTTGCGCGAGCCTGATAGTGGAAGAACTAAACCCTTTTATACGGCTATCTTTGGCTGCCCAAAGAAACATTTCAAATAATGCGCCAGGTGAGTCTTGAAACGCTGAAGGAGATGATATTTCAATCAGATTGTTTACTAGATTAAAGCTGCTATCTAGTTTGATTGTCTTCTTGTTTTTACTGTGTTCCCATATTTCTTCCTCAAAATATTTCATTAAGGTTTCATTAACCGTATTTACGGTTGACGCTCGAATATAGTAGTCCTTCATGAATTGCTCTACCGCAAGCTGATCTTTATCTCGATAGTTCATGTGTTTTGCTAGGGATTGTTGGTGAGAAAAAAGAAGACGATTTTCATCTCTTCCTGTAATTATGTGCAATCCGAACCTGACCCTCCACAAGAAAGCTCTGGCCTCAACAAGGCTGTCATACTCGAGGGGACTTATTATTTGCTTCCCTACTAACTCCAAAAGATCTTTTGCCGCGAAGGCCCGAGTTGCTATCCACTGCAAAGTCTGGATATCTCGCAAGCCTCCAGGGGATGTTTTAACATTAGGCTCAAGCGAGTACTCTGTGTACTCGGATTTTTTATGCCTAATCTTTTGCTCGTCAGCTTTTGCTAAATAGAATTTCTTTTTTTGCCAAATTTTTTTGGGGTGAAGTAATGTATTAAGCTTTTCAAGTAGGATTAAGTTTCCCCGAATAACTCTAGCCTCAGTCATTGAAGTCAGGCTTGTTACATCTGACAAAGCCTCGTGCTTGCAGTCTCTCAATGAGCGCACGCTATGGCCCACGTTCAGCCCTACATCCCAGAGAAGAGTCACAAAGCTTTGGATGTTATCTTTGTTTAAATGGACATCATTCCTTTCTAGAAGAATAAGAATGTCAATGTCTGAATGTGGTAGTAATTCTCTTCTGCCAAATCCGCCTACGGCAAGCAAAGAGATCCGAGATTTGCGCCAACTTTTATCGTTTTCTACCCAGCTGAATTCGTCCCAAGCGAGACCGAGTACTTCGCTAATAAAATTCGAATATTCCTTAATTATCATGCTGATGTTGGAGTTCTCGTAGAACGCGAGACTAAGCTTTGCCTTAGCAACCTGTATAGCCTCTTTAAGCGGAGAAACTCTGTTTACGGGGTTTGCGAGGCTAACTTTTAGTTGGGTCAAAGTTTCCTCAAAAATCATTTAATTGCACCTTTCGATTGAGTCGTCTTTTCTCCAAGTTAAAATTTCATAACCTGTTTCTGTGACTAGAACTGTGTGTTCCCATTGTGCAGTAAGCTTGTGGTCTTTTGTTACAACCGTCCAGTTATCTGGTAAGAGTTTCACGGTCGGTTTGCCAGCATTTATCATGGGCTCAATCGTGAAAACCATTCCTGGGAGAAGCTCTGGCCCTGTGCCTTCTCTTCCATAATGCAATATTTGAGGTTCGTCATGAAACACCCTTCCAATACCATGCCCGCAGTACTCCCGCACAACAGAAAATCTGTTTCGCTCTGCGTATTCTTGAATAACGGCCCCAATGTCGCCGACGTGCCCTCCNGGCCGAACTGCTTGAATTCCTAAATAAAGTGATTCTCTGCAAACCTTTGTCAAACGATTAGCCAGTTTACTAGTGTTTCCTACGAGAAAGGTTTTACTGGTGTCGCCGTGGAATCCGTTTTTCTTTAGGGTCACGTCAATGTTTATTATGTCACCGTCCTTTAAAATTTTTTTCTCGCTTGGAATACCGTGGCAAACAACGTGGTTAACAGATGTGCAAATTGATTTTGGGAANCCCCGATAATTTAGCGGCGCGGGGATAGCATTTTGTATTTCGGTTGTGTATTCGTGACAAATCTGATTCAGTTTTTCTGTGCTTACTCCAGGTTTTACAAACTCTTCCAACATTTCCAATTGTTCGGCGGCAAGTTTTCCCACAAGCCGCATTTTATCGATGTCTTCTGAAGACTTAATCTCAATAGNCATAAAGGGTGCTTAATTTAAAGTTTTAATTCTATCAGAGAATCCCAGTTTTATGCTCGGGATTTGATCGAGCTCTGCGTGGTTCTCTCCTGTATTTCACTACCTACGGTAATTTTCGTGAAAAAGAGTTTTATTCAGCAAATTTGCGCCAATTGTGGTATAACATCGGCGCAGTTGCGTTGACTGAAAAATTCTCACATAAGTCGACACATAGTTCGGGTGCCTTTCTCACGAAACGGTTGGACTATGGGGCTTTTGGAAGTTTAACCCAAAATTAAAAACGGAGATGCTATGTCTAGTGTATCTATGAAGGAATTATTAGAGGCCGGTGTTCATTTTGGCCATCAAAAAAGATATTGGAACCCAAAGATGGCTAAATTCATTTTTGGTGTTAGGAATAATATCCATATCATAAATCTTGAAAAAACTCTCCCCGCTATNAACGCGGCTGCAGAGTTCGTNAGTGGTCTTGTTGAAAAGAATAACAAGATTCTATTTGTAGGCACGAAACGAAGTGCAGGCAAAGTCGTAAAGGAAGAGGCAGAACGTTGCGGAATGCCCTACGTAGACAAGCGGTGGTTGGGAGGCATGCTTACCAATTACAAAACGATAAGGCAATCTATCCGGCGATTGAGGGATTTAGAAACGCTCTCTACCGACGGCACATTCGATAAGCTTACCAAGAAAGAAGCGNTATCTCTCCAGAGNGATATGGAAAAGCTTGANGCTAGNTTAGGAGGAATTAAAGATATGGGNGGGCTGCCCGACGCAATTTTTGTCGTTGATGTTGACTACGAAAATATTGCGATTACGGAAGCGAGGAAGTTGGGTATCCCCGTNATCGGGGTTGTTGACACTAACAGCTCTCCTGACGGAATTGATTACGTCATTCCNGGTAATGACGATGCTATTCGTTCGATAAAACTGTTCGTATCTGCCGTAGCCGATGCTGTATTGTCTGGTAAAGAAAAGCGTGATGGAGTGATGCGCGCAGACGATTTTATTGAAATCGAGGAGACCTCAACTGCCGAGAAACCCACTAATGAGGACCAAGCTCCTGAACGGACCGCGATTGAGGAACCAGTGGCCGAGTCTGGCGAAATGCAGATCGAATCAAAAGAGGCAGATTCTTAAACATTAAGGAAAGGACACAAGTTATGGCAGGAATTTCGGCTTCGGCGGTAAAAGAATTACGGGAGAGGACTGGTCTTGGAATGATGGATTGTAAAAATGCCTTAGTTCAAGCCTCGGGCGATATGGANCTNGCNATNGAGACGTTACGAAAGTCAAGTGGAATTAAAGCAGCCAAAAAAGCTGGTCGGATTGCTGCGGATGGAATTATCTGCAGCAGGGTAGAGGGTGGCCTTGGAGTTATAGTGGAAGTCAACTGTGAAACAGATTTTGCGGCGAAGAATGATGATTTTGTGGCCTTCGCAAATAGTGTTACGGAAAAAGTTTTTGAAAGAAGGAGTAGTAATCTCGCAGCGCTTGATTTTGAGGATGTGAGGGAGAAGCTGGTTCAAAAGATTGGCGAGAACATCACGATTAGAAGATCGGACGTGATAGAAGAGGAAGATGCAATCGTTTCAAATTACATACACGGGAATAAAAAGATAGGTGTGCTTCTTGCAATCGGCGGCGGCATAGACGATGAGCTCGCTCAAGATATAGCTATGCACATAGCAGCAATGAACCCTTTGGTAGTTTCTCCTGAGCACGTATCACCCGAGCTTATAAATAAAGAAAGAGAAATATATAGAGCGCAAGCAGAAGAATCTGGTAAGTCTCAGGAAATAGTTGAAAAAATGATCGATGGAAGAATCCGAAAATATCTGGCCGAAATAAGCCTTACGGAACAGCCATTCGTTAAAGATAGCGAGAAGAAAGTTGGTGATCTTTGTTCATCTTCTGGTGTCCGAGTTGTTCGGTTTGTTCGTTATGAGGTTGGGGAAGGGATAGAAAAAGAAGAAGACGACTTTGCTGCGGAAGTCCAAAAACAATTAGGCGACTAAGTATACTCAAGGTCAAGAGATGCCCCCCAAGAAACCTACACCAAAATATGGACGAATTCTTTTAAAATTATCCGGAGAAGCGCTCGGTGCAGGTGGGCTTGGAATAGATCCTAGCGTCCTAGACCGAACAGCGCTTGAAATTGGTCAGCTAGTTGGCATCGGAGTAGAGGTTGGCATGGTGATAGGTGGAGGGAATCTCTTTAGAGGCGCTACTCTTCACGCTGCCGGCCTAGATAGAGTTACTGGAGATCACATGGGCATGCTAGCCACCGTTATGAACGCTTTGGCAATGAGAGATGCTTTGGAGAGAGCCAATATTCAGACAAACGTAATGTCTGCAATTCCTATGAGCGGCGTTGTGGAGCACTACGACAGAAGAATGGCAATACGCCATTTAGAGGCAGGAAACGTCGTCATCTTTTCGGCTGGAACAGGAAACCCTTTTTTCACGACTGATTCTGCCGCCTGCGTCAGGGGTATTGAAATAGACGCTGAAATGGTGCTGAAAGCGACTCGTGTTGATGGCGTTTACTCCGCTGATCCTTTAAAGGATCCGTCGGCAGTAAAATTTAAATCCTTGTCATATGATGAAGTTTTAGAGAAGCAATTGGGAGTGATGGATCTGACTGCGATATGCCTTGCGAGAGATCATAAGATGCCACTTCGCGTGTTTGCGATGCAAGAGAGTGGGGCATTGAGAAATGCAGTCATTTTAGGCGAGGGTGGAACGCTAGTTTCATAAAACCTTGAGGTTAATTAAAAAATACGGATGATTAAAGAAATTATAGATGACGCTGAAAAGCGAATGGAAAAGTCCCTAAATTCACTTGAGGTTGCGTTTAAAAAAATTAGGACAGGGCGAGCTCATCCAAGNCTAATGGATGGAATAAGTATTTCGTATTTCGGAACAGATACCCCTATAAATCAAATTGCTAATATTTCAGTCGAGGAAGCCAGAAGCTTGATTATCTCTCCGTGGGAGAAACAATTAATTCCCGAGATAGAAAAAGCTATCCTAAAGTCTGACCTCGGACTTAACCCGAGCAGTTCTTCAGACTCTATTCGTCTTCCTATGCCTCCGCTTACAGAGGAAAACAGGCGGGATCTGGCTCGCATTGCTAAATCTGAAGCTGAAAATGCTCGGGTAGCANTCCGCAACATTCGACGAGATGCAAACGGAGATTTAAAAGAATTCCTGAGAGAAAAAGAAATCACCGAGGATGAGCAGCGCCGGGGAGAAGAGGCTATTCAGAAACTCACAGACGCAAAGATAAAGAAGGTAGAGGTCGCATTAACAGCCAAAGAAGCTGATCTTATGGAATTTTGAGAAGGTATACAGAGCTCCAAGCTCGATTTATGACTGCTTTTGTTAGTGCATTGATAGCAGTCCCTTGCTTATTCGTTTTTCCCCACGTTTTTTTTTACGTTTTTATTTCTATGGTTTTCGGGGTTTGCGCTTGGGAGTGGGGCAACCTCGCTGGGCTCTCATCTTTTAGATCTGTCTCGTACGGAGTCGCGTTAGCAGGCTTGATTGTCCTTTGTATCCTATTAAAAACCCCGCCTTTTTGGATAATTTCAGCTGGTCTTATTTGGTGGGGCTTCTCTCTGTACTCCATCATTGTATATCCTAGGTTCAGAACTTTTTGGTCCAGAACTTTACCATTGTTATTCGTAGGGATACTTGTGTTGATCCCAAGTTTTTTTGCAATCATCGCTCTGAAAAGCCATCAAAATGCGAATGCATTAATTCTGAGTCTTTTAGTTTTTGTCTGGGGAGCTGATATAGGCGCTTTTTTTATTGGTAAGTTAATGGGGGGCGCCAAACTATGTCCGCATGTGAGCCCAGGAAAAACTTGGTCGGGGTTGTTTGGAGGTGCCCTTGTAGTCTCTTTTTCAAGTTTGTCGATATTTTTCTTTTCCGACGAGATTCAGTTTTGGCTTGGAGACGGTCATTATTTCGTTTTGCTAGCGCTATTTGTCGCAGGAATATCGGTTCTCGGAGATCTTACAGTTAGTATGTTTAAGCGAGCCCGAAGGATCAAAGATACTGGAAGGCTTCTTCCCGGACATGGAGGTTTTCTTGATAGATTGGATAGCTTATTATCTGCAAGTTGCGTCTTTGCGATAGTTGTTTCGTTGATGCAGTTCGATTTAGCTGCTGTCTAGAATACACCTTCAGGATTTGCCAANTGAGTGACTTTATACAATCTGTACTTGCCCTTTTATTAACATTTACTATTCTTGTTACAGTTCATGAACTTGGTCATTATCTAGTTGCGCGTTTCTTTGGTGTGCATGTCTTGAGATTCAGTCTCGGTTTCGGGACCCCTGTTTATAAAACATCGTTTTCTAAGAATTCGCCGCGGAAACTCTCGGCGAACAANGAGCCTGAATTCGCCTCCACAGAATTTATCCTCTCCGCAATACCACTTGGTGGTTATGTTAAATTTCTTGATGATCGAGAACAGAAGGTTCCCTCGGAATTTTTGNGCTTCTGTTACAACCACAAGGNTGCTTGGCANCGAATCGCAATTGCAGCTGCAGGACCGATAGCTAACTTTCTCCTTGCAATCTTTTGTTATTGGTTTTTATTTATGGGTGGAGAAACAGGAGTCTCTCCGGTTTTGGGATCCATGGATTCGGAATCGATCGCCGTAAAATCGGGTTTAAAGGCCAACCAAGAGATAGTTCGGATTGGTTCTGAAGAAACACGGACCTGGAGAGAAGTTAACATTCGGTTATTGAATTATTTAGGAGAANCTGGTGAGATTGTTTTCACCGTAAAAAATAGGGATACCGAATCCGCTTCTTCGCATCGAGTCCCTATCTCTAACTTTCTATCAAATTCAGACGAACCTAATCCTGCCTACGCCCTTGGTTTAGTTTTGAGGAAACCGATGCAAGCGGCAAAAATAGTACAGCTCAGTGTTGACGGAAGGGCCAGAGCCGCTGGCCTCAGAAAAGGCGATGTGATCAAAAAAGTAGACAGCGAGCACATTTACAATTGGAAGGATTTTGTTTCTGTGATCCAAGCAAACCCAGAGAAGAGCTTGAATCTGGAAATTGAAAGGGGTGGGCTGCAGCAGAATATTATTCTTGTGCCAAAACAAAAAAGTAAAAACATGCCNATTGGATATATCGGGGCTTCGTCCGAGGAAATTGAATGGCCGAAGGACCGACTTGTGGTAGATGACTACTCTTTTATGGGTTCTCTATCAAAAGCTACCCAAAAAACTGTTGAAGTTATTGGCTTTACGTTGGATAGCCTTAAGAAGATGGTTCTTGGTCTTATTTCTACAAAGAANCTAAGCGGTCCTATTACTATAGCCAGTGTTGCAAACGACACTGCCGCGAATGGGATATCTAGTTACATTTCCTTTATAGCGTTGCTTAGCATCTCTCTAGGCGTTATCAATTTGCTTCCGATCCCGATGCTAGATGGAGGGCATATCGTATATTACATTATTGAGATTTTGAGAGGGAAGCCACTACCTGATAGAGTCCAAAATTTCGCCTCTCAGATAGGGATATTTATGCTTTTNGGTATAATGACGCTTGCNATATATAACGATATCATAAGGGTCATAGGGTAACTTGATTACATTACGTCTTCCAAGAAACATGCTCGCTAGATTCTTTTTAGTAATGCTAAGTCTCTTTTCGAGTAACTTGGCTAGCGGTTTCATTATCTCTGACATTCGGCTTGAGGGATTGCAAAGAGTCTCTGCAGGTACAGTCTTTGGCGCGATATCTTATGGTATCGGGGANAGCGTTGGCCCATCGGAGTTCCGAGATATTGCTCGTTCAGTTTTTAAAACTGAATCTTTNGATGATGTGCAAATCGGTAGGGATAAAAATGTTCTGGTAATTGTATTGAAAGAACGGCCCTCAATTGACTCGATTGAATTTGAAGGGAACAAGGCTATCAAAACGGAGGCCTTGAAAGAGGGNCTTCAGGGATCCGGTCTGTCAGAGGGACAGATCTTCAAGAAAGTCACGCTTGATCAAATTGCTTCTGATCTAGAGAGGCAATACGTCTCGCAAGGTCGATATGATGCCGCAGTTGAAGCGACTGTGGAGCAACTCTCAAGAAATCGCGTTGCGATAAAAGTAGATATATATGAGGGCAATGTTTCTGGACTCCGACACATTAACATTGTTGGGAATTCGGCCTTTAAGGATGAAGAGCTTCTTGATCTTCTAGAATTGCGAATCCCTAAATTTTTCTCCTTTTTTTCTAAAGANGATCAATATTCCCGAGAAAAGTTTCAGAGTGACATTGAAGCTCTGGAATCTTTTTATCTGGATAGGGGTTACCTTAACTTTCGAATTGAGTCAACTCAGGTTTCCGTAGCACCTAATATGGAGGATGTTTACATTACTATCAATCTCACGGAGGGAGAAGTATACAGTGTCTCGAGTGTAGAGATTGCTGGGGAGCTTAGAGACATACCAGAAAGTAGCATCCGCGCGCTCATCTTGGAGGCAGAAGACAAAATCTTTTCCCGTCGCTTGATGACTTCCAGCGAGGAGAGAATTGAAGCTGCTCTCGGAAATGCTGGGTATACCTTCGCAACNGCAAAAGGGGAGCCCGTTCCGGATGAGGATAGCAATTCCCTAATTATAAAATACTTCATTGATGCAGGTAAGCGCGCCTATGTCAGGCGGNTCAACTTCAGCGGAAATACCGTTACTCAGGATCATGTTCTTCGAAGAGAAATGAGGCAAATGGAGAATGGTTGGGCGTCGACCGCGATGATAGAAGGCTCAAAGATAAGGTTNCAGCGCTTGGGCTTTTTNAAAGAGGTCAACGTAGAGACGCCCGCGGTGNTTGGGATNGAAGATCAGATAGATGTNAATTTCACNGTNGAAGAGCAACCCTCAGGATCGATATCGGCGACGGTAGGGTATGCGGAAAATAGAGGTTTGATTCTTGGTTTGGGTTATCAAGAATCGAACGTGTTTGGAACCGGAAACAGCATAAATATTGGAGTTAACCGAAGCGACTTTCAAACATCGCTAAGCCTTTCGTTCTTTGACCCTTATTTTACTGTCGATGGNGTAAGTCGTGGATACTCTATCTCATATAGAAAAAGTGACTTCGAAGATTTTAATGTTGCTAGTTTCTCNACTGACAGTATCGGNGCAAANGTAACTTTTGGATACCCGATCTCGGAAATATCCAGAATAAATTTCAACATAGGATTTGAGAATACTCAGATTGAAGAAGGAATAATTCCNGCTAGGGAAATCTCCGANTTTTTAAACCGAGAGGGGAGTGAGTTCAATCTGATCACCGTGCAAGCATCTTACAGAATGTCTGCCTTGAATCGTGGATTACTGCCAACAGGTGGCAGGTCTCAATCAATTTCTTTCGATATGACTATTCCTGGCAGTGAATTGGAGTTTTACCGCGTTAATTATAACGGCCAGATTTTTTTNCCTTTATTTGATCCTTTTGTTCTGCGATTGAGAACAGACTTAGGATATGGAGGCACCTACGGGGATACTAAGACGTTTCCATTCTACAAGCATTTTTTTGCTGGTGGCATGGGGTCGGTTCGAGGATTTGATGGCAACTCATTGGGGCCAAGGTCCACACCATCGCCGCAAGATAGATTTAATGATCCGGACCCCATTGGTGGCAACGTATTGATAGAGATGAGCGCGGAAATACTTTTCCCTCTGCCGTTCGTTGAGGACCAAACTCAAATGCGCTCAGTGTTATTTTTCGACGCAGGTAATGTGTTTAACACCAATTGTCCCCAAGTTAGTGTCTATTGTTTAGATATTGATGAGGGCGAGCTTCGATACAGCGCTGGAATCGCCTTTACTTGGATAACTGGCTTCGCGCCTCTTAGCTTTTCTTTGTCTTTTCCCATAAACGAAAAAGAGGGAGATGAGAAAGAAAGTTTCCAGTTTGAACTTGGGAAGAGCTTCTAAATCCTGGCTTAGTGCCAACGTTTTAATTTTTCTACGCTGCAGATAGCGGAAATAACCTTTGAAAATAACCGTTGAATAGGTCTGTGGGATGTGTAAACATTCTGACCCGGTGTTCGACTCTACTAAAGCCTTCAGCAGCGAACAGTTAAAACTATCATGATTTAGGAGAAAGTTTTGGTAAGTAGAAAATATATTTTAACTACAATCTTTGGTGTCCTTTTGGCATTGGGAGCTCTCACAGCGCATTCTGAAACTAAAATTGGTGTTGCAAATGTTCAGCAGGCAATTCTTCAGTCTGAGGCTGGAAAAAAACTTGTAGAACAAATAAATGCGAGTTTTTCCGAACAGGATGAGGCATTAAAAGAGAGACAAACAGAAATTACTGCTCTTTTAGAGAAACTAAAAAAAGATACGGAACTGATGAGTGAGCAGGAATTTCAGTCCTTGCTTAACGAGATCACCCAGAAAAGAGGAGAACTTGCGCAGGTTTTTCAACAATTAAATAGGGTAAGGACGGAGCAAATAGAGAGGGTAATCCAATCGCTAGGACCTAGAGCTCAAGAAGCAATAGAAGCTTTAGTCCTGAGTGACAAGTACGATTTAATTATACGTCGAGAAAACACTTTGTACCGGCACGAACTGTACGACGTGACCTCCAAGCTCACAGAAAAAATGAACTCACTTGAGCAGTAACTGAAATTTTGAAGCTCAAGGATATCGCCGATTCTTTGAACTTAGAAACTATTGGCAATGCTGATAAAGAAATACTTGGCCTTGCAAGCTTGGATAATGCAGGCCAAAATGACCTGGCTTTTCTTTTTAGTAGCTCTTATCGCGAATCTTTGATTTCCAGCAGGGCAGGCGCCTTCGTTTTAAAAAAAGAAGATAAACATTTGATAGATGTTCCGGCTATTATATCTCCGAATCCCCGCGCTTCGTGGGCTAAAATTGCGGAGCTCTTCGATCCAAGCCCAATTAAAATGCCCTTCATTTCTCCGCTAGCAACAATAAATGAGGGAGCAGTGCTTGGAAAAAATATAGCGATAGACCCACACGTAAATATTGGATCGGGTGTTGTAATAGGAGACGACGTTATTATTGGTTCTGGGTGCACCGTTGGTCAGGGAGTGAAAATCGGAAACAGAACAAGGTTGCACCCCAATGTCGTGGTTTATCATGATGTAGTGATAGGCGAGGATTGTGTTCTCCATGCTAACAGTGTCGTTGGTTCAGACGGCTTTGGGTACGAATTTGATGAAGATAGTNNAAGTTTTGTAAAAATTCCACAAATCTATGGAGTGTTAATTGGCGATCAAGTTGAGATTGGAGCTTGTACAACCATAGATAGGGGAGCTCTCGACAATACTGTCATAGGTACTGGCTGTAAGATCGACAATCAGGTGCAAATCGCTCATGGTGTCAAGGTAGGAAAACATACTGTTATATCTGGTTGCACCGGAATCTCCGGGAGCACAAAAATTGGAGCATACTGCTTGATCGGCGGCGGCGTGGGAATTGTAGATAATATTGAAATAGCTGATCAGGTTGAGATCACAGGGATGTCTCTTGTGAATCGCTCTATAAAAGAAAAGGGAAGATATTCTTCGGGAACGATAATGATGCCCGGGGCAGATTGGAAACGAAACGCTATCACACAGACGAAGTTGTATGAGATGTCTAAGCGTCTCCGAAAGATAGAAAAAATAGTGAGCTCGGAATGAGTTGTGAAATGGAACTGATCGAGATTCAGAATTATCTGCCTCACCGCTACCCTTTTTTACTGGTAGATAGGGTTGAAGAATTTGAACGAGACAAGAGAANCGTATGTATCAAGAACGTGACTATCAATGAACCAATATTTCTGGGTCATTTCCCTTCACAGCCGGTTTTCCCGGGGGTTTTAATAGTTGAGGCCCTTGCTCAGGCTGCAGGGATATTGGCGTTTCGCAGCCGTAACCGGACTCTGGAGGATGGCTATATCTACTATTTGGCCGGAACAGATAAAACAAAATTTAAGAGATCGGTTGTCCCCGGAGATCAGATCTATTTAGAAGTAGAGATAAGTAATCTCAGAAGTCACTGGATGAAGGCTTTTGGNAAAGCCTTTGTAAACCAGAAATTAGTTTGCTCGACCTTTCTCACCTGTGCAGAACAGAAGGTAAACTGACTTTGACTCAAATGCGCTCGCATCCATTTACTATCGCGATTGTTGCTGGAGAAGCGTCAGGCGACCAGTTAGGCGCATCCCTTATCCACCAGATTAAGACTATGGAACCTGATACAGAGTTCGTTGGGGTCGGAGGAGCCTTGATGGCAGCCGAGGGTTTTCCCGAAAGCTACGATATGGAGACGCTCTCCGTAAATGGATTTTTCGATCCGATTTTAAGGCTGCCTTCGTTGATAAAACTAATGCTAAAGCTTCGAAAAGAAATTATTAGGAGGAGACCGAGCTGNTTTGTNGGNATNGACTCNAATTTTTTCAATCTTATGCTNGCAGGGTTTTTAAAGAAAAAAGGTATAAAAACCATTCAATACGTCTCTCCGTCAATCTGGGCGTGGAGGCAAGGTAGAGTAAAGAAAATCGCTCGAAGTGTTGACTTAGTTCTTACCCTTTATCCGTTCGAAGCGATAGTTTTTAGAGAAAATTCGGTAAAAGCTGAATTTGTTGGTCATCCAATCGCATCAGAATATTTAAACATTGACTATGATNCNTTAAAAAANGATGCTCGAAGAGATTTAAAGATCAGCCCTGATAATAAGGTAGTCGCGATCTTGCCCGGTAGTCGAAGAAGCGAGGTTTCTACCTCTGGAAAAGATTTCTTGGAAACTGCCTTAGAGCTGCGTGAACATGTAGATAAGTTTTTAATTCCAGCAGCGAATCCAAAAAGATATCAACAGTTATTTTCAATGTTAGGAGATTTCCCAGAACTCCAGGGTAAGGTACGGCTTATTAGAGGAGATTCTAAAAAAGTGATGTCAGCGTCCGATGCGGTCCTAGTGAATTCTGGCACTGCGACCCTAGAGGCAATGCTATTGCGAAAACCGATGGTTATGTCATACCGACTAGGAAAACTTTCACACCTTCTTGTCTCAAAGCTTGTAAGGACTGATTTGTTTGCTCTTCCTAATATATTGGCTGGAGAAAAAATAGTGCCTGAGTTCCTTCAGGATGAGGCCGAACCTAAAAAAATGGCNAAAGCGATAAGGCGTTTTCTTGGANNAANCGANCAAGATGAGTTGTTTGCGAGATANCACGAGCTCCACTCTGAGCTGTGNGGATCNGGNGTNAGCCGCGATGAGGCCTCTCGGGCNGTTCTCAAATTTTGCAAAGAAAANTGATGGTAATATCAAAAAAATGGTGATGGCTGGAATAGACGAGGCTGGGAGAGGACCGTTAGCAGGNAGTGTGTATGCAGCTGCCGTTGCTTTGGATGGCAGTAAAACTATCAGCGGTTTGCGAGATTCAAAAAAGTTATCCGAGCGAAAAAGAATTGATTTGAGCGAAGAGATAAAAAATAAAGCTCTTGGTTTTGGTATAGCTTTTTGTCTTCCGGAAGAAATAGATAAATATAACATTCACGTCGCAAGTCTCATGGCCATGACTAGAGCGTTTGAGTTATTAACTGTCAAAGTAGATAAAGTTTTTGTAGATGGGCCCNACGCTCCTGATATCGAATGTCTTACCGAGTGTGTGATCGGGGGCGACAATAAGATTCAAGAGATCATGGCCGCCTCTATTCTAGCGAAATGTGCTAGAGATATGGAGATGAAAAAATTTTCTAAGATCTTTCCTGAATTCGGATTTGAGATGAACAAAGGTTACCCGACAAAGTTTCACAAAGAGGCGCTTGAAAAGCATGGTTTATCCCCAATCCATCGACGAACCTTCGGACCCTGTAAAGCCCTAGGCGTAGACTTAAAAAAAAATTGATTTGTATGTGCTTTCTCGCTGGGGAAGAAATAGATGAATGAGCGGTTCAAAAAGTTCCTTCTTTTCTTTTTGCTGTCTCTTTCTTTACTAAATTCTTTTGGTTGCTCAAAAAAAAGTTATTTTGAAACTTATATTGAGCGTTTGGAAAGCTTGCTTGGGGCGAGAATTCAGAGTCCCACAAACCTGATCTCAGTGGCTCTTCCTAGGCGCGTCGTTGCAGATAAAAAATCTCGGTTGACTTCGATTGATCTTTTAGATTTTTTGGCGCTTTCTCCTTGTGAACTTCAGCTAATAATAGCTCGACGAAATTCTGCGCTTGGAAAAGTCGCTCTTGAATCGCAGAAATTGATTAATGATCTTTTATTTCTTAATGCAGCTGAACAATGCTTAAATCGACTCAGTTCAAATGATAAAGTGCTACGAGAAAAAATTCGAGAGGCTATTTTGGATAAAAAGAATAATCTTCCTGCCAACATAGCTCGAGCGACTCTCGGCGGTCCCGAATATAGGGAGATGTGGTCGCGTTCGGTCGAGGATCTTTTCTTTGANGGGAGAGGAATCCTTGCACTAACTTACATTCGCGATAAATCTGAGAATTGGTTGGAGGGGAAATATCACATTGAAGGTTCGGAACTGGAAAACAATCTTTCGATATTGAGAGCTTCGCCCCTCGCTGAATATATGCGGCATATTCTGAGGAATAATTACTATCTTTCTAGACTCACCATTTTAATTGAGGAGGAGTACCGGAGGGGTGGATTTTGTAGGGAAGGGGTGATCACAGAAAAAGGGGTGATTTTAAGAAACTTAGTGAAAACATACTTTACTAAAGCTTCGTCAAACGAAATAAATATTGTGAGCCGAGGATCGAGTGCGTTTTTGGTCGAGATTGAAAAGCTCAATCAAATTCTTGCTAATGTCTTGACTAGTGAGTATAAAAATTTCTTTTCTGAACAGTTCAGCGCAGTAGTTCAGTCGAGAAGAATTCTTCGAGAACATAGCGCTGCTCTCGAGCCTATCATTTTCGGTTGCTCGAGCGGACTCGCTTNCTAAATTTTAGCGTTCCCCGGGGTCCTAGGGAATGGGATGCAGTCTCTTATATTTTCCATCCCGGTGATGTAACTGATCAATCGTTCGAAACCTAAACCAAAGCCAGCATGGGGAACGGTTCCATATTTTCTTAGATCGCGGTACCAAGAAAGTTCGCTTAAAATTCTCTGGTTTTGTATTCGTGAGTCCAGGATATCGAGTCTTTCTTCCCTCTGACTNCCTCCGATTATCTCACCAATCCCTGGGACCAGTACATCCATAGCTGATACCGTCTTCCCATCGTCATTAAGCCTCATGTAGAAAGCTTTTATATCTTTTGGATAATCTGAAACGATTAACGGACCCTTCGCGTAATCCTCTGTAAGAAATCGTTCGTGTTCCGATTGCAAATCAAGTCCCCACTCAACCGGGAACTGAAAATCCCTTTTGCTCTTTTTGAGAATCTCTATGGCTTCAGTATAGGAAATTTTTTCAAACTTTTTGTCGAACACTCCAAAAAGTCTGTCCGTAAGGCCTTTGTCAATTTGTCGAGTGAAGAAACTCAAATCCTCGGAACAATATTCTAAGACGTGCTCGATGATGGTTTTCAATAGGGTCTCAGCTAGAGTGGCATTGTCCTCGAGGTCCGCAAAAGCTATTTCGGGCTCTACCATCCAGAACTCTGCTAAATGTCTTGATGTGTTCGAGTTCTCTGCTCTGAATGTTGGGCCAAAAGTGTATACTTTTGACATTGCTAAGCAGTAGGCTTCTGCATTCAATTGTCCNGAGACNGTCAAAAAAGTTTCCCTCCCAAAAAAATCCTCAGCATNGTCTGNTTTTNTCGTNNATTTTTTTCGGGCGNANTCTANAGTGCTNACTTTGAACAATTCGCCAGCGCCTTCGCAGTCACTNGAGGTTATAATCGGCGTGCTGACCCAGTGGAAACCGTTTTCAAAAAAATAATTATGGATTTTATTAGCGACCGAGGATCTTACTCTCGCGATGGCACCAAAAGTATTGGTTCTTATTCTTAAATGAGGCAATCCTCTCAAATATTCAAAGCTGTGTCTTTTCTTCGCTATTGGATAATTTTCTGGTTCTTCTATNTCGCCTAGGATTNTTACTTCCTTTGCCTGTATTTCAACATCTTGCCCTTTACCCATGGACTCAACAAGCAGTCCAGAAACTGTAATTGAGACTCCTGTCGTGATTTTTTCGACCTCGCAATAATTATCCAGCGCTTCTGGTGCGACAACTTGAATAGATAATATGCTGCTACCATCATTTATCTCTATAAAACTAATACCTGCTTTGGAGTGTCTGGCGCTTCTTACCCACCCAGTTATTCGAATATGCTCGTTTAGATGATCAGCTTGCCAAGTTTGATCCGTGAGGACCNTCTTTATCTCCAGTGTTTTCATGTTCTTATCTCAGTAATTATTTGTAATAAATTTTTACCTGTTTATTGCTCTTTTTATATCGGCGAGCACACACTCTGTTAGCACATAGATTGAATAAAACGTTTTCCATACCGTGGGAAGTAAAAAAGTTTCTCCTTCTCGCGCCTTACATCCAGAGATGTTGAAAGGCATATTGTCAATCAGTATAGCCTTTTCGTGAGCGGGTTTGTCTTTGTGTTTGATGCANATATGTTCAGAGAAGTTCGCNTCGGAGTGGTTTTGAAGCGAGTGATATTCACCCGCAAGGCAACCTGAATCTCCAAAAGGCTCAANGAGTGACATGACGTTTCTGAAAGAACTCAACGCTCGATAAAGAGAGCTAATCCAATTATAACTTTGGATACTCCCCCAAAACTTTTCTTGCTCTAACGCCTCGCTTTTGAAGGAGCTTACAGGATTTTTTTCAACGGATATTNNTGGTATTAATTCGCCAGGCCGGATCCTCTTCCAGCTTACCAAAACCGTTTTCAGATCGTAACCTTGAACTTTTAGGGCGCTCGNTATCAANTCTACAGGAGTACCGTCAAGATCTAGATTTATCTCATAATTCTTCATGTTTTATTTGACGAACTTTTATTTTAGCTATCAAGAATTANAAGCTTGATTTCTGNAAGTAATTTGTCATCTAACCTTTAGATCTTAGTCACGTTGCTCCAGGCCCAGTTCCCAAATCTTAAAGCAACCTTCTCTCATTTGGATCTGGATAATCGCAAATGGACCTGGGACTGGAGCCAACTCAATAAAACATTAGATTGCTCTCGTTGAAGCTTTGAGCCATTCGAGGTCTTTCTTTTTTAAAAAGGGTGCAAGCCTCTCTCTGGTGTTCTCGTGGTAAGAGTTAACCCAATGAATCTCTCGCTCCGAAAGAATAGAAAGATCAATTAGAGAAATATCGAAAGGCGCAAAACTAATAGTGTCAAACGAGAGCATAGAATCGCTATTCTCTATTACCACTACTAGATTTTCGCAACGAATTCCGTAATTACCCTCTTTATAAAACCCCGGTTCGTTTGAAATTACCATGCCTGGCATTAGCTCTTGAGAATAAGCTGATCGCGAGATGCTTTGCGGTCCNTCGTGGACTGAAAGAAAAGCTCCGACNCCATGACCNGTTCCATGGTCGTAGTCTAANCCTTCTTTCCAAAGATATTGCCGNGCAAGANCATCTAGATTTGCACCTGTTGTTCCTTTAGGAAAAACTGCTTCAGCNAGAGCGATGTGTCCCTTTAGAACGAGAGTAAACATTTTTCTATGTTCCTCTTTTGGCTTCCCAATGGCCACAGTTCTTGTTATGTCAGTGGTTCCATCCAAATATTGGCCGCCAGAGTCAACCAGGTAAAGGTTATTCGATTCTAATTTCGACGGGATACCATTTAGGTAATTATAATGAGCTAACGCAGCGTTAGCTCCCGCTGCGGAGATAGTATCGAATGAAAGACCTTGGAAGTGTTTTAAACTGCTTCTGTAACTCTTCAACTCGTCCGCGAGTTTTTTTTCGTCGTGATAACAGCCTTTTTTTACTTCGTTTTCCAACCAACCTAGAAAACGAGTCACGGCAGCCCCGTCTCTCAGGTGACATTCTCGAATGCCAGCCAATTCTGTTGGATTTTTCATAGATTTAGCTAAAACTGTGGGGTCGGAACCCTCGATAAGATCTGCGCCTGCTTTAATGCACGTTAACTGGCACCATGCGTTTGATGTTTTTGGGTCCGCAGATATTTTGGGCCTCTTTTCTCCAAGAAGCACTAAATATGCCTCTAAATCTTCTCTTTTCTTGCAAATAACGCCTTCCCCTACATGATCGAAAAATCCTTCGGGCAGTTTTTCTTGATCTACGAAAAGAACAAGCTCTCCATTTTTGTCGAGTATTGCGAATGACCGAACCACCGGTAGCTTGGGCACATCGTTACCTCGTATATTTAAAATCCAAGCAATAGAATCCAGTTGAGTGATCAGAGCGAAGTCGGCTTTCCTTTCCTGAATCACTTTGGCGGCAGCATTTCTTTTTAATTGGCTGCTAATACCAGTAAAGGATTTTTTAAGTAGCATTATTTTTCCGCCGCAAGGCTTTGGACGGTCTTTCCAACACAAATCTATGGGGTTGTTTTCTAGCTCTGCAACCTCGATTTTATTTTGGCTCAACTCAAGCTTCATCTTTCGAAACCACTCCATAGAATGAAGTCTAGAATCGATTCCAACCTTTGAATTAAGTGTCAATTTTTCTAAAAGCCATTGTACAGCCGAATCTTCGATAACATGTTTAAACTCAAAAGTCTCTGCTGGGAGTTGCTGACGAACCTGAATAGTGTACCTCCCATCAACAAAAATCGCCGCTTCACTTTTTAGTACTATGCACATGCCTGCAGAACCTGTGAATCCCGTTAGCCATTTAAGTCTCTCTTCTTCGGCGGGGCTGTATTCTCCGAGGTGTTCGTCGGAACTTGGCACGATAAAGGCATCTAAATTTAGCTCGGCCAGCTGTTCTCTCAGCAACAATAGTCTGATTTTAGTTTTTTCGAAATCAGGGTTCGATAGACCGCAAACGTTCATTCATTGATTCCCAAAAAATGCCCCGTTTCTAGCTTATGGGGACCATAATTTTTAACTTTTTGTTTTCTTGCTAAAACTCACCACGTTCTCTTTGTCATGTTATCACTTTGTAGCTTTATTTTTTTCATTGCTTTTGACTGCTAACTAATGAAGAGATTGTTTTAATTTTTTCCCTGACTCTAAGAGAGTTTGGGTTGTGACTAAGAGCTATCTCCAACGCGATTAGCGCTTCTGTATGCTTTTCCATTTTCTGAAGGCTTAGCGCTTTATTATATTGAACAATATCTATGGGAACTTCTCCAAGCTCCAGAGCTCTTTGGTAGTCTATCAGAGCTTTTTCGTATTCCTTGAGACGATGGAAAACAGTACCTCTGTTTATGTAAATCTTGGATAAATCTCCTTTTAACCGCAGTGCTTGATTGTGGTCCTCCAGAGCTTGAAGCAGTTTCCCCCCTGCAGCGAGAATGATTCCACGATTTGTATGGGTTGCAGCTAAGTCTCGCTTTGAAAGTTTGTCATGTCTGATCGCATCAGTGCAAACTCTGGTATCCGAGAGAGATGAAGCGTTGCCGCTAAGGATAAAACATTGGGCCGCGTTTCCTGATCCGAAAGAGGTCTTGCTCTGTCCAAAACTCCAAGCGGTGCANAACATTAAAGTTAGGAAAAGAAAAGCCCTTTTTNAGATATTGTTTAACTTTTTCATCCTAAGGTCCTTTAAAATAGCGTCACGGGCTCCCACCCCCCGTTGAAAGCCTCGGTGTTTTCCCATATGGTGTAGTTTTCTCCATAAAGGTCTTGGGATTTGCTCAACTGCAGGTTTGATCCTTCAAACAAATATCCCTGAATCACCTTTTTGTCGAAATCAAGAATTGTACACCCCGGGGAGAATTCTCCACTGATAGTCCCTGCGTTTATCAAGGTCAGGTTCTTGAAATGTACCATAGTCCGGAAATGAATGTGTCCGTTGATAATGTAATCGAAATTTTCCTCACATATTATTCGGTCTAACTCTTTGCTTTTTAATGGCTCAAGCCGATTTGTTCCTGGCCAGACTTTCTTTAAATCATTTTTGCCGATCCCATGACATAAAAGAACTCTTATTTTGCCAAACAAAAATTTCGCTTGTGATGGCAAAAGTTTCAAATAATCTATNGTCGAACTGGATAAATCGTTTAGGTTGTGGGCGTTCTTAACATGACGAGCTTTATTCTCTATTACCCACCTATCGTGATTACCTCTAACTGTAACGACTTCAAAAGCTTTGAGTAACTCTACGCTTCGATTTGGACANCCNGGNCCATCAATAATGTCTCCAGTGCACACTATNTTATTGCAACCTTGNTTGNCCAGAAAANCTAAACTGCTTTCAAGACGCACATCTTCTGCGTGAACGTCTCCAATTATGCCCAGTTTGCCAGTCTTTCTCTCAATCACTGCCTGTTCCGCCGAAAAGAGTCTCTTTGATGAGGATCAACCTTTTTTCTGGATCAGTCATCTCCAATAATGATTGCATTAAGTCCGGATCGAAGCGAATCATTTTGAAAATTTCGAAAGAAAATTTTCTAGGATCTAATGTAGCCCATGACTTTTGATCGAATTTCGCAAGTTCAGCTGGAGCCTCGCGCTGAAGAATGNCCGTCATAAGCTTTAAAATTTCTTGNTGGTGGTGNACNAGNTTAGCTGATTCTACAATCTGGTCNTCTANCAATCTGCATTTACAGATCCTATACGGAAGNGTCTGTGTCTCTTCAACTAGCACTACTCTATGTTTTAAATTTATGTTGACGTAAATTCGCCCGTCTTTCGTCTTTTCCAATACTTTTACTCCCCCCACACAAAAGATGTCTCTAGGTTCGTAAGTTGCTTGGTTTTGGCTGAGTGCCTCTTTTATCGATTGGTTTTCTTTGGGAGTGCTTATTCTTTTTTTTGTATTCGTTATTCCGATCATGCGATTTTTCTCCACAGCGTCCGAAATCATCGTTCTATATCTTGGTTCAAATACATGCAACGGCATCAAGGTGTCTGGGAAGGCAACTAGATCGGGAATCGGGAAAAGCGGTACTTCNAAAAAATNGTTCATCTGCNCCCTTTGTTTTTTAGATAGAGTGTAAGTCAAGCTNTTCTATCGACNCGACCTTTGAGTTTAGCACTTNTCTTCATTGGTCAACTCAGTTTGTACGATCTAAGAAGAATATTAGCCTCGTCTGCACATAAAAATTCTACGATTATTTGAGGAAGTAAGGGCAATCGGCCAGAGACCGCAAGCGTTCCAGAGTTCGTATACCTTTACTGGAAATGGGCAAGATGTGTTTTCCAAGAGCCTGAAAAAAACGTAGCCATAAATAATTACGAGCATGCTCCATCGAAGAAGACTTGCTTTCAGGCCTCAGCCTAGCTTGGGAAGGAACTTTCTACTTAACAAGATATGACTCACAAACGTTTTCTATCGAACCCGTTCGCATCATCGTATCAAATTTTTGCCACAGCATTCTCATGATTCTGCTCTAGTCTTTTGGTTGGTTACTCAGCACTTGCTATTGTTTTTGAACCCAAGAATCTGTTCGTGTTGGAAAAATCCGTTGGCGATTGGCCATTGCAAGTAACATTTTTGAGGGCTTTGCGGGTTATATGAAGCCTCCTTGCCTCGGTCGCTATTGAAGTCTCTGACCGCAGCGCCGCGGCACAAATCTCCATTGCTCTATTGTCACCGACAAAGCGATAGTTTTCCCCAATACTTTTCTCTGAAGCGCAAACCACGTTCGCGAAAAAAAGTGCAAATACCGACATCTGGAAAGACCATTTCATTTTCTAAAATCTCCGTATTCGTTAAGGAAGTTAATAATCTTTAATATTTCTTAATATATAAAGAAAAATAGGGAAAGTCTAGGTAATCTTTACATAATCTTTAAAAAGAGGCGGAATAGAATTAACAGGCTTTGTGCTTTTACAAAAAAATGGGTTTAATCCCCATTTAAGAGTTTATGGGCTGGAAAATTGAGTAGATTGGAAAGAAAAAAAGTAGCTTTGGTTACAGGAGCAAGTAAAGGCGTAGGTAAGGGCGCTGCAGAGGGACTCGCCGAGTCGGGTTACAAAGTATATTTGACAGGGAGAAGCTCGAGTGACCAAAAACCGCCAAAACCTCTTACTATTGAAGCAACAGCCCAATCGGTAGACAAATTTGGTGGAGAGGGTGTNCCAATTCTCTTGGATCATAACGATGATAAACAGGTTAGAAAACTTGTCGAGCGGATCCAGATCGAAGATGGAAGGCTCGATGTGTTAGTCAATAACGCTTTTCAAATTCCAAATCCACCGGCGATGGGNAAGGGATTTTGGGAACATCCTATATCCGTATGGGATGATCAATGTGGTGTCGGTCTGAGNGGTTANTATGTNATGTCCGCGCTCGCCGCACCGCTCATGGTTAAGCAATCTTCTGGGCTAATAGTCAACATCTCTTCCCGAGGAGGTCGAGAGTACGTATTTAGCGCAAGCTACGGTGCTGGGAAGGCGGGCGTAGACAGAATGGCACAAGACATGGCTCTAGAGTTAAAGCCTCACAGTGTTGCCGCTATTTCACTTTCCCCATCGAAAGTGAAGACCGAATTCATTTTAGATATGGTTGCGCAAGGGAAGATGACTCTTGATCCCCGTGAAGCTCAATCGGTAAGACTGACAGGAAGGGTGATCGCCGCTATAGCGTTGTCTCCAGACGTGATGAAGTTTTCTGGAGGTATTCATACGGTCGCTGACCTAGCGTCCCGGCTAGAGGTTGAAGACCCTGAACCGGGCGCAAATTTCTGAGTCGTTTTACGGGCGAGCCCTATACTGCAACAACGTTTTCTGCTTGGGGACCCTTTTCCCCCTGAGATATCGTGAATTCTACTGTCTGGCCCTCGGCGAGAGTTTTGAATCCGTCCCCGCTGATTGCGCTAAAATGCACAAAAACGTCTGGGCCCGACTCTTGAGAAATAAATCCGAAGCCTTTCGACTCGTTGAACCATTTTACTGTACCTGTAGTTGTTGACATGCGGTTTCTTCTTCCTTTCTAATTTTAAGTTGCTGAACTTGCTGCTCTTACCAAATTCGTAAGGAAGTCAAAAAACTTCTTTGCCAAATTTTATTGCTAGAGATGTTCAACTTAACAGTATACGCAGGTTTCGGAGCCTCAGACAAGCAAAAAAGGAAATTAAGTAGGCAAATTTGCAGAAAGATAAGCAAAAGAGGTAGATAAATCGATTTTCTTCAAATTTTTTCCGAACTTTCGACATATTTTATGGATATCGAGTTAACACAGTGTCTTGTATTTTTAGAGGTAAAATACTCACCCTCAAACACATGTCCCAGGTGACCGCCGCAATTTGAACACAAAATCTCGATGCGGTGCCCGTCCGCATCGACCTCTCTTACAATCGCACCGGGTAATTCGTCGTCAAAGGAGGGCCAGCCGCAATTTGAGTGAAACTTATCTTGTGCTTGGTAGAGTGGTTGGTCGCATTGTTTACATGCGTAAAAACCGTTTTCTGCAAAATGATCGGTGTATTTTCCTGAGAACGGTCTTTCAGTCCCTTTGTTCAGGATGACCCACTTCTCTTCTTCGTTTAATTCATTCATTCTTATATTATCTACGAACATTAAGAGATTTGCACGGAGGAAAAACTATGCCCAGCAAAAAACTCCTAACGTCCGCCTGTTCATCCACTTCCTAAGAGGAGCTTATTTATGAAATTATTTTTAACTGCCCCTCTTAGTTTGATTTTACTTTTTCTCTTCAGCTGTTCGGAGACTTTGTTAAACAAAGAGGGGAAAGATAACGAGGCAGCGAATTCTGTCGGGAGCGCTTTCCTGGAGAAAAATAGCTCTCGCCCCAAAGTCGTGACTACAACCAGTGGTCTTCAATACATCGTTCTCAAGGAGGGAAAAGGCAAAAAACCTAACTTGTCTTCCACCGTAGTAACGCATTATCAGGGGGAGTTTATCGATGGAACTGTTTTTGATAGTTCTCGTCAGCGAGGAGCCCCCGCTACTTTCCCGGTGACAGGGGTCATTAAAGGCTGGACCGAAGCGCTGCAATTGATGGATGAAGGATCCCACTGGCGTTTGTTCATCCCTTCTGATTTAGCTTATGGGACGAGAGGCGCGGGGGGCGGAAGAATACCACCTAATGCGACCTTGATTTTTGATGTTGAGCTCATAGAGGTAAAGTGAGAGACCGGGCTTGCGGGGTGAAGAATGGAAGAGCTAGAGGAGTTTAGACAGCAAACAAGGGATTGGTTAGAGACGAATTGTCCGCCACAGGCGAGAGGAGCTGGGTACGTCCCCATAGGCAGTAGATCAGAGGATTTGCATCCCGACCTTCGGCTTTGGCTAGAGAGAATGATTGCGAAAGGTTGGACTGTCCCGACCTGGCCTAAGAAATATGGTGGGGCAGACCTAGGGAATGATNAGTACANAATCCTNATAGANGAACTTAANCGCATTGACGCTCGCCCGCCATTGACAGGACGGGGNGTCAACTATATCGGTCCAACGATTTTAGAACTTGGGACTGATGATCAAAAGGCTCGCTGGTTACCCATATGTGCCCGTGGTGAGGGCGCCTGGGCGATGGGCTATTCTGAACCGGGAGCTGGTTCGGACCTAGCTAGCCTGTCGACCCGAGCCGAAAAACATGGGGATCAGTATTGGCTTAACGGGCGAAAGACCTGGACGAGCGACGCATCCGATTGCGACTATATTTTTGTCTTAGTTAGGACTTCTCCGCAAAAACCAAAGCATGAGGGTATAAGTCTAATTGTCGTGGATATGCATCAAGAAGGGGTTTCGGTTACTCCAATTCCTTTATTGTCAGGAGCATCTCCGTTTTGTGAGACCGTATTCGAAGATGCTGTTGCTTCGTCAGACGATATTATCGGTGGCGTTGATAACGGCTGGACGGTTGGTAAACGATTACTTCAGTTCGAGAGATCGACCCATGCAGGCATCAACATCTCTGGATCTCAAGGTGGGCTGACGCAAGATAGTCGTTTGCCTGACCTTGTCAGAAGGTATGTCGGCACTTCTGGTGGCAGTGTCGCTGATTTTGCGATACGAGAGAGATTATTGAAATATGAAATGAATACGAGATCTCAGCAAATTACTCAGCGCAGAGCTATTGACGAATTGGAAACTCGAGCACCCGCATTTACTTCTTCAGCGGTTAAATTGACTAATGCTCTTAACATACAAGCTGGAGATGAGCTTTTGATGGATTCGATGGGACCCTCTGGTTATCGATGGGATATTGAGAGTGGAGCAACCGAGGAGGAGCTCAGAGCGTTAAAGCGTTGGCTTTATCAAAAGTCTCTTACAATCGCGGGAGGAACGAAAGAAATCCAATTAAACATTATCGCTAAGAGGGTGCTTGGCCTGCCAGATTAAACCAAATTAAGCGTTGGCCGACTTAGAACTTACATTTTTTAGTTTGTTCTCCGAAAGGCGAATTCTATCCATTACCTGGCCTGTTATCTCGAATGACTTTAGTCTTGCCTCATGATCGAAAATAGAGCAGTTGAAAATAATCTCGTCAGCTTGCGTAGTTTCCAAGAATCGAAAAATCTCTGCCTCTAAATCTTCAGCGTCTCCAACAGCTGAACATTTCGACATCTGGGTCACGATATGTCTTTCTGATTCATTAAGCCTCCCCTCGAGGTTTTTTTCGGGCCGAGGAAGTTTTCCTGGATTCCCGAGACGAAGATTAATGATGGATTTGATTGACGAACTTCTATGGAATAATGCGGTATCGTAATCGTCGGCCGCACAAACGTTGAATCCTAATATCACGTAGGGGTTTTTCAACTGGTCCGAGGGTTTAAAGCTGCTCCGATAAATTTCGAGAGCTTGGTGGAGAGCTCCAGGAGCAAAATGACTAGCGAAGGCAAAAGGTAATCCGAGCATTCCCGCCAGCTGGGCTCCAAAAAGACTCGAACCTAATATGTAGATTGGGATATTGGTCCCTTCTCCCGGCGTCGCAATTATTGCTTGGTCAGTTTCAGCTGGCTTGAGGTACTGCTGGAGTTCAACTACATTTCGAGGAAATTCACTGACATCTTCTGTTCCGGACCGCCGGAGCGCAAGCATCGTATTCTGGTCTGTTCCGGGCGCTCGACCTAAGCCAAGATCAATTCTGTTGCCGTGCAAGGTTGCTAAAGTTCCAAATTGCTCTGCAATAATTAACGGAGTGTGGTTCGGCAGCATAATGCCCCCAGCACCAACCCTTATATCGCTTGTGTTGCTCGCTATATGGCTAATCACGAGAGAAGTCGCGGCTGACGCTATACCTTTCATATTATGGTGTTCGGCAACCCAGTAACGCGAATAGCCCCAACCCTCAGCACATTGCGATATTTCTACTGATTCGTCTAGTGCTTGCTTTGCGTCGCCTCCTTCCTTTATCGGAGCGAGATCTAAAATCGAGAACTTAGTCATAACCCTTCCCTGTAAAGTTATCCTATCTTTTGTAAACGAACAAAAAGCTATCAGTCTGCATGCTCTAATCGTCAACTTTTATAATTCTGGTTCCAATGTTCCCTCCGGCTAGTAGATCAACAAACGCTGAAGGGGCGGCCGCTAACCCATCGAAAACATCGTTTTCGGGACGAATTTTCTTATTCTTAATCAACTGCTTTATTTCTTTTCTCGCCGCTTCATATTCCTTAAGGAAGTCGAACACAAGAAACCCTTCCATTCGGATCCTTTTATTAACTAATAACCCTGGGATTCCCTTTGGGCTCCCAGACGGCTGACTAGTATCGTACTGTGATACAGCGCCACAGCATACTATCCGCCCTCGCTCTTTCATCCTAAACAAAGCAGCGCCCAAAACTTCGCCACCGACATTGTCAAAATATACATCTACGCCTTTCGAGCATGCCTCTTTCAATTCATTTCTGAAATTTTTTGAGCGATAAGAAACTGCAGAATCAAAGCCCAAACGCTTTTGGACCTGCGCGCATTTTCCCTCACTGCCCGCGATTCCCACAGTGTGACAGCCGATTATTTTTGCGAACTGGCCGACGAGGTGTCCCACACTCCCCGCCGCCGCGCTGATTAGCACAGTCTCCCCATAGGAAGGTTGTCCTACTCGATGAAGGCCAAAATAGGCAGTCAAACCGTTTGTACCAAGAGCCCCTAGATAATGTTTCAAATCTATATCATTGACTATCTTTTGGCAGTGCGTCGCTTTTTGAGAGCTGTAATCCTGCCATCCACTCTGACATACCACCAAATCCCCCTCAAGGAACTTCTCACTCTTCGATGCTTCTATCCGACAAACTCCGGTTGCGTTCATTACTACTCCGGCTTGAGGGGCGCCTGCATAACTTGCGCTGCCTTGAAGGCCAGCACGGCTGCCCGCTGCAATGGTCACGAGCAGCGTGCGACATAGCACCTCGTTTTCTTCTATGGAGGGAATTCGATCTTCAACAATTTTAAAATTATCCTCACTTAAACGTTCCTTCGGGAGGCTATCGATTAAAACTCGTCTGTTGGTCATTTTTTATTTCCCTTGAAAAAATTTATTTTCTTTATACTGACACCTGCGAAGAATTTCGAGCTAAATCCTTTTTAATGATCCATTCTAATTATAAGGGCTCCGGAATTTTCTCCATCGGTCTTAAAACCAAATATTGCTTTTTGCCTTTTCAAGCTCTTCAATTCTTTGATCACCTCCGTCCTTATGATTTTAGATCCCACAATAACCCTGATTTGTCGATGTTTCATAATTTGGTTTTTTTTTAAAACCCGGTGAAGCTTAACTAGTGCTTGCTCTACAGTTTCCTTATTGTGAGCAACGTCTACAGTAAGAGTAGAGGGGTGGAACTGGTTTTCAATAACAGAGTCGCATTTAGGACAAGTCTTGCTGGAATTAAATAGCGACATTCCGCAAAATTGGCAAAGAACCTTTTTATCTCTGTCCATTTTGGCCTGTTCCGGATTTATTGAACAGAGGTTACCAGAAATACTTTGTTTGTTTCGATAAATGCTCCGAGCATAATCCGTTATTAGGGTAAAGACGACGACTTTGAGCAAGCCAAAAGGGATTTTTGATTGATGCCTGTTGTTCTAATATAGTAGGCAAAAAGTTCAGCTGGACGACGCGGGTATGATAAACCAAACAAAAAGCAGACTATCTTTACTAATCTGCATATCTTTTTTGACAGTCTCTTGGGTCTCAGCAGATGAATATAATGGCACGATGGACCTTTTTGAATCCTCGCCTGCTCTCAAGCCCTATTTTGATAACTCGTTTGGATATGCAGTGTTTCCCAGAGTTGGGAAGGGGGGTGTCTTTTTCGGGGCTTCTCATGGGAAAGGCAAGGTATATAGATTGGGCAAGGTTGTTGGCTCGGTTGAACTGAACGAGTTTACCCTCGGGCTTCAATTTGGTGGTCAATCATTCAGTGAAATAATTTTTTTCCAGGACGAGAGAGCGTTTGATGAGTTTACTAATGGAGCGTTTGAAATTGATGCTTCCATCTCGGCAGCAGCGGTTACGCTCGGTCTTCAAGCGCAATTAGGCACTGGCGGGACGTCAGCAAGCACAGGCAAAGGCGCTTCCTCAACGAAACAAGCAGACAATGGGTATAGCAAAGGCTTTGCGATATTCGTTCACCCTCGAGGCGGGCTGATGTTCGAAATGTCTGTAGGTGGTCAAGGCTTTGTTTATAGGCCCATTGAAAGCGATTTAGAGTAAAACATAGTAACATATACAACATTAAGTGCTTGATGATTGGAGAAATACGATCTAAACCAGTCTTTCTAGTTTATTTTATTGAAATTTCTACCACACTTTGCGCGTATGCTTCGAGTAAAAGATTTAACTTGTTTCCGAAGAGATCGGGCTCTATTCGAGTCAGTGTCCTTTTGCCTATATGAAGGAGAAATTCTTCAGGTTTGTGGTTCCAATGGCAGTGGGAAAACTACTCTCATGCGGACCCTGGTAGGGCTTTACAAGAATTATTCGGGCTGCTTTGATTGGAACTTGCGGGGCCCGCCCCTCTACTTGGGGCATAAACCCGCAATCAATGCTAACTTGACACCCTACGAGAACATCAAATGGGTTTTTGANNTAAATCATCAGTATNTNGAGAANGCTCGANNTAGANANGGNNATTCGCNAGGTTGGGTTGGCTGATAGCGCCAACACTCGTTGCTCAGACTTATCTTTTGGACAAAAAAAGCGAGTAGCCCTGGCACCTTTTTGTTTGGGGAAAAATCTCCTCTGGGTAATGGACGAACCTTTCAGCGGTGTTGATGGCATTGGGATAAACTTGTTAGAGGAAATCTTTCGTAAATGCTCCGCCTCGGGAGGCGCCATTATTTTTTCGAGCCATCAAGAAATACCTGAAAAACTTGGGGTAAAAAAATTGGAGCTGCGATGACTTTTTTTCTCAGGACGCTTTCCAGAGAATTTTTAAACTATCGTCGAAAGCCAGGGTTGTTTCTAAACCCTCTAATCTTTTGTGGTTTAGTAGTTTTTCTTTTTGTCGTGGGGATTGGTCCAGAAAAGACTGAGTTAAATCCAGTCGCATCAATCTTCATCATGATTGCCTCCCTGCTCTCAGTCCTAATGTCAGCAGAATCGGCATATGCTCAAGACCTTGAAGACGGTTCACTTGAACTGGTAGTTGT
>PARM01000015.1 GCA_002711495.1 Gammaproteobacteria bacterium
TGGGCGTTATCGGTAGACACTAAGAGTGAGTGAGCCATGGTCCTAAGACGTTGCTCTGGTTCTTCAGTTATTCGATTGAAAAAGTCCAAAAGAAAGCTCCCGTCCGCCCCGGCGTGGGACGCGCTTCCAACTTCCTCATGATCATTCAGAACTACGAGGCAAGAGTTGGAGGGTTCAGCTTCTATTAAAGCGGATATTGAACAAAAGCAACTCAATTGATTATCTAGTCGGGCGGCCGCTAAAAACTCGTTTTTCGCGCCCACTAGACTCGCTTGGTTTGTGTCATAAAAGAAAAGATCGGTATTTAAAAGAGTTTCTCCCTTTTTTAGATTTGCAGAAAAAAAATCATCTAATTCACGGAAGTGATGATCAGCAGAAATAATTGGGACAATATCCGTTTCAGCATTTACGGATCTGTTTTTGTTTGCTTCTCTGTCGAGGTGAATAGCAAGGCTCGGAATGAATGCCAACGGTTCTTTCGCGTCTATTATTGTGCTTTCGATCTTGCCATTTTTTGTCGTCTTAGTAATCCGTCCAGCGATGCTGAGGTCTCTGTCAAACCAGGGGTTTAGTAAAGCCCCACCGTAGACTTCTACGCCTAACTGAAACAGGCCTTTTCTTCGTATTATAGGTAAAGGTTTTAGTTTAAGTCCCGGGCTGTCTGTATGAGCTCCGACCATGCGAAGGCCGGTCTCTTCGATAGGACGTTTACCNAATTGGAAGGCGATTATGGAAGAATCGTTTCTCCTAACAAAATATTTACCGGGTTCNANNTCCCATTTTTCTNCTTCTTTTAACTCAGCAAAATTTTGTTGCTGAAGAGTTTCTGCTATGTCGCTTACTACATGGAAAGGGGTTGGCGATTTGTGCAAAAAGNCTAATAGCTTTTTTCTGAAATNTGATTCGTTCATACNGAGTTTCACATTATTTTTCNTCAATTCTATCAGGCTTCTGGCTTTCTGGATCAATAATTGATTAGTAAATCGGCCTTGNTATAATANGNGTAGANGCGCTGATTTGGATTTTGCNTGCGAGCGCGTTANAAANTCAGCTAAAACTATATAAACCTGCTGAGTTAAAAACTCAGNAGGTTTTTTTTTGGGGANATAATTAATATGGATTTTACTTCTGATATTTTGCATTCAAATCGTAAAGGAAAGGTGAGGCACGGTTCGGTTCACAAACCCGTTCATCATTCAGTCNCTTTTTCGTTCGACGATGCGAGAGANCTGGCTTGTGTTTTTCTAGGGNAAAAAAGTGGTTATTCCTGCGGAAGGCAGGTCAATCCAACTGTCAGTGCTTTATAAGAGAAACTGGATTTGTTTAAAAAAAATAACGAAACGATCGCTTTTGGCACCGGAATGACCGCCATCGAATCCACCCTCTTTTCTCTTCTCGGGGCTGAAGATCATTTCATATCTTCTGCATTTCTTTTTGGAAACACTAACAGTCTTCTTCAGTCGTTCATATCTCATGGAATCGAAACTTCCCTTTTGGACGCTGCATGCGCAAGCAACCTTGGAGACATAAGAACTTTGTGTATANCAGTTGCACACTCCAGTTATCATGAATTAGGCCTTGTTCCCTTGAAAGAAATGGGAATAGCTGATTCTCTTATTAGGTTCTCTGTTGGGATAGAGGAATTTGATGATTTAAGATTGAATTTTGAGAGGAACTTAATTTGAGGTTGATAGACCAAATTCTTCTAAAGACGGCACTTCCTCTCGAAAATCGTCGAGAGGGAAAGGTGCGAGATATATATGATCTTGTCCTTCCNGATAACAGTCCAGGAGTNNTTATTGTTGCTACGGATCGGGTNAGTGTNTTTGATGTCGTTCTCGGTAATGGTATTCCCGANAAGGGCATNATGCTCACCCAGATAAGTAAGTTTTGGTTTGAGCNNTTAGCAGATGTTGTGGAGAATCATCTTTATTCAACTGACGTNGATAACCTTACACATCTTTCTGTTGACGAAAAGAGTCTGCTTGAGAGGAGGGTAATGATTTGTCAGAAAGCGAAAGTGATTCCGATTGAATGTATTGTGCGAGGATATTTAACAGGAGGGGGTTATAAAGAATATCTTAGCACCGGTGGAATCTCTGGGATTCCTTTGCCCAAAAATTTGGTTGACGGGCACAGGTTTATAAATCCGATCTTTACTCCAACTACAAAAGCTGAAAAGGGTCATGATGAATCGATAACCCTTGACGAAGCCGGAGAAATAGTCGGCAAAGCTTTGATTGAGAAACTGAGTAGGGTCTCGCTTAAGTTGTACGATAGAGCGAATGCCTACGCGAGAGGAAAAGGATTAATNATAGCTGACACGAAATTTGAGTTCGGTCTAGATCAACAAGGTAATCTCATGCTGATCGATGAAGTCTTAACNCCAGATAGCAGCAGATACTGGTCTTTGGAATCTTGGGTTGCCGATAAAAAACAAGATAATTTTGACAAGCAGCTTTTAAGAAATTTTGCGGAGAAGCTTCATGAGTCAGGTTTGTGGGACAAAACGCCCCCTGGACCAAAGATTCCTGAGGAGCTGGTGCAAACCANTAGGCTCCGTTATCAGGATTTACGCAATAAGGTTTTAGGTCATAACGACTAAAATTCGACACCTGTTCCTCCAAGCCCACAGTANCCGTTAGGAACTTTCGCAAGATATTGCTGGTGGTAGTCTTCTGCAAAATAAAAGGTAGGTGCGTCTAAGATTTCTGTTGTGATTTGAGAAAATCCCTTGGCGGTAAGTTTCTTTTCAAAACTCAGTAAAGACCTTTCTGCGATTTCTCTCTGAGTCCCCGAAAAAACGTATATTCCTGAACGATACTGTGTTCCTATATCGTTGCCTTGACGCATTCCTTGGGTTGGATTGTGCCCTTCCCAAAATTTTTTCAAAAGTTTTTCGAAGCTTACTTCNGCTGGGTCAAAAACAACTCTCACNACTTCGTTGTGACCGGTTAAACCTGAGCAGACCTCCTCATATGTTGGATTGGGCGTTAATCCTCCTGCGTATCCGACTGCTGTTACGAATACGCCCAGTGTTTCCCAAAATATTCGCTCCGCACCCCAAAAACAGCCCAGGCCAAACATTGCCTTTTCGTAATTTTCGATTNGACCCGCCTGCATNGGATTACCATTTACGAAATGATATTCAGGAACTGGTATTTCCTCTTCTCTTCCAGGAAGAGCTTCGTTCGGAGCCGGCATAACGGATTTTTTTTCAAACATTTTAATTTGGTTTCCACATCGCTTTACTAATGACATAAATAACTTAAGCTTAACCTCAACAAATATCAACGATACGAAACACAATTGCACGAAATTTTTGATAAGGTAAATAANCGAGTTGTCTCCAACAGTTCTAGATGGACAAAGAAGAAAAATACCATCGCTCTTACTATTGGGGATTCCGATTTTCCTCTTCCACCTCCAATCCGCGACTCCTTAATTAAAAGGGCGGATCAGGTTCTTGGTTACGAAAATATATCAGACTCCCTGAATGATCTTGTTATTGAGCGTGCCTATTCCTTGTATGACTGGAAAATTGAGAAACATTGGATTGTTTATCTGCCTAGTATTGTTCTCGGATTGAATCTTTGCTGTCGTATATTTCTAGATAAAAACCAAGAGGCTATTTCAGAGTTACCGGTGTACCCTCCTATCTTTGCTGCAGTCACAAACGCGAACCGGTCTCTCAAGACTCTAGATTCCCAAATCACCTGTGGCCGTTGGGAATTTAACTTTGAGAAGTTCTCTGAGCTTGCCAAAGAGAAGTCGCTCAAATTATTTCTATTTTGTAACCCCCAAAATCCTCTTGGAAGGGCTATGAGTAAAGAGGAAATAAAGCGTTTGGCTGAGATTTGTGTAGAAAATGATCTGTTGGTTTGTTCAGATGAGGTGCATGCTGACATTGTTTACGAGAAGAGAAAGCATATTCCATTGGCCTCGTTAGGAGAGCCTATCAGCCAGAGAACAATTACTTTTATGTCACCATCAAAAAGTTTCGCAATGAGTGGGTTAGGAGGAGCTTTCGCAGTAATTCCGAACGATGAATTGCGTGGGAGGTTCTTCTCTAAGTCTGAGGGCTTGATCCCTGACNTAAACATTTTAACTCTTACCGCCATGGAAGTTGCCTACGCAAAATGTGACCCTTGGCTTCATCAAATGCTAAGTTACCTCGAGAAAAATCGAGATTTTTTGATGAAAAATCTTGGAGACCTTAAGACTATAGAAATTAATGAACCTGANGGAACTTATTTTCTTTGGATGGACTTTCGAAAGACGGGTAAGGAGCACCCNGGTAAAGATCTTTTATCAAGGGGTTTAGAGTTGTCTGATGGCGGGCATTTTGGAGGAGAAGGGTTTTTGAGGATGAATTATGCGAGCCCTCGGTCCGTTCTGCGAGAGGCTTGTGGAATAATTAAGAATTTGTTTGATTAACAGAACAAGATTTTATTTATCTAGGAATTGAGGGTTTCGATATGGGAAAGTACAGCGAAGTGATCAAAGAGGGAAGACTAACCATCATCAGGATAAATCGACCAGAGGTCATGAATGCTTTGCATCCGCCAGGAAACATTGAATTGAGNGAAGCATTCGACAGTTTCGTCTCAGATCCGGACCAGTGGGTTGCGATAGTAACTGGAGCNGGTGATAAGGCTTTCTGTGCCGGAAATGATCTTAAATTCCAAGCATCTGGTGGGGACATGAAGATGCAACCCTCCTCTGGTTTTGGAGGGATTACCTCTCGATTTGATAATCCAAAGCCTGTTATTGCTGCTGTGAACGGCGTCGCGATGGGTGGAGGGTTTGAGATTGCTCTCGCTTGCGACTTAATTATCGCTTCCGAGAACGCAGTCTTTTCTTTGCCTGAACCTAGAGTAGGTTTGGCGGCTTTAGGTGGTGGCATTCATCGTTTGCCCCGAGAAATCGGNATTAAAAAAGCAATGGGTATGCTTTTAACCGGGCGTAGAGTCTCAGCAAAGGAGGGTATGGCTCTTGGATTCGTGAATGAAGTAACGAGAGAAAAATCGGTTCTTGAGGTAGCGAAAGATTGGGCTAAATTAATTCTTGAATGCGCGCCCCTTTCAGTTAGGGCTAGCAAAGAGGCTTCCATGCTNGGGATGAATGCGTCGGGGATTGAAGACGCCATAAAAAGTAGATATAAACAGGTCGAGTTAATGAAAAAAAGTTCAGACTTTGTTGAGGGTCCCAGAGCCTTCTCTGAGAAACGTGCCCCTAACTGGAAGGGAGTTTAAACATGAATTTAGATTGGCTGAAGTAATGATTAAAAACGATAATCCAGGATCTTTAAATTTAGGAGTGCTTACCGTCTCTGATACCAGAGATGAAAAAAATGACTCTTCGGGAAGATTCTTGATGGAGGCTGCTAGGGCAGTAGGTCACTCAATTTCAAAATATGCTATCTCAAAAGATGATCTTTACGATTTGAGAGCTATCTTGTCTAGCTGGATAGCGGATCCAGGAGTCGAGATCGTTTTGGTCACNGGGGGTACNGGTTTTACGTCAAGGGATTCAACGCCGGAAGCAGTTCAACCTTTATTTGACTCTGACGTCCCCGGATTCGGAGAGCTTTTTCGGCGGTTATCTTTTGATGAAATAGGAACCTCCACCCTCCAGTCAAGAGCCCTTGCAGGTATTGCGAATGACACTATAATTTTTTGTATCCCAGGGTCTACGGGAGCATGCAAAACCGCTTGGGAAAAGATCATTAAAGACCAATTGGATATAAATCATAGGCCCTGTAATTTTGCTGAGCTTATTCGGACAGGGAGCC
Organism: Gammaproteobacteria bacterium; assembly: GCA_002711495.1. Classification (GTDB taxonomy): domain Bacteria; phylum Pseudomonadota; class Gammaproteobacteria; order Pseudomonadales; family Azotimanducaceae; genus UBA9659. The sequence continues at coordinate 5,795 of PARM01000015.1, forward strand.
ATTAANCTTGGATCCGTTGCTGCCGGTAGAGGATGCGGTCAAAGAGCTCTTGGAACGGGCAAGACCGATAGCTGGAGAGGAGAGAACTTCATTAGACCAATCTTTTGGTAGAGCTTGCGCAGAAGATGTGTTTGCTCAAATTGATGTNCCTTCGTTTGACAATAGTGCGATGGATGGGTTCGCTGGGTGTTTCGAAGATGTTTCAGAGGGAACGTCTTATACTATTTCTGATAGAATACCAGCTGGTCGGATCTGTAAGCCTCTGGTCAAGAATTCTCTCGCTAGAATCTTTACTGGGGCGCCTATTCCAGAAGGCGCCGATACCGTCATAATNCAAGAAGATGTTGATTTTTCCTCAGGCACCGCAAGAATTAAAAAGCTACCGAGGAAATATTCTAATGTCCGAAGAAGAGGCCACGATATNGCATCGGGTTCTAAAGTAGTCTCAAAGGGAGAGTTGCTCTCCAGCGCCGCGGTAGCTGTGCTGGCATCAGTTGGAGAGACTAGTGTAAAAGTAAAAATGCCTTTGACTGTTGCGATTTTCTCCACNGGCGATGAATTGGTATTGCCAGGAGAAGGCTCTNAATACTGCTCAGTCTTATAACTCAAATCGTTTCCTTATTCATAGTTGGCTCAGAGGAATGGGGCTAGAGGTTATTGATCTTGGAATCGTGCCTGATGATTATTCGCAAACATTAGTCATGTTATCGAAAGCTGGGGAAATAGCCGATGTTATAATTTCCACAGGTGGAGTTTCGGTCGGGGAAGAGGATCATGTCAAAGCTGCTGTAACTGCTTTGGGATCGATCAATATATGGAAAATTGCTATGAAACCCGGGAAACCGTTCTTGCTTGGAGAAATCAGTGGTAAACCTTTATTGGGCTTGCCNGGTAATCCAGTTTCTACATTTGTTAGTTTTTTTATCTTTGCNAAACCCTTCTTAAGGGCAACGCAAGGCTTGAATGAGGTCACTTCGCGTGAGTTCTTTGGGGTTTCTTCTTTTGATTATCAAGCAGGGTCTCGCCGAGAATATCTTCGAGCGAGGTTTCGGACCGAAGGCGGAGAAACTCTGCTAGAAAAGTTCGCTCATCAAGGCTCTAGTGTTCTTAGTTCTTTGAAATGGGCAACGTGTTTAGTTGTCGTAGATGCGGCTCAAAGAATTAAGGTAGGCGATTCTATAAAGTTTATAGTGCTTGACTAATTGAGTTAAAAATAAACGGGAGAAATATCCAAATGGGTTTAATAGTATTAAGTGTCCTTCTTTCCCTGTTATTTTCAACAATTCTCTGGATGGCAGCCGGGAATTTGTTGCCCTTTGGTAAGACGAAAAAATGGCCGGGAATATTNAATTTTGCCGGTTACGCTTTGATCCTTTTGATTCCAATCTACTCAACGATTTTCTTTATATCCTGAAAATGATCAAATTACCGATCGAAATAGATGCAGTTAAAGGATTTTTGCTTCCCGAGGAAGGGGAGGCTCTTTACAATATTTGCCTGGAGGTATCTCCTTTAGGCCCAGCTTTAGAGATAGGCAGTTATTGTGGAAAAAGTGCAATTTATTTAGGGCTCGCATGTCTTGAATCTAATAATACGCTTTACACCATTGATCATCATAGGGGTTCCGAGGAGCATCAGCCGGGAGAGGATTATCACGATGAAAAGCTCTTTGATTTAGAGCGCAATCAGATGGACTCTTTCTCGGAGTTTCGAAAAAATATTGAGATGGCTGGACTCTCGGAGACTGTAATTCCAATTGTCTCTAGCTCCTTAGTGGTTGCGAAAAATTGGACCGGGCCCCTTGGAATGGTTTTTATCGATGGGGGTCATTCAATGGAAGCGGCCCTAGACGATTACAGAGCTTGGAGTAGCCATATAAGGAAAGGAGGTTTTCTTGCGATCCACGATATATTTCTAGATCCTTCAGAGGGAGGGCAAGCCCCTCACGAGGTGATGAAGCTAGCGTTATCATCGGGCTTGTTCTCTGAAAGAGATAGGATTAAAACGCTCGCAATCTTGAAACGAATCTAGTCTTTGGTTCTATACTAAGAAAACAAAATTGACCCCTTCGTCTTGCTCGTTAGAGCGTCCGCTGCTAATAAAATTGCTCCCGCTGTCCAGGTCGGCCGCTCCTCGGGCCAAAGTACTTTCTCGGGAAAAACATAGCCCGTCCAATATGAGCCGTCTACTTCTCTAAATTGATTCAACCAGCTAAATAATGTTATCGCTCTTGCTCTATCTCCAATGCAGTTTAGAGCCATCACTAGCTCACAGGTTTCGGCTACAGTAACCCAAGGTTGGTCGCTGACACAGCGGCAACCCCAGCCAGTTTCGACGAACTCGTCCCATCGTTTGTTAATTCGTTCTGAAGCCTCTTCCTCTCTAATAACGCCGGCAAGGACTGGATAAAACCAGTCCATCGCATATCTTTCTTTTGAGCTCCAGGTTTGGTCGAAGCATTCTGGATGGCCTGAAATGACCCTACCTAGACGGTTCCTTGCCGCTGACCATGTGTCGGTATTTTTGTTTAAAGTCGATCCAATAGATATTGCGCATTCTAAGGATTTATAAATGCTAGAGCATCCGGTAAGCAGACAATCATATTGAACCCCTTTTTTCGTATCGAGACACCAAAAAATTTCGCCATTTGATCCTTGGAGTTCGAGTACAAAATCTATGGCTCTCGATACACTCTCCCACATTTCATTTAAAAAAGGTCTATCACCGGTCACGAGATGGAAATGCCATACGCCTGTCGCAATGTATGCAACGTAGTTTGTTTCTGCTCTAGTCCCATCCTCAATTTTTCCGTCCCGATATGCCGCCAACCAGCTGCCATTTCTCTCTTGGTTTCTTTTCAACCAATCAAAACCCTTTCTAGCTTGCTCGTAATTTCCTCCTATGGTTAATCCCATAAGCGCCTCTATATGATCCCAAGGATCCAGGGGTCCATTTTTAAACCAAGGTATGCTGCCGTCACAACTTTGGGTGTTAGCTATATAATTTGCGGTTTCTACAAAGAAATTTTCTGGAAAGGAATTTAAGATAGAAATCGGACGTTGCATTAGAAGCGCTCAATTTTTTTTCGAAAGTACATAACCACACTTTTTCCCATTATCGGATTGAGTAATTTCTCCGCAAGAGAACAGATAAAAGGCTTTTTCATGAGGTCCCATACTAAGAACCGATGGTATAACCTAACTACGATTGCTTCTCTTTCGCCAGGTTCTCGCCAAAACAGGCACTTGAGCCACCAATAAGGAACGTGGAGCGCGTGAGCGTAATGGAGTTTTTCGAGGCTGAGTCCGGTCTCCTCGATATCCTCAAGAAGACGGTGCTTTTTAAAAATCCTTACGTGTCCGCCTTTAACTTCGTGATAGGCGTCGCTTAATTGCCAACAAATCCATTCTGGAAAGAATCGCGGAACGCTAATACCTGCTACGCCGCCGTTTTTCAGAACACGAGATATCTCCAAGAGAACAGATTTATAGTCGTGAATGTGCTCTAAAACCTCAGAACAGATCACTGAATCGAACTCGTCATCTTTAAACGGGAGGTTTTCTGCGTTCGCAGCCGCTATAGATAAGTTTTTTCTCTCGTTTTCACTTTCATAAAACTCATTGAATCTGCTTTTTGTGATTTCAAGGTCACTTATCGACAAGTCTACAGCGTACACCTCTAATTCTTTAGAAATATAAGCTGAGAGTGCATGTCGGCCTTCTCCACAACCTAAATCAAGAAGTTTATCATTTGCAGTCAGCTTCAAGTATTCCAAATTAATTGTCTCAAGAGACATAGCCTTTTCCCGAAGCTCTTAATGATCTAACGTAAATGGATTCCATCTGTGTTGCGCAGCGATACCAACTGAACTTTTGTATCATTCGATTTCGCCCTTTTTTTCCATACTCTCCTCTTAGATCGGGGTTTCTTAGCAAATACGCAATTGATTTCGTTAGGGCCCCGTGATCTCCAGCTTCGACAATTAAGCCGGCTTCGCCCACGACCTCTGGNAATGCTCCTCCATTGGTTGAAACGACAGGCACTTCACAAGCCATTGCTTCGCCTGCAGGGAATCCGAACCCCTCATATAACGAAGGAACCACCGCGCAGGCGGCTCTTGCGTAGAGTTCCACTATTTCGCTTGTTGAAATATCCGAGAAAAAAGAGACTTTAGTGTCTAACTTCAGTTCCTTGATTAACCTCGCTGCAGTCCCACCGTCATTGACTCTACCTAGAATATTTAAATGTAAATTTTGAAATTCTTCGGTGAGCTCTGCGACCGCCTTAAGCAGGAAAGTTAAACCTTTCAGTGGGGAGTCCGAGGATGTCGTAGTCATTATGGTTTCTGAAGTTCGTTCTATTTGGGGTAGCGGTCTGAATATTTCAGTATCGACTCCGTTATAGACCACGGCNATATTTTCTCTGGCGACTTCAAAATCTTTTGCTATATCATTTTTTGATGACACAGAGACCGTCACAACTTGATCAATTTTCCTTGCAACATCTTTTTGCATCCTAAGGAAATAATGCCAACGATTGATCAGCAACTTATATCGCCATCTTTNTTCATGTTCTATCGCAATCTTAAGATCCAACGAGATAGGATGATGTATTGTAGCAATTACAGGCCAGCCTTTTTTTTTTAAGCTTATCAAAGCATAACAAAGGCTCTGATTATCATGAATAATATCGTAATTGGAGTTGTTCCGTTTTAAATATTTTAGAACTCTTCGGCCGAACGTATAGGGCTCAGCGAAACCACCCGTTAGCATACTAAGCCATTCAAAAAAGTCAGTGAAAGAAAATAAATGTTTGAACCTTAGTGCGGTGACATGATTTTCTTTTTCNAATAGATTCAAACCAAAAATTTTTATCAGCTTTACACGGCTATCTAACTCAGGAAAAGGCTCAGAGGATATTACATCTACCTGGTGACCTAAATCTGCAAGCGCCTTACTTAAAAATTTAATATAAACCCCTTGTCCACCGCTTCTAGGGTTGCTTCTGTAACTAAGGAGACATATTTTGAGTCTTCTATTTCCCACGATAAGACTTTTACTTCGAAAGGGACCTCAAATTTTATGAGCTTTAAAAGGTTAATACCATGATAATCTTCGGACTATCTAAAAATCTTAANGGAAAGAATTGAAGGATTGCCTTATTTTTTTTGACCGGCTCTNTCAGGGCCGTATACTTCTGTGTCATGCTCCTCTTTAAACACATTTGCGTAAAGNTTTTGAACCCAAACTTGTCCAGTTTGTGTCCTTCTTAAAAATTTAATCCCTTCTGATANGAAAGGAGAGACTAGCTCCCAAAAAAATTTCGGGTAGCCGGCCCTAAGATCTGCGGCAGATTGGTAACCCATTTTTTCTGCTTGACCTGTNTCTTCAAACTCTGCATACAAAGNGGAGATTTTCNTGTGGTACTGAGGATCGCCTAATTGTCCAATTAAATCAGCCGCTCGAATTAGNCCCGCATAATCAGCAGCATCCGTTGTNTCATCCTCCGCAGGAACGGGGAATCGAGTTCTTTCTATATTATCACAGATTTTTTTNACATCGATTCTTTCATTTNTTCCATAGCGTTTTTCAATAAAAAGTTTTGCTCGGTCTATATGATAGGGAGTAAGCGAGGCATCAGTCGAGCCTGGAGGAGGAGATATCGTACCTTGATTTTTATCNGTCACGTATTTTCCATCACCATCACCCTCACATATACCCCGCACATAACCGATATCATGATTGAGCAGCGAAATGACAAAATGTAGCCAATCCTCTGAGCTCACGTATCCATCNAAGAGTGATTTTCCACGAATAATTTCTGTGCCCACCAAAGTTACCATCACGGTATGATTAAGGTCGTGGTAGGGGGCATCACTATTTGCAATGATTTCTAATGAGGTTCGCGCCGAAGAGGAGATCAGGTGTGTGTCTTTTGTATTTTCCCCATGCATCTTCTCATAAAGAGAGCAAAGCTCTTTTATAAATGCCTCGATTAATATCAGAGAAGGGTTAAACATGATATTTTCCGCCTCTTTGTATTGTGAACCGTGGTCCGAAAGAGTCAAGTGATATTGTTAGAATCTAAATAGCATTATTGAGGCTTGAAAAACCTGATTTTTGTTGATTATTAACTTATCCTAATAAATTAATGTTAAACCAGCGTGGTTGCTAACTCTTTGTGTTGGCTGCCTAATTAAATAGATGGGTGCGCTTATGTCGTTGTTAAACAATATATATAAATCTTTTTTAGGACACTCCCCAGTTTGGTATAAGAAAACTATAATTGGGTTCCTGATATTAAATCCTTTTCTTCTTTGGCTTTTAAATCAGCTGAATCTTGAAGGTGGATTTATTATGGGTTGGGTCTTACTAATCCAGTTTATTTTCACACTTGCCCTAGCGTTAAAATGTTATCCCCTTCAGCCAGGAGGTTTACTTGCCATTCAGTCTTTGTTTTTAGGGTTGACAAATCCATACACGCTAATGCACGAAGTCGAAAATAATCTTGAGGTAATCCTTTTGCTTGTATTTATGGTGGCAGGCATCTACTTCATGAAGAACTTAATGCTTGCTATATTTACAAGGTTGTTTCTGCAGATCGAGTCTAAGGTCTTACTTTCGTTATTGTTTTGCTTTGTTGCTGCGTTCTTGTCCGCGTTCCTAGATGCTCTAACAGTCACAGCCGTATTAATTGGTGTTGGTATCGGTTTTTATAGAATATTCCATTTGGCAAAATCAGGCAAAAATTTTGGCGACGACCATAACTATCTTGATGACTCGTCTTTGGATAGCCTAGGTCGGGAACAGCAGGAGCAATTCAAATCCTTTCTCCGAAATCTATTAATGCATGGGGTTGTAGGAACCGCTTTGGGAGGAGTTTGCACAATAGTGGGAGAGCCACAAAATTTGCTTATTGCAAACGTAGCCGACTGGACCTTTATGGAATTTTTATTGGTAATGTCTCCAATTACCGTACCTGTTTTCTTTGCCGGAATGATTACCTGTTTAAGTGTCGAAAAATTAAAAATTGCAGGTTTTGGAACCCAATTGCCGGCCGAGATTAAAGAGATATTTGCTAGCTACAGCGACTTCCGAAGCGATAGCTTAACTGACAAGGACAAAACAGATCTTTTAATTGAATCAATAGTCGGAGTTTTATTAATTATTGCTCTTGCACTCCACGTCGCTGAAGTTGGTATCATTGGCTTGGGGGTTATAGTTTTGCTCACCGCGTTCAAGGGTGTTACAGAAGAGCATGATCTCGGTCCCGCTTTTAACGAGGCTTTGCCATTTACCGCTTTGTTGGTTGTTTTCTTCTGTATTGTTGGAGTTATACATGATCAAAACTTGTTTAGTCCCGTTATAGTTTATGTGCTCGCTCAGAGTGCCGATCTTCAAGCTCCGCTCTTCTTTGTTGCTAATGGAGTCCTTTCGATGATCAGTGACAACGTTTTTGTGGCTACCGTGTACATAAATGAAATCAAGGCTGCATTGGATTCAGGAATGATATCGCGGAATCAATTTGATAAGTTAGCAGTGGCTGTAAATACAGGTACAAACATCCCTTCCATTGCTACGCCAAANGGNCAGGCAGCGTTTTTATTTTTGCTCACCTCTTCGCTGGCACCATTGATCAATCTCTCCTACATGAGNATGGTGATCATGGCNTNTCCCTATACTTTNGTCTTGAGNGCTGTCGGATTGCTTTCGGTAATTTATTTCTTGTAATGATNTCTGGAGCTAGACGATGTCGCTCCCGGTCTTGCATATGTTAAAATGAGATAAGGGCTTAAAATTTGAACATATAAGCCCTTATGCTCACGCCATATGAGGAACCTTAGAGCCGTTCGGGCTCGAAGGCTCCCCTTTTAGACTGATAATTGATGGGATCACCTCCTTTAGCGGCCAGGGTAATTGTAGGGATATCACCCCCCTCCCCTGAAAAGAGTTGGCGACATCTTTTCCGATATTCGGAAAACAATCGGTTCTTTTTATAGCCTCAAGTCGGCGATCTGTCAAAATATTCTAAGAATTTCTTTTCGGTAAGGCCTTATAACTACCGAAATTAGAAAAATTAGAGGCCTCTTTAAAACTTTTTGTTTTAAGCGACATCTCAAATTGAATTAGCAAACAAATTTTATTTAGAGTTTGCCCCAATCTTGTTGGGGTTCACATTGACAGAGCAGGCGCCGCCGTACTTAGTAATCTCCTTGCCGTTCGCTTTTAATTCCAAGGCTACATCGCCGGCGGAGAGATCGATAATAGCTTCTAGATTTTCATGCCATTCGTAGCCTGTTTGAATTGTTGTGGAAAGTGAAATTCGAAGGCAATCTGCCTCCGCAACTCTTTTTGCTCTAGTAAGACCGCCAACAAGAAGTCCAAACGTAGAGCCTGACTTGGTTATTTTGACCTCCATGCCTTTAAAATTTGTACAGAAAAGTATTTTCGCCNTCAAATCAATACCCAGTTTTGNTTGTNTTTTCGAACAAAGATACTGTTGTAATAAGCATGCTTCTTTAGGTTATCATCAACAACCTCGCTCACTCAATGNGGGTTAAAATGAAAAANAAGGAATTGGCCCAATTGGCAATTGANATCCAGCAGGGGCTTCAGAGGCTTGGACCGGACCGAGTGGTTGCACTATCAGTCCACAAAACAAAAGAACTTATTGCAGAGCTCGATGAAAAAGCAACGCTGTTGGCTTCTGAGCTTAGCTCTTCGGATCAATGAAAAATGTACGAGGTAGAGCATCTTTCAGGCGCCCTGGGGGCGATAATTCATGGCATCGATCTTGATAGATCTCTAGAAAGCAGAGAAATTGAATTTTTAAGAACCGCTATAAATGATTTCGAAGTAATCTTTTTTCGTAATCAACCAATCAATCCNANCGCCCATGTTCGCTTTGCTTGCTATTTTGGGGTTCCGCAGATCCATGAGGCATATGGAAATTTAGATGGTTATCCAGAGATTACAATTCTAGAAAATAGCCTAGCCAAACCATCTAAGATAGAAGCATGGCATTCCGATATGACTTTCAAAAAGTGTCCTCCNTCAGGGTCGGTCTTACATGGGCTAATCATCCCTGAGCGAGGNGGAGATACAATGTTCGCTAGCATGTCCGCCGCTTTTGANGGGCTATCCGATAAAATGCAATCCTTTTTGTCNGGACTCATTGCAGTGCATGATTTTTCGTNTGGTTTTAAAGAGAGTCTTGATGAGCCNGGAGGTCGCGAACGTCTTTCCGACATGATTCAAAATAATCCTCCCGTAGAACATCCTGTTATTCGGACCCACCCTGAGACNGGCAAAAAAGGAATATTCGTAAATTCCCTTTTTACTTTGAAGATAAAAGGCATGAAACAGAAAGAAAGTCTCTTCCTTCTTAGATTTTTATACGATCACNTTACCCTTCCTGAGTTCACCTGCAGGTTTAAATGGGAAAAAGATTCGATCGCTTTTTGGGATAATAGGATAACTCAACATAAACCAGTTAACGATTATTGGCCAGCTGACAGGCTTATGCATCGCGTGACCATAGAAGATGGAGGCGTGCCCGTTTAATTGATGCATCCAAAGTTGACCTCGGTTTTTGTTTGAAGAGCTGTTTGATAAAGGGAACTATCAAAGCAGAGATTACTCCTAAATAAGCATTGCGAATCCATTAACGCTCTTTTTAAAAAGAAAGATCAGTTGATTTTTTGATTTATTTTTAATCACAACAAGCANCACACTTAATTATTGTCTAAATTCTGCGCTATTTTTTATTTTTTTGTGAATTTCCGTAGCTTGGTTTTCAGTCAACCTAAATCTGATGATACCTGGAGGAGGAAAACTCTGTTTTTTCCATTGCTGAATAAATTTGCGTTAAATCAGTGCAAGAATAAAATATCGGCGCTTTAAATAGGNGCAAAACAAAAATCCAGTTCAACAAATGGTCCCATATTACAAGAAAAGAAAGGTTTCAGACTTGGCACCAAGTTTGCAGATANGCANACGTAAGACAATTAACTGAAAGGGAGAATCCAGTGGATCAAATTTATGAACTTCAATATGCGCTTGATACATTTTATTTTCTGGTATGTGGCGCCCTCGTGATGTGGATGGCGGCAGGCTTTGCCATGCTGGAGGCAGGCTTGGTCAGGTCTAAGAATACTTCAGTCATTTTAGCGAAAAATATCGCTTTGTTTTCGATCTCATGCGTCATGTATTTGGTTTGTGGNTACGCGGTCATGTACGGTGGAGGAATATTCTTATCAGGAATAGAACTGGATGGAGCTGCGAGCGCTGATGCTTTGACTGCAAGTGTTTTAGCCGAGTCCGCATCAGAAGGTTTTGAGGGAGGCTCCATTTACGCTGACGCCTCAGATTTCTTCTTCCAGGTAGTTTTTGTTGCAACGGCCATGTCGATAATTTCTGGGTCTGTTGCTGAACGAATGAAGCTTTGGGCATTTTTTGCTTTTGCAGTNTTGATGACAGGTTTAATTTACCCGCTTGAAGGCTCATGGACTTGGAACGGGGCCGATGTATTTGGATTGTATAATTTAGGAGATCTGGGTTTCTCAGATTTTGCTGGGTCTGGAATCGTTCACATGGCAGGAGCCTCCGCAGCCTTAGCGGGAGTTCTTCTTTTGGGCGCGCGGACAGGAAAATACGGCCCAGATGGAACCGTTAATGCTCTTCCCGGTGCGAATTTGCCCCTTGCGACATTAGGAACCTTTATCTTGTGGATGGGCTGGTTTGGGTTCAACGGAGGTTCGGTCTTAAAGTTAGGAGATGCGGCAAGCGCGAATGCGGTTGCAGTCGTTTTCTTGAATACCAACACCGCGGCGGCCGGAGGTGCTATTGCAGCTCTGTTAACTTCCAAAATAATGTTCGGAAAGGCCGATCTAACGATGGTTTTAAACGGTGCGCTGGCAGGTCTTGTGGCGATTACTGCGGAGCCGTCCACCCCGACCCCTCTGCTTGCAANAATTTTTGGTGCTGTTGGCGGTGTATTGGTTGTGCTTTCTATCATATTTCTAGACAAGATCAAGATCGACGACCCTGTAGGCGCGATTTCAGTCCATGGAACTTGCGGTTTGCTTGGTTTGCTTTTAGTGCCTCTTACCAATGATGGAGTTTCGTTCTCCGGACAACTGATTGGAGCGGCTACCATCTTTATCTGGGTTTTTGGATCGAGCTTTGTCGCCTGGACCATACTGAAGATGGTCATGGGCATACGGGTTTCGGAAGAAGAGGAAGCNCAAGGNGTAGATATTTCAGAAACNGGTTTAGAAGCTTATCCTGAATTCAGAAGCTAAGGTCCCTCTGGATNNGGCCTCCCTTGGGAGGCCCTTTCTTCTNGATTATCCCTCTTAGCCCTCAAAATGAGGGCTTTTTTTGAAGCTAAAATAGCCCATATCTTTTTGCGCAAGACAATATCTCACCAATCATGAACTTTTACAGACATCCTTGTATATCCTTTGACGAACGAGGAGTATGTGCGTTCTACACCCCCACATAATTCTATAAAGCGAAACCGTTTCAGGATTTCTTCCCAAATCACTCTGAGTTGCATTTCGGCCAATCGATTACCCATGCATCGGTGTATGCCAAAACCGAATGCAAGGTGGTGTCTTGCATTTCTACGGTCAATGACAAAGTTGTTGGGATTTTCAATTACCTCTTCGTCTCTGTTCCCAGAGACGTACCACATTATTACTTTATCTCCTTCTTTGATTATCTTTCCGTGAAAGTTTATATCCTGAAGGGCTGTTCTTCTCATATAAGCGAGGGGTGTCTGCCATCGAATTATTTCTGGCACCATGCTTCTAATCAAAGAGGGATCGTTACGGAGCTTTTGATATTCCAAGGGGTTTTGATTTAAGGCCAACACTCCACCGGAGATAGAATTTCGGGTTGTATCGTTTCCTCCNACTATGAGAAGTATAAGGTTTCCAAGAAACTCTAATGGCTGCATATTTCTGGTTTCTTCTCCATGAACAAGCATTGATATCAAGTCATTGCTTTCAGGCTTCTTTGCCTTGATGTTCCAGAGTTCGGTGAAGTAATTAAGACAATCAAGNAGTTCTTCTCTTCTTTGTTGTAACGANTCAATTATCCCTTGTCCTGGTATTGCTGTTGCAACGTCTGACCANCGTGTGAGCTTCCTTCGATCTTNGAAAGGGAAATCGAAAAGTGTTGCTAACATCTGGGTGGTTAATTCTATAGAAACTTTGTCTACCCAGTCGAATTCTTCATTTCTTGGAAGTTCATCGAGTATTTTTCCTGCCCTTGTCCGTATGGTGCTTTCTAACTTAGCGAGATTGGCTGGTTGAACCACAGGTGATACGGTCGCTCTTTGTTGATCATGCTTTGGGGGATCCATTGCAATGAACATTGGAGTGTCCATTGTTTCACCAGAAGCGATTTGGCTCGCTGTTGGGCCTAGGGTTATTCCACCCTCAGACGAAAAGACTTTATGGTTAGTATCGACTTGCATGATGTGGTTNAATTTAGTGATCGACCAATACCTACCAAAATCTGAGTCTTCGTTAAAATGGACAGGGTCGTCCTTACGCAAGCGAGAGAATAAATCCCAATGTTTGTCTTGCTGGAAAAGCGCAGGATTAACTGGGTTGATATCTGAGAGGTCCATTTCCCAGGGGTTTGGCAAATCGAGGTTAGTCTCTTCAGCTGTTTCGCTCATNGATTTCTCTTATTTCTCGNCANTTGGGATTCTAATTTTATATTTTGTTGTCGACAAGTGCCCGACTAAGTTTATAAAGTGAGAGAGATGGGAAATGATAAAGAACTTGAGAANTTGAGATCTCTTTTAACTCCTGGAGCATCAGTCTATGTTGCTGGGAGCGCCAGCGAGCCCAAAGGCATAATATCGTTGGTCGAAAANAACTATGCTTCTTTCAGAGATATTCATTGGATCCAGTTTCCNCTNGGTGGGATAAATAAGAAAGATTTATCTCTTTTAGGGGCGGGATCNCGTCTCAAAACTTTCTTTATGAGTCCTTTTCTAAAAGAGGGNGCAGCCGAGGGNCGNGTNAGTTTTACNCCAATGCACATGCGAAANATTTTTGATTTCCTTTCAAATATAGATCTGGATGTAGCTATTTTCCAAGCGGCNAGAGATCGAGACGGAGTTTTAAGATATGGGCCGAATGTTGATTTTTTGGATGCAGTAAAAGAGAGNGCGAGACATCTNATCATTGAAGANAANTGCAGTTTNGTGGCNCCGATGACAAGCCCCANGGTTNAGCGTNATCGCGTTGCATTAATCATTCAANNTAAATCNGGAAAACCAGTGTACCCTCTGGCAGAGATTGANAAGANTTCCCAAAAAATTGGTNGGACAGTGGCTGAACTAATTTCTGATGGAGATTGTTTGCAGACAGGCATTGGAGCAGTCCCGTCAGCAATCCTTGCCAATTTAAAAAATCACAGCGACCTTGGTTTCCATGGNGGTCTCTTAGATGATGCAGTTATGGATCTCATTGAAATAGGCGTTGTTAATGGTTCGCGTAAAGAAATTGATAGAGGTAAACATGTGATCGGGATGGCGTTGGGATCAGAGAGAATGCTGGATTGGTTAGCAGCTAATCAAAAGGCAGAGAACGTGGTTTTTAAGAGTGCGAACTATACACACGAGATAAAAGTTATCAGTCAGATTGATAATTTTGTATCAATCAATTCAGCTTTACAGGTTGATCTCTTCGGCCAGATAAACGCCGAGATGGTTGGTTCTCGGCAGATCTCTGGTACTGGAGGGTCTGTGGATTTCATGAGATCGGCGTCCGCCTCCAAAGGTGGGAGATCGATAGTTGCAATGAGTGCTTCNGCCAAAAATAGAACGGTTTCAAAAATTGTNCCTCGAGTTGATTTCGTAACNGCANTGAGAACAGATGTTGATACGATTGTAACCGAGCATGGTGTTGCTGATATAAAGAANTGTTCATTAAAAGAGCGAGCTAGGAAGTTGATTGAGATAGCTGACCCTCTTCACCGTGAAGAGTTGAGAACGTTCGTCAATTAATTTGAACAGCGAATTCTTTCAACAAATCGAAAGAGATGATCTTCATCGCGTGTATGTGGGTATTTTCAAGGAAAATTTTTGGNGCTTTACCGACATTATAAGCCTCTAGCCATCTTTCGGCGCACAAGCACCACCGATCGCCTTGAGTTAATCCAGGAAACCGAGCGTGCTGGATCGGAGTAGATAAATCATTTCCGACTCCCTTTGAAAACGCTAGGAAATCATGCGACACCTCCACACATACCGTGTGAGACCCCATATCCTCGAGACAAGTGTTACAAAAGCCATCTCTAAAAAAACCCGTGACCGGATCCTTACTACAGGGCTTGAGCTTTTCTCCTAAAACATTCACAGAGGGAAAGAGTTCGAATTTATTACACATAAAAAAAGTGCTGTTTTGAATCAAGAGCGATTATCATACACGTATTTAGAGGAATATGGCTTCATAAGATGGAAGATGTAAATATACCAGACATTGACTTTGTTCTTAGCTCTACTCGTTCGGTTAGAAAAAAACTCGATTACTCAAGGCCAATCAGCGAGGAAGACTTGATCGATTGCATTAATTTAGCGGTTCAGGCGCCNACGGGTATCATTGGTGAAAATTGGCGGTTTTTGATTCTAACTGATAAGGACCGAAAAGCTGATATTGCTACCTTGTATCGTGAAATTCTTATAGAGATTAGCAGCAGTCAAGGAATTATCTTAAAGAGCTCTCATCTAGCCTTAATGGATAGACTACATGAGATCCCATGTATGATCTTTGTTCTTGCAATAGGAGAGCCAGGGAGTTCTGTGAGTGAGCAAGTTGGTTTCTTCGGATCAATACTCCCCGCTGCCTGGTCATTGATGGTAGCAATGCGTGCTCGTGGTATTGGAACGACTTGGACTTCCTTACTTACCTCGAAATCAGATGATATCGCAAAGATTTTAAAGATTCCCGAGGGTGTTACCCAGACAGTAATGTTCCCCGCAGCTTATACTTTGGGGGCAGTATTGAGACCCGCCGTACGAAAGCCAGCTGAGGATCTTATTCACTGGAACAGTTGGGATAAGTTAACTTCAAATCCGACTTAGTAAGTTTCGTGACACCTAGAATTTAGGGATTTGCTCAAAATTTATCTTTTCTCCTAGCATCTCTTCAATGGCAGGAAGAGAAAAAGCATCAGTTTCGCAGACTAAAGAAATAGATATTCCTTCCGAGCCTGCTCGTCCAGTTCGTCCTATTCTGTGCACGTAGTCTTCTGGATCCTCGGGTAGATTAAAGTTAATAACGTGGCTAATGTTTTCTATATGTATGCCTCTACCGGCTACATCAGTTGCCACTAAAATATTGATTTCTCCTGAACGAAATTTTTCTAAGGTTTTGATTCTTTTCCGTTGGGGCACGTCCCCCGCTAATAACCCGCAGATAAAATTATCCCTCGTTATTTTACGTTCGAGTTCTCTAGCAGAATCCCTTCTATTAACAAAAATGAGAACTCTCAACATGTCATATTGTTGGATAAGGTCTTTGAGCAATTGATATTTGTCTTGTTCCGCAACGAGAAACGCTTTTTGCTCGACTGTTTTAACTGCAATATGTTCTGGTGCGATATCCACTTTTATTGGGTTCAGCGTCCACTGCGCGGCTAATCGTCTTATGTCTTGCGTGTAAGTAGCACTAAATAACTGTGTTTGTCTGCAAGTTTTATCCGGCGTTTTAGCAATTATTGACTTCACGTCCGGAATAAACCCCATACTTAGCATTCTATCNGCTTCGTCGATCACAAGAATTTCTATATTNGATAAATCGATAGAGCGTGATCTNATAAAATCTAAAAGCCTTCCTGGTGTNGCAATGACAATATCAACCNTTCTAGTTANTTTGATTTTCTGCTTNTCGTAGTCGATTCCGCCAACTATNGCNANTGAGTTTATGTNGGTGAGCTTTGCNAGACTTTCTGCATCTTTTTGTATTTGNAAGACTAATTCTCGAGTAGGGGCGATTATTAGCGCGAAAGGAGATCCCGGCAAGCGATTTCTCTCGGGTGGATTCTCGAGTTCGTAAGTTAGAATAGATATAAGAAAAGCAGCGGTTTTACCGGTGCCTGTCTGAGCTTGACCAATTATATCTTCGCCATTCAAGGAGTGAGGAAGAGTTTGCGCTTGAATCGGCGTAGGTGTTTTGTAACCTAGATCTTTTATCGCGCGATTTATCTCCTCCGGCAGCCCAAAGGTTCTGAAACTTGTCTCAGACCTATCCAATCTAACTTTCTCCGTTTTCTGATTCAGCCTTCGCAAGCAGAATACAAGTCCCTAGTACATCTGCAGCTTTCTTGAGTTCTTCTAGTTTTGGGTAAGACGGAGCAATTCTAATATTCGAGTCATTCGGATCCACCCCATATGGAAAAGTAGCGCCAGCTGGCGTTAACCGAACTCCAAGCTCTAGGGCAAGCTCCACCGTTCTTTTAGCTAATCCTGGGAGTGTGTCGAGGGATATGAAATACCCGCCCTTGGGATAAGTCCACTTAGCTACCTCCGAGTTACCTAATTTTTTCTCTAGCGTGTCTAGAACGAGATCAAATTTGGGTTTTAAAATNTTTCGATGTTTCGCCATCAATCGCTTTGTTTCCTCAAGGTTATTCAGAAACTTCACGTGGCGCAGTTGATTAACTTTATCGAACCCAATCATTTGTGTCGCGAGGTATTTTTCAAAATCAGAAAGAGTTTTATCTCCCGTGCTAAGAAAAGATATACCCGCACCAGCGAAAGTTATCTTAGAGGTTGATGCGAAGNTTACGCCGAAGTCCGAAGTNCCCTGATTTTCAGTTGCCCTCGAGAAGTTATAGAGTTTATCTCCGNCGTTTTGTAAATCATGCACAACGTAGGCATTGTCCCAAAAAATGAAAAAATCTTCTCCAGCGATGTTTGGCAAAGAAGCCATTCGCTTTACAACNTCATCAGANTATGTNTGTCCTGTCGGATTTGAGTATTTAGGCACGCACCAGATACCTTTTACGGAATGNTCCGTTCTTACTNCCTCTTCAATTTTTNCCATNTCTGGTCCGCGGCTAGTNAGCGGGATCCCTAGCATTGAGATGCCAAAATGTTCACAAATGGCGAAATGTCTATCGTAACCGGGGGTTAGACAGATAAACTTGACGCCTTCTCCCCATTTTTCAACCTTACTTGCCACGAAGTGATACATAAGGTTTAGACTGCTATTACCTCCTACCAACATATTTTTTGCTTGCGAGCCAAGTATTTCTGCTCCTAGTTCGCGCGCCTCGGGAACTCCCAGAATTCCGCCATAATTTCTAGCATCGACGCCGTTTCTCAATTGAAAATTACCATCGAGTATTCCGTCGAGGCGATTCGATAGGTCAAGTTGCTCAGGAGAAGGTTTGCCTCGAGTCAGGTCNAGCTCAAGTTTTTCTTCTTTAAATTTTAGAAAGTCGGTTAAAAGATTCTCGTATTTTTTTGTATTTTCGTTCATAGCGCGAGACNCCTATATTCTGGAAAACCAAGCATCAAATTGAGATTCTGAGCGGCAGCGCCTGAGGCGCCCTTACCTAGATTGTCCAAGCGGGAAATCAAGACCATTTGGTCATCGTGCCCATAAACGAAAATTTCTAGGCGATCTGTGCCTTTAACAACTTGAGGATTGAGGAATCCCTTTTCTAGTTGCGCATCATCGTTTAGCTCGAGGACTTTTATATTGCTGTAGGGTTCGTACGCAGTACTTAATACTTCATGTATATTTTTTATAGAGACTTCCCCAATAAACATTTCTTTGCGCAACGGAACACTTACTGTCATACCTCGATAGAAGTTTCCCACTATGGGTAAAAAAAGTGGTTCAGATCGGAGCCCGGAATACTTAGTCATTTCGGGCAAGTGTTTATGCGCCATATTTAGCCCGTAAAGCCTGGCCGAGACTTTTGCTGAGTCTGGTTGATCATAGCGCTCAATCAATTTTCGCCCCCCGCCACTGTATCCAGAAATTGCACTTATGCTCAAGATATTATTTTTTTCTAGGATTCCCTGCTCTATTAGGGGCTTAACAAGCATTAAAAATCCCGTCGGATAACACCCCGGATTAGAAACGTACTTCGNATTTTTTATCNTNTCTGTTTGGAGTCTCGAGAGCTCAGGAAGTCCNTATGTCCAATTCGGATCTGTTCTATATGCTGTGCTTGCGTCGATAAACTTAGCGGGCATATCTGCATTTGCTTGAACAACTGCTNTTGAGCTTTCATCAGGTAAGCAAAGAATNACCAAATCTGCTTCTCTTATGATTTCGCGTTTTTCTGCTTCAATCTTTCTTTTTTGCGAATCAATCTGAAGGATCTCNATATCATTCCTCNNTTGNAGTTTTTCAAATATTTGGAGTCCCGTNGTTCCNTCTTTTCCGTCAATAAATACTTGGTACATGCTTTTTAATTTTTCCCCGCATGGCNNTAGTTTAACACCTAATCTNNCGGCTTCNGAAGATTTGTTTTGAACACTCTNTTATGATNGCCNGCGGNTCGCTTTCACANCNAAGAAAAAACGCNTCTCCNANTCTNTCGATAGNCACTCCNTGATANAGAGTGGTTTGGAAGTGGCGAATAAACTGCCTAGTCTTNAGTGCATCAAACCAATCTTCTAGATGTTTTTTCATTACTAAATACGNTGGGTGTTGTTCCCGCTTCGTTTGATAATTTTCGGGAAAATGAATTTTCTCTANATAAGCTTGAATNTCCTCGTTCGGAAAAACTATTTCNTGTTCTTGATGCAACGCTAGCCGTTCGATCATTTCATTTACGAGCTTTAGTTGGCGAAAGCATTCTGGGTTTTCGAATAGGACAGTCTTTGCTTGCTTCAATTCATTTAAGATTTTTCTTGTACCCTGACCGGTGCCGATTGGAGTCCGNTCGGATAGTCTTCCCCTNAGATANATTTTTATTTCTCGATCAGACTTTATTTTTCCGATTTTTCGTATCTTGTTGAGAAAATAGAAATCNTCGCCAGAATCCCGTTTCGGGAAACCCCGAATCTTCGCGTAAGCTTCCGCGGAGAAGCACAAGCAAGAACCTAAAGGAAGATAGGCGTAAGGAGAGTTCGCGCTGGTGAGTCCCGCTGTATAGTAGAGCAGTTTCACTTCATAGAGAAGCATTGCCTTTGAAATCTCAGGAGTATAAGTGTGAGAAAAAGAGAAAACTGTCGCTACGTTGTCTTGCTTTAGCCTCGATCTAAAATAGTTTTTTGGGAGAATCGCATCTGCATCAGACGAGTAAATCCAGNGACTTTTTATTTTTTTCGATCCAATTAAACTGAGGGCAATATCGCATCCAATTTTCCTTGCTGCTCCAACCCCCTCTTTTTTCTTNAAAATACGAGGTTTGGAGAAACAATCAACAATGAGAATATCGTATTTCGGAAAAGTTAAGAGAGAGATTTCATCTGATATCCGTACCTTTGGAACACCTGTGGCCAAATCATTTGCCATAGTTTGAGTTGTTTTGTCCCCTTCCTCATGACTGTTGGCGACAACAATCACCAGAAACTTATCACTAGAAGCTATTGATGAAATATTTTGAATTAGCTCTGAGGCTCTCTCCCGGTAAGCAGGGATGACAATCACGTCGCTCCAAGTTCGATCAAAATCAGCAAACTTTGCCTGCGGAGCGCCATAGTCAGCGAGGTATCTTTCCAGATATTTGAACACTTTTTAATGCAGGCTACTGGTAATAGGTAGGGACTCCATCACTTGTTTTTCTATTTCTATCCATTCCGAAAGTCTCTCTTCGACTATTTTTTGATTGAAATACTTTGTGGCTAGGTTAAGGAACAGGGCAAAGTGTCTTGCCTCTGAAAACGATATTTTCTCATAAAAACTTCTTAATGCTTTGTCTGCCAGATCCTTTGCTAGCAACTTAAATCTTTCTTCTCCTCTTGCTTCGATGACCGCTCCCAAGAGCAAACGATCTAACAGATAGGCTTCGCTGTCACTCTTGTCAATCTTTCCTCTTAATAAGTTGACATAGGGATCTTTCTTCTCTTTTCCAATGATCAAGTTTCTTGAAGCAATGATTTTCATTACTTGCTTAAAATGATTTAGTTCTTCTATTGCTAAATCGATCATAGCTTCAACAAGCTCAGATCTGTCCGGATAATGCGCCACTAATGTCATCGCACTCGCGGAGGCTTTTCTCTCGTTTAGAGCATGGTCAATTATGAACGCGTCAAAATTTTTTTGAACGGCACGCAACCATTCAATGGACGTGCTTGAGAGGTTTAATTGCCACTCATTCATTTTTGAAAAACATCAACAAAAAAAGTTGTTATATCGTTTATTTCTTCTCTGCAGACCTCATGAGCCATCTGATAATCAAACCACCTAACATCTAGTCCGAGTCTAATCAGGTTTTCTCTTGACGTGGCGCCGCGGGCGATGGGGATCACTTGGTCATAACGGCCGTGTGCTTGCATTATAGGAATAGCAAGATTTTCATCGCTCATTTCAGCTTGGGTGTTATCAAAGTCATTGAGATAGGTAGAAAGAGCAAGTATTCCTCCTATTCTTTTTCGATGCCGAAGTCCAGTATGAAGCGCTATTACCCCACCNTGGGAAAACCCTGCTAAAANTATGTTNTCTGTTTTTATTCCTTTTNGTTCCTCCGCTTCAATGAGNAGTTTTACTTCATTTGATGATTCNCTAATTTCTTTATCAGTNCGCTCAGAATCAGATGAGATGCTATACCANGCCCTTATTTTCNCATCNCTATCAGGGACCGAATTCCTGAAAGGTGCGTGAGGAAATATAAATCTGATATTTAAACCAGTGGGAATCTTTAATTCCGGTATAATTGCTTCGAAGTCGTGACCGTCAGCACCAAAACCGTGGAGCCATATGACAGAGAAATGCGGTTCCTCGACGCTTGCTACCTCAATGTGTTCAATCAATTTCATTNAAAGCTCTCAAGGAAAATGAANCTCAATAATAACTAANCTTNCTGTTTTGAGCATNAAGCAAAAATTTGCCCTCGTTTTGAGGATATGACTAAATGTCNGTACATTNAAAAANGGAGACAAGAAGTGGGNCCACTAAGCGGGATCAAAATCATAGAGTTAGCTGGCATTGGACCTGGACCCTTCTGTGGGATGCTCTTGTCTGATATGGGCGCAGAGGTAATCAGAGTTGATCGTATTCCGAAACGGAAAGATAGGATTAATGATGTTTTGACGCGNGGTCGCAAGTCAATTGCTTTAGATTTGAAATCAAATGATGGCAAAGAGGTTGTGTTGCAACTTTGTGAGTCATCAGACGCGTTGTTCGAGGGTTTTAGACCCGGCGTTACAGAACGTCTGGGCATAGGTCCGGCAGAGTGTATGGCAAGAAACGGACGCCTCGTTTATGGCAGGATGACCGGCTGGGGACAAGAGGGCCCTATGGCGCAAGCGGCCGGTCATGACATAAACTATATATCTCTAGTTGGGGCGCTTCACGCAATCGGTGAAAAAGATCAAAAACCTGTTCCGCCGTTGAATCTAGTTGGTGACTTTGGCGGCGGTGCACTATACCTTGCCTTTGGAATAGTTTGTGCACTTCTCGAAGCAAAATCGTCCGGGAAAGGACAAGTGGTCGATGCCGCTATGGTAGACGGCGCTGCGTCCCTAATGTCCATGTTTTTTAGTATGAGAGCATCTGGAGCTTTCAAAGCCGACCGGGGAACAAACTTGTTAGACGGAGGTGCTCATTTTTACGGTGCATATGAGACATCAGATAGAAAGTACATAAGCCTTGGTTCAATCGAGCCTCAGTTTTACGCTCTTCTTCTTGAGAAAACCGGGGTTGATGCAGAGAAGTTCTCAGATCAGATGAATCCAAGAAAATGGGAAGAGCTTCGAAAGGAGCTTGAGGGAGTATTTAAAACAAAAACAAGGGATGAGTGGTGCCATATAATGGAGGGGAGCGATGTCTGCTTTGGTCCAGTTTTGGAGCTAGGAGAGGTCAACAATCATCCACATAATGTTTACCGTAAGTCTTTTACTGAATTAGACGGTGTGCTTCAGCCTGCTCCTGCGCCAAGATTTTCCAAGTCAAAAACCAGCATCCGTAATGGATCCAGAATAGCAGGCGAAGATTCGGTATCCATACTTGAAGCCGCGGGTTTCGATACCGAGCAAATCGAAGCACTAATTGATAAAGAGGTGGTATCTCAATCATGACGNTTATCCTACATGGCGATATATATNTCTAGGTAAAGACCTTACTGGATTAGGAAAATAATGAAAAACATTTTAATTTCGGGTGCCTCATCAGGGTTTGGGGAGGCTGTGGCGCGAAGATTTTCCTCAGATGGATATCGTGTAATACTCCTTGCGCGGAGAAGAGAGAGATTGAAAGATCTTGCAAGCGAATTGGGTGGCACGAAGAAATGTCAATTTCTATGTGCGGATGTTCGTAACAATGAGGAGTTAGAATCCGCGTTGTCAGCGTTGCCGAAAGAGTTTAAAGGTATAGATGTTCTGATAAACAACGCTGGTTTAGCGCTTGGTTTGGGTCCAGCTGAGGAGGCTTCTTTAAAAGATTGGGAAATTATGGTTGATACCAATATCAAGGGAGTGATTTATTTAACNAAGGCTGTACTNCCTGGCATGGTTCGTCGAGGGCATGGACACATNATTAANATCGGTTCGGTCGCAGGCTCTTGGCCATATCCNGGCGNCAATGTTTATGGGGGCACGA
The DNA here is from genome assembly GCA_002711495.1 of Gammaproteobacteria bacterium. Lineage (GTDB taxonomy): Bacteria > Pseudomonadota > Gammaproteobacteria > Pseudomonadales > Azotimanducaceae > UBA9659. Next base: position 28,539 of record PARM01000015.1, read on the forward strand.
AAGCGTTCGTTCAGCANTTTTCAAGAAATTTGAGGAGNGATCTTTCCGGAAAAAATATAAGAGTGNCTCTNGTAGAGCCGGGCATGAGCGAAACGGAATTTTCGCTGGTCAGGTTTGATGGCAACCAAGAAGAGGCAAAAGCGGTTTATCATTCGATGAATCCGCTGAGTGCCGAGGATGTNGCGGAGACTGTCTTTTGGATTTGCTCGATGCCTTCCCATGTCAACGTTAATCAAATTGAGCTTATGCCTATCGCTCAAGCTTGGGCACCATTTTCTGTTCACCGAGACTAAAAGCAATATTTTCGTCTTGCCTAAGACATTCTTGAAATCTTATAATCCAGNTCCTTGTGAGGCTATTTTCAAATAAGAATTTGGATGATTATTATTCATGGCTCATTCCCCATAAAATCTGAAGGGAGGGAAGAGGCGATAAAAAAAATGCAAGACATGGCAAGATTTAGCCGACAAGAGTCTGGCTGTATAACTTATGAATTTTATGTTGGATTGTCTAACCCGAATTTAGTGCTCTTATTCCAAGAATGGACGTCGATGGAAGCGTTAGAGAGCCATTGGGAGACAGATCATATGAAGGATTTTTTAGGGCAACTGCCTGAGATATTGGACGGGGAGGTGGCTACGCGTCGCTATGAAGTAAGGCCCAATGATGTCGATTCAGACGTGAGCGATTATGATCAGGAAAGTTTCAGTAATGATCCTATGCGAGGAAAAATAGTTCATTAATCTTTCTTCCGGAGAATTTTATCAGCGAAGTGGATTTCGAAAGAAATTTACGTATAGAGCTATTTTTTTGCTTGCGCTAGTTTTTTATGTCTCCTCATGTCATAAACATGATTTTGATTTCTACGATGTAGAAGGGAATGGATACAGGTATTCTGACTTAGAAGGGCGTTATCAAATTGTTAATTACTGGGCGATTTGGTGTGCACCATGTAAGCTGGAAATCCCAGAGTTACAGGCTCTTCATGATGACTATGACAACGTCAGTGTTTTTGGTGTTAATTTTGATCATCCCGAGCCCCAAATCATGTCAGAGCAAGTGAAACTGATGAAGATTGGCTTTCCAACGTATAGGAAAGACCCCTCTAACGTTTTAGGAATAAAAACACCAGAGGTTTTGCCCACGACGCTAGTTTTCGGTCCAGACAGAGAACTTCTGGCTACCTTGGTCGGACCGCAAACGAAAAAGTCTCTTCTCGCGGTAATCCAAGAGAACTAAAGAATTGTTCTCAAGGCTTCTTCTGCTGAGATCTCAAGAGTATTCATCAAGTTGCGTGCCCTGTATTCTATTATGTCCCTAGCTAGACCTTTTTCGCTAATTACTATCCTATGTGGAACACCTATGAGTTCCCACTCATTAAACTTGGCTCCGGGGCGAACATCCTCTCGATCATCTATTATTACATCGCAACCATTTTCCAAAAAGTTCTTGTATAAATCNTCNGCCTTATCANGAACAACTTTTGATTTGCCTGCATTTATTGGAATTATAACCAGCTCGAACGGAGCAACGCTTTTGGGCCAAATAATTCCAGATTGATCATTGTTCTGTTCGATAATTGCTCCAGCTAATCGCGTTACTCCCATTCCATAGCAACCCATTTCCATTGGTATATTCTCTCCTTTTTCATTAAGAACAGTTGCTTTAAGCGATTTTGAGTACTTGTCTCCTAATTGGAAAATATGGCCTACTTCGATTCCTCGCTTTAATCGAATCTCTCCTTTACCATCTGGACTTGGATCACCCTCTTTTACTTCTCTAAGATCAATAATCCCCGATATATTTACGTCTCTTTCCCAATTCAAATTTTTTAAATGGTAGTCGTCTTCATTTGCTCCAGCGATGAAGTTCTTAATGCTAGCAGCGCTCCGGTCTACGTAAATGGGTATTTCGGTTCCTGCTGGGCCAATGGATCCAAGACCGCAACCAATGTGCTGTCTTATTTCAGATTCTTCTGCTAGAGTGANTGGCGTTGCTACTTCGCTAATTTTTTCTGCCTTGATCGAACTCAATCGGTGGTCCCCTCTCAAGACGAGACCCACAAGCTTTGAAGCGATACCTTTCACAATGATTGTCTTGACAGTTTTCTCAATTGGNACGTTNAGAAACTCAGATACTTGTTCGATGGTTCTTTTTCCGGGAGTCTCTACCCTCTTCAGCTCNANAACCTCATCNGCTTCTATCTCGGGGCTTACAGNTTCAGCNAGTTCNATATTAGCTGCGTAATCGGATTCGGTCGAAAAAGCTATTAGATCTTCTCCAGAATCNGCTAGAACATGAAACTCAGTCGATGCTGATCCACCAATACTGCCGCTGTCCGCTTCAACGGGTCTGAAGTCTAGTTCCATCCTCTTTAAAATAGTCGAATAAGTTGAGTGCATCGTCCAATACGTATCCTCTAAAGACTCTTTGTTAGTGTGAAAGGAATAGGCATCTTTCATAATAAATTCGCGGGCTCGCAAGACTCCAAACCGAGGCCTGGTTTCATCCCTAAATTTCGTTTGAATTTGATAAAAATTAATCGGAAGCTGCCGATGACTTCTTAATTCACTCCTTGCCAAATCCGTTATCACTTCTTCATGAGTTGGTCCAAAACAGAAATCTCTTTCCTGTCTATCTTTCAACCTTAGCAACAAGCCTTCGTCATACTGATTCCATCTACCCGATTCTTTCCATAATTCTGCCGGTTGAATCGCTGGCAATAGGACTTCAAGTGCACCTGAACTATTCATTTCTTCTCTGATGATTGCTTCGATTTTCCTGAGGACTCTTAGTCCCAGCGGCATCCATGAATAAATCCCAGATGCAGTTTTTTTTATTAAACCAGCTCTAATCATCAGACGATGACTAACTATCTCCGCCTCTGATGGGGTCTCTTTTAATGTATTAATCGAGAATTTTTTCGCTCGCATCTCTTATCTTCAAGTATCCTCAAGTATACTGTTTGGTTCATCTAGTTTACACGACAAAAAATTTGTTTTCCTCGAATCAAAAAAATCATGTTAATAAACTTGGTAACTCGCTAGATCTCGGTTTTGTTTATATAATGCGGACGTAAGAATTTAACCAGCTTTCTCGGAAATTTGAATATGCCCATTTATGAGTATCAGTGTGATCANTGCGGACACAAGTTAGAAAAATTACAAAAAATTTCTGATGAGCCCTTAAAAACTTGTCCTCAATGTAGCAATCANTCTCTAAAAAAATTGGTCTCAGCAGCNGCTTTCAGGTTGAAGGGGGGCGGTTGGTATGAAACAGATTTTAAAACAGGGGATAAGAAAAACGTCACTGGTCCGACAGAAAAGAAAAGCAGCGGTNCGGAAAAAACTGAAACTGCCGCAAAAACTTCTGGGGAAGCTACCAAGAGTGGAGCTACAGAGAAGAAGAATACTTCTTCGGCTGCTACTACCGAAAAGAAATAGCTTAATAGAGATATTTTAGGGGAGATATATGCGCAGTTATTTATGTGGCAGTCTAAGAGAAGACAACGTGGGAGAGGAAATTAGCCTTTGCGGCTGGGTGCATAGACGCCGAGACCATGGAGGAGTGATTTTTTTAGATTTGAGGGATTATTCNGGCATTGTTCAAGTTGTCTATGATCCTGATACAAAGCTAGCTTTTTCTGCGGCGGATAGTTGTAGAAATGAATTTGTAGTCAAGATTTTTGGGCGAGTCCGCAGCAGAGCTAATGAAGCTATAAATGAAAATATGGAAACAGGTTTCATTGAAGTCCTTGGTAGTGACCTGAAAATTCTTAATTCGTCGGAAACCCCGCCATTTCAGTTAGACGAATATTCCAGTGCTGGAGAAGATATTCGCCTTAGAAATCGAGCCTTGGATCTTAGGCGCCCTGAGATGCAATCCAAGCTTAGACTGCGATCGCGGATTACCCATCTAATAAGAAACTTTATGGATGAAGAAGGTTTTGTCGATGTGGAAACACCNATTCTTACAAAGGCAACCCCAGAGGGTGCTCGGGATTACCTTGTTCCAAGCAGAGTGCACACTGGGTGTTTTTATGCTCTTCCTCANTCTCCTCAGTTGTTTAAGCAGCTTCTAATGATCTCTGGGATTGATCGTTACTATCAGATAGCAAGATGTTTTAGAGATGAGGACCTTAGAGCCGACCGTCAACCTGAGTTTACGCAGTTAGATATAGAAATGAGTTTCGTAGAACAAGAAAATGTCATGAGGACCGCTGAAAACCTTATTAGAAAGCTTTTTATAGATTCGATTCAGGTTGATCTGGGCGAAATACAGGTTTTAGACTACGACGATGCACTTTTTCGCTATGGGACTGATCGGCCAGATTTGCGATTTGATCTTCAGCTGGTAGATATAGGAGATGTGCTTTCGCGATCNGAGTTCAAGGTGTTTAGTGGACCTGCAAANGAGAATGGTTCAAGAGTGGTAGCTCTAAGGCTCCCAAATGGTGATCGTNTATCGAGAAAAAATATTGATGATTACACGAAGTTTGTNGGTTTATATGGTGCGANGGGTNTNGCTTATATTCGCGTTAATGACCTTTCTCAGGGTGAAAAAGGTCTTCAGTCGCCGATTTTAAAGTTTCTGTCTGATGAAGAGATCAAAAATATTCTTAGTCGGTGCGAAGCTTGTGATGGAGACATCATTTTCTTTGGGGCAGACAAGGAAAAAGTAGTTAACGAATCTATGTCATCACTCCGCGACAAGTTAGCTGAGGACCTGAACTTGTACTCGCGTCCGTGGGCGTCTTGTTGGGTAACCAATTTCCCTATGTTTGAAGAAGATGGAGAGGGAAGAATCTCGGCTGTCCATCATCCATTCACTTCTCCCTCAGGTGACATAGAGCAAGTTGAGCAGGATCCGTTGAGCGTCAAGTCCTCGTCTTATGACCTTATCATTAATGGGTATGAAGTTGGCGGAGGCTCAATCCGAGTCCATGAAACAGAGATGCAGGAATCAATTTTTCGAGCCCTGAAGTACACACAAGAGGAAATTGATTCTAAGTTTGGTTTTTTTCTTAATGCGATGAAATACGGGGCACCCCCTCATGGGGGAATAGCATTTGGATTAGATCGGATGGTAATGTTGCTCTCAGGCTCATCCGCGATAAGAGATGTTATAGCTTTTCCGAAGACGCAGACTGCTAGCTGTCTCATGACAGCAGCTCCGGCTGATGTGCCCAGTGAGCAGCTGGAAGAACTAAATATTCTGCTGACAAAAGCAGAGGATCTATAGGTATGGCTGGCCATAGTAAGTGGAGCAATATTAAGCACCGCAAAGCTGGGCAGGATGCTAAGCGAGCTAAGGTGTTTACTAAAATTATCAGAGAGCTAACCGTCGCTGCTAGAGACGGTGGTGGTAATCCTGAAGATAACCCTTCTCTGCGTAGCGTGATTGAAAAAGCTAAATCCGCTCAGATGCCAAAAGATACCATGGAACGAGCTATTATCCGTGGGGCAGGTGGTGACGATGGAGAGCAATTAATCGCATTGACCTATGAGGGTTATGGGCCGGGCGGTGTAGCTGTGATAGTTGAAACAATGACAGATAATCGTAATCGAACCGTCGCGGAGGTTCGTCACGCTTTCTCGAAAGCGGGCGGGAGTCTAGGAACTGATGGATCCGTCTCTTATCTTTTTGAAAAAAAAGGAGTTCTCCGTTTTAACTCGATTGAACAAGAAGATGAGATTATAGAAATTGCTATCGATAATGGAGCCGAGGAAGTTGAAACCTTGGGCGATCAAAGTACAGAGATTACAACATCAGTGGATGATTACGCCGCATTAAAAAAAGCGCTTGCCGAAGGCGGTTTTGAAGCTACCTCGGGAGAGATTACCTTGGTAGCTAGCAGTTTGAATTCGTTAGATCACTCAACAAGCATCAAAGTTCTTGGTCTATTAGATGCCCTTGAAGATCTTGATGACGTAACAGCAGTCCATTGTAACGGGCAGTTTCCGGAGAGTTTCACCGGCTAACTATTGCTTGAGCTTTCAAAATTTAATTTTCGCAAAATAATTCGTCTTTTNCTAATGTGTTAATATAAGAAAAAAATAAANACCAATCTTATGGCTATTGTTCTGGGAATTGATCCAGGCTCAAGAATTACAGGGTATGGGCTGATAGAAAGCTCGTCTGGAAAATTAAAGTATATTGCGAGTGGTCGAATCAAAGTGAGCGAAAGAAAAGACCTCGCTGAGAGGCTTGGGCTTATTTACGATGGCATCAGCGAGATAGTGCGTAAATATCAGCCCACGGAATTCGCAGTAGAAAAAATTTTTGTTTCAAAATCTGCGGCATCGGCTTTAAAATTGGGCCAAGCTAGGGGAGCAGCCATCATCGCAGGTTCTAGGCAAGGCGCAATCTTTAGTGAATATGAGGCGCGAAAAATCAAGCAAGCCGTGGTTGGAACTGGTTCCGCTACTAAAAAGCAAGTTCAGTTGATGGTTAAATCCCTACTAGCCCTATCTGAACTGCCTAAGGAAGATGCTGCAGATGCNTTGGGTATTGCGATCTGTCATATCCATACGCATTTTTCTTTAGGACTTATAAACGGCAGAGATAGAACTTTAAGCTTTAGTCGAGGCCGTTACTCTCGAGAGGGAGATAAAGCTTGATTGCTCGTCTTACCGGGAGGGTCCTTACACTAGATCAAGGCACTTTGGTACTGGATGTTAATGGTGTGGGTTATGAGCTCGAAATTTCGTCTTTTACTGCNAATTCAGTTGAGCTAGACAAGATTGTCACTTTGGAGACACTCCTTATCGTTCGCGAAGATGCACAGATCTTGTTTGGTTTTAAAGAGACGACGGAAAAAAAATTGTTTCAAATGTTAATCAAGATAAACGGAGTNGGACCCAGACTTGCTATTGGTATAATTTCAGGACTTGGTGAAGATCAGTTTTCGTTTGCGATAAGGGAAAAAGATGTAAAAGCTCTAACGTCTTTGCCTGGTGTAGGGAAAAAGACCGCTGAACGATTAATAATTGAATTGCAAGATAAAATGATTTTCCAGAAAGCCTCGGGGGAGAGAAACAGATCAAAAAATCCCCAAGATGTAATTTCCGACCTTGAAGCAACCCTATTGAATTTNGGTTATAAACCCCAAGAAGCAGANNTAGCAATTCGTCGAATAAAAGTTGAATCANCGGATTTAGAGGTTTTAATAAAAGCNGCNCTTAAAGNGCTNGGACGGAGATAATCTTGATTGAAGAAGATCGAATNTTTTCCCCTCAGGACAACGATTCTGAAAAAAAACAGGATTCGAGCATCCGGCCATCGAGTTTCAACGAGTATTTTGGCCAGCCGGAGGTCGCTGAGCAGATGAAGCTGTTCATTAATGCTGCAAGAAAAAGGGGCGAACCTCTCGATCATACATTAATTTTCGGTCCCCCTGGTTTGGGTAAGACGACGCTCGCTAATATTATCGCGAATGAAATGAACGCTGATATCAAGGCAACTGCAGGACCAATAATTGAAAAAAAGGGTGATTTGATAGCTGCTTTAACTAATCTTTCTGAAGGCGATATATTATTTATCGACGAAATACACAGGCTCTCGCCCGCTATTGAAGAAGTTTTGTATCCTGCTATGGAAGATTTTCAGGTCGACTTGACTATCGGAGAGGGCCCCGCGGCTAGATCGATAAAGATCGATCTTCCTCCCTTTACTTTGGTTGGAGCCACTACCAGAACAGGTCTTCTTACCTCTCCTCTCAGAGATAGGTTTGGAATTGCACAACGTTTGGAATTTTATCGAGTCGAGGACTTAGCTTCAATTGTTGTTAGGTCTGCGCGTTTACTGGGGATTACCTGCGAGCAGGGAGGAGCGAACGAGATAGCGGTGAGATCTCGCGGGACGCCAAGAATCGCGAACAGACTTTTGAGACGAGTCAGAGACTATGCAGAAGTAGAAGGACAGGGTATCGTGACGAAAGACATATCTGANCATGCTTTAAACTTATTAAAAGTGGACGCGAATGGGTTTGATCATATGGATNGAAGGATACTCTTAACGATAATNGAAAAATATGACGGTGGACCAGTNGGCATCGAGAGCATTGCNGCTACAGTNGGGGANGGAAGGAANACTTTAGAGGATGTTTACGAGCCTTATTTGATGCAACAAGGTTTTATAGCAAGGACTCCGCGCGGAAGAGAGGCCACCAGATTAGCCTATGAGCATTTCGAGCTAGCTAAAAAGTCGGATAAAAAAACCGATCTTTCAGAACGATGATTCCTTGAGGAGTTTTTTTTGAACGAACCAATTTCAATCTTTTATTTAATACTGAATGCCAGCGTCGTAGTTCAGATTGTAATGGCTGTCTTGGTTGCTGCTTCTTTTATCTCCTGGATAATGATCTTCCAGAAGGGTTTTGCTTTGTCAGCCATTCGCAATGACGCGCTGCGTTTTGAGGATGAATTTTGGTCTGGAAAAGATCTTGGACAGCTTTTTCGAGAGTTAGGCGCGGAAGAACTCGAACAAATTGGAGTCGAAAATATTTTCGTGTCTGGGTTTAAGGAATTTACTCGCTCTAATGCGCAAGCCGTTAATGATGCTGATAGAGTAATGCAAAATGTTCAGCGAGCCATGCGGGTAGCACTAGCAAGAGAAGAAGAGCGACTAGAAGTTCACTTGTCTTTCCTTGCTACGGTCGGCTCCACAAGCCCTTACATCGGCCTTTTCGGAACGGTATGGGGAATTATGAATTCCTTTAGAGGTTTGGCGACCGTAAATCAAGCTTCTCTAGCAGTAGTCGCACCCGGCATATCTGAGGCTTTAATAGCAACAGCGATCGGTCTGTTTGCGGCAATCCCTGCNGTCATAGCTTACAATCGGTATTCAGCCCAAGTTGAAATAATTATGAATCGATTTGAAGCGTTTACTGAAGAATTTAGCAGTATATTGTCGCGGGCTAGCCAGAAGATTTAATTATGCGTAAAGTTTATCGCAGAAAGCCAATGTCAGAAATAAACGTTGTTCCTTATATTGACGTTATGCTTGTCCTNTTAGTTATCTTCATGGTCACAGCACCATTGATGACTCAAGGGATCAAAGTCGAATTACCAGAGGCGACCTCCGAGCCAATCATTATAAAAGATGAATTTGAAACACTGCTCGTTTCAGTTCGTCGGGACGGCTCAGTTTATATGAATATTGGTCAAAAGGGTCTTCCCACTAACCTGGGAGAGATTGCTGAAGACGCAAAAAAAATCTTAGACGCTAATCCTAACATTAAGGTATTAATCGAGGGTGATAAGATACTGCCTTACGGTAAGATCGTTGAGGTAATGGAAGTGCTTCGTCAATCGGGAGCATCCGGCGTGGGCTTGGTAACCCAACCCCCGCAGGAATAAAAGAGAAGAGGCGAGTGGCTAGAGCAACTGAGAGTTATTATATTTACTTTTTTGGTTTCGTATTTGCGTTGGCCATTCATCTAGGTGTCGGATTTCTGCTTTCGTTGAACAATCAGTCCCCCCATCTATCCCTAACCGGGAAGCAAGATTACTACATAAAAGCCGAACTATATCCCTTAGCAGACCTCCAAGGTAAGAAAGAAAATAGCAAAAAAAAGGAGGAAGAAAAGATTCTCCAAGCTAAACAACTTGAGGAACCTTCCGTCAAACCTGAGCACCAAAAAATCGAAAAAGAGATTGGCAGCGCGCAGCATGCACGTTCATATGCGACAGAAACAAATGAATCCTCAGGAGCGGCGAGAGAGAAAACGAGAAACAATAAAACGCTGACAAATTTCCTTTCAGATCTGGACAGGGCACTTCTTAACGAAGAGAGGCTATGGGAGGCAAAAACAGAAAGAGATAAGGTGCTCGCTTATGTAGCTAATATACAAGATCGGATTGTGGGAAAATGGTCCAGGCCNCCAACCGCTAGAAATGGGATGCGTTGCCTTTTGCGCGTAGTTTTGTTGCCCACGGGTGAAGTTCTGCAAGCGAGTGTGGAGGAATCCAGTGGTAACGGAGCATTCGATAAATCCGCCGTCAGGGCAGTTTTTAGAGCAAGCAACCTTCCAGTCCCCGAAGATAATTACCTTTTTGAAAAAAATTTTCGAGAATTCACCCTACTCTTCCGCCCTGATGATCTGAGATTATAAATATGTACAAAAGGAACCTGCTGAATTTATTTATATGTCTTTTCGCTTTTTATCCATTTTTGCCGCTTAATGGCGAGTTGAGGATCGAGATTACTCAGGGCCTTGACAAAGCGGTGAAAATTGCGGTGGTGCCATTTGCATGGAGAGGGAAAAGAAGNTCTCCCGCAAAATTAGACCAAATTATTGCAAATGATTTAAGAATATCTGGTCGATTTGAACCACTCAAAAAAGAAAATATGCTCAGTTTTCCTGAAAACGAGTCAGAGATATTTGTGCGTGATTGGCGCATTCTAGGGGCAGAGTATCTAGTCTTTGGGTATCTTGAGCCCAACGAAGTCAAGGTAAAGATGCACTTTGAGATCTACGACGTGGCCGAGGCAGCGGTAGTTCGGCGCAGGACAGTTAATGGATTGCCTAAAGAGTTGCGAGATATGGCGCATTACGTTAGCGACCAGATATTTGAGGTCGTCACTGGAACAGAGGGATCTTTTTCCACTCAAATAATGTACGTGACCGCGCAAAAATCAGATGGAGGCAAAAGTTTGTATGCCTTGAATATTGCTGACTCGGATGGTTGGGGCGTAAAAAGGATTTTAGAGTCCGAGGAACCCATATTATCAGCCACTTGGTCTCCAGATTCTGGCGCGGTGGCCTATGTGTCTTTCGAGCTAGATGGGAGGCCTGGAGTTTTCCTACACGATCTCTCGACCGATAAACGCGAGGTGCTCACTAGGTTCGCAGGTTTGAATGGAGCTCCATCATTTTCTCCTGATGGAAAGACCTTGGCTTTAGTTTTGTCAAAAGATGGAAATCCCGATATCTATTTGCTGGACCTAGTAACTCGAGATCTCCGAAGAATTACCCGACATTATGGGATAGATACTGAGCCTAGCTGGAGTGCTGACGGAGAATCCATTATTTTTACGTCCAACAGAGGAGGCCAACCGCAAATTTATCAGCTTCGTTTAGAGGATCTCCAGATCCAAAGGCTTACCTTTGAAGGTGATTATAACGCGAAAGCGAGCCTTCTAAGGGACGGGAGTGCATTAGTTATGGTTCATCGCAGAGATGGCGTTTTTCATATTGCTATGCTGAATCTTCAAACAGGGATGTTAAATGTTTTGACCGAAACCTCTCTGGATGAATCTCCGAGTGTTGCTCCAAATGGGGGTCTTGTCATCTACGCCACACAAAAGAATGGAGAGGGTATTCTTGCTACCGTTTCGGTAGATGGCTTAGTAAAGTTTAATCTGCCTTCATCTTCAGGAGACGTTCGGGAGCCTGCTTGGTCACCGAACAAGAAAAAGATATTTGAAATTTTTGAATAAATCTTCCTCGATTTACCGAATATTTTCGTTGTTTAGTGAAAACTTCGGGTAATTTGTGGTTTAATTCGTTTCCATATTCGTGCTCGGGTGAGTATAAAGGAGCGAAAAAAATGAATTTTCAAGGAGCAAAGAGGTTTTTTGGGGCTGCAATACCGGCGTTTTTGTTAATCGGTTGTGCAAGCCAGGGACCAGAATATTCCGAATCCACAGAGAATTTAATTGAAGAACCGGTGGTGCAAGAGAGCTACGAGCCGGCGGCACCTCGGGTCGAGGCGGGGAAATTAGTCGTTGATTCAGGAGACAACTCTGGTGTCTCGCAGACTCTCGTAGGTATTTTTTTATTCGACTTTGACCAGGCTATAGTTCGCAGGGCGGGGCACGCTGAATTGAACAAGCATGCTTCAGCTCTGGCTGGGGATCGGTTTCTTANAGTAAGGGTGGAAGGCCATGCCGACGAAAGGGGCACTAGAGAATATAATTTGGCTCTTGGAGAGCGCAGGGCTGATGCTGTTAGGGCATANTTAGTCTCCCAGGGCGCTTCAAACTCACAGATTGAGGTCATTAGTTACGGCGAGGAAAAGCCCATAGTATCCGGAAAAAATGAGAGAAGTTGGTCGAAAAATCGAAGGGTAGAATTGGTCTACCGCTAGATCATAGCTTTGTCATTTTTCAAAAGCGCGTGTTTCCGTAGTTTTGCTCTGACTTTACTTCGGGTTGCTGGTTCTTGGTTTCTCTATGCAAGTGGGTTTCTTTATGCTGAGAGTGTGGAGACAGAGAGTCAATATCAGCTTCAACTCTTGAAACAGGAAGTGATGGAACTTCGAGGGCTAATTGAGAGTTTAGATTATGAAATTAAGCGTCAGAAAGCTGTTTCAGATGAAAGATATTTGGAGCTTGACGCCCGGCTTCAGAATCTACTGAGAGAGAAACGGGAAGATGAAAACGCCATAGGTCCGGNAACGCAGCTCAGCGAGGCGNTGCCTGATTTTGAGCTTAGTGGAGAAAAAGAGCTCTATGACACAGCCCGCCAGTTGATTCGGAATCGCCAATATGAAAAATCAATTGATCAACTCAATAATTTTATCCAAAGTTTTCCTGAAAGCCAGCTTATGGCTAACGCCTATTACTGGTTGGGACAGGTTTATGCAGCAAAAATAGATCCCGATCTCGAATTAGCCAGGCAAGCCTTGGCGCAAGTGATCAGCTATTTTCCCGAACACTCGAAGGTTCCTGATGCAGCCTTTGCTTTGGGTAAGGTCCATTTCGCCCTCGGAGACTGTGAGAGAGCAAAAGCTCTTTTAGCTAAAGTCGTTGACCAATACCCTGATAAGTCAGCAGCAAAACTGTCTAAGAATTTTATGGAAGATATGGGAGATTGCGAGGTTCAGTAGGCACCTCATCCCTTTTTTGGGGAAAATTCGCTCTCCATTTTTTTTTAAGCGGGCAAAGTTAGGGCAGCATAAAAAATTTTATAGATTTTCGTTCACATCTATAAAAATTTAATGCAGTCTTAATACAGATTTTACAGCAGGTATTTATTCTAATAGCTTTCAATATTCAGCTTTAGCCTTGAACTCAAACGGGGAGTCATTCGATGCAAAAAACCATCTCAGGTTCATTACGTTATACAAGCTTTTTCTTTTTTCTAACGGTCATCTCACTGGGTGCCTTCGGTTTAGAAATCACGTCTTCAATCCGCGGTGATGTCACTGAAGCGGGTTCAGCAGTTTCGTCTGCAACTGTTGTTGTTAGAAATGAGAATACAGGGAGAGAGAGGTCGGTAACGACCAACGAATCAGGAAGTTTCTTGGTCAGAAATCTGCCTGTAGATGGAATCTATACTGTCACGGCGACACGCGGTACATCAACTGATTCAATAAAGAACCTGAGTCTTGTGTTAGGCCAAACGAGCAATGTTTCGTTAGATATTGCATCGTTAGTTGAGGAAGTGGTCGTTCAGGGACGAAGAATTGATTCACAAATAGCCCCAGGTCCTAATGCAGTTTTTGGACTAGAAACGCTCGAGTCTGCCCCCGCCATTAACAGAAATATTGTGGACATCCTGCGAATTGACCCGAGAGTCTATGTTGATGAGGGAAGGGCAGAAATTAATCCTGTCCAGTGTATGGGTAAAAACCCGCGCTTTAATAGCTTAAACGTGGATGGGGTCGCTCTAAATGATTTGTTTGGACTGAACTCGAATGGTTATCCCACCGAGAGAATGCCCTACTCTTACGATGCTATTTCCCAAGTCGCAATAGAGATTGCTCCTTTCGATGTGCGGTACGGCGGATTTACAGCTTGTAACATAAATGCAGTCACCAAGTCTGGCTCCAACGAATTCTCTGGCTCAGTTTGGTACGATATGACAAGCGACAGCTTAACTGGTGACTCTTTGGAGGGCGAGGATGTCGCGGTCGGGGATTACGACAAGGACCGTTACGGCTTTACTTTTGGCGGGCCCATTCTGCAAGACCAGCTTTTTTTCTTCGTAACTTATGAAAAGCAAGAGGGAGTTGATCTGCAAGAGAAAGGGCCTCTAGGATCGGGCGCCATCTCCGAAGTCGCGGTGACTCAAGCTGAAATTGATGAGATCGCTCAGATTTCAAGAGACATCTATCAGTATGATCCGGGTTTCATCCCCTCGGCGTTCGACAACGAAGACGAGAAAATTACAGCAAAACTTGATTGGTATATCAACGATGACCACCGTTTGTCTTTCTTCTACAACTACAACGATGGATTTACCATGGTTTGCGAAGGTAGAGGTAACACCGGCAGGCTGGGTTTCTCAAACCATTGCTATGAGCGCGGCGCTGAACTAGACGCTTATACAGCAACATTATTTTCGGAGTGGAGCGATGCTTTCTCTACTGAAATACGAATTGGTTATGTTGACCTTAAAAACAGACAGCTATCTGTCGGCGGGACCGGCCAGCCATTAGGCCAGGATTTTGGTGAAATCCGAATTGAACTAAATGATGTTGATGTATACATCGGAGGAGATGATAGCCGAAGTGCCAATGAGCTAAATTACGAAGCTGATTTTTTCTCTGTCAGAGGTAATTATCAGCTTGGCGGTCATTCAATCTCTTTCGGTATTGATAGAAACTCCCTTGATCTTTACAACCTCTTTGTTCAGGAAGCAGAGGGAGAGCTACGATTTGAGGGGATAGAAAATTTCAGATTAGGAATTATTGATCGATATGAGTACAAAAATGCGCCCTCGCACAACCCAAGGGATGCGGCTGCGGACTGGGGTTATGAGACGACCTCCTTTTATATTCAAGACGAATTTGATTTGATGCCAGATGTTAGAATTGTCGCTGGCTTGAGATACGACAGATACACCACCGATGACGAGCCTGCGGTGAATCCTAACTTTTTGGCAACTTATGGTTACGGAAACAATGCGACGCTCGATGGCGAAGGTCTTCTCCAGCCAAGGATATCCGTTACTTATGATTATTCTGACGCGCTTACCTTCCGGGCAGGGATCGGCAAGTATTCAGGAGGCAATCCAAATGTTTGGCTCTCAAATAATTATTCAAGTGATAATGTCAGGCAGTTTGGTCAGCGTGGGGATACCTCGATTGGCCTTTTTGACCCTGGCGTAACATATTCTGGTTGTGAACCCGGGGTTCCGACTGGTCCAGGTTGGTGTATACGTTCAGACGTTTTTGATGCAGTCTCCACTGGTACTGGCCGAAATTTCGAAATGAATGCTTTAGATCCCGACTTTGAACTACCCTCTGAGTGGAAGTTCTCAATGGGGATAACAGGTGAGCTCGAAAATAATATAAGAATTGACGCTGATATTTTCTTCTCAAAAGGGGAAGATACTGCCGTAGTGAGAAGAGGGGACCTAGAGGTAACGGGCTTTACTGCAGAGGGTTACCCNCANTTCGATAGCGTTCGAGAGCCTGCATTTATTCTCACGAATAGTNACGAGGGCACAGAGTCGCGAGGATTTTCNGTTTCCTTGAGTCANGNCCTNGATAACGGCATCAGCTGGTCTNTNGGCTATGCGTANAACGATTCAGAGGATGTTCAGCCNATGACAAGTTCGGTGGCATTCTCAAACTATGTCAATAGAGCAAGCTTCGATCCGCAGGAAGACGTGCTTGCGACTTCGAATTGGAATATAAGAAACCGATTCACTGGGACGTTCAACTACACAGCAAAATGGTTCGGGGATGACAAGCCTTTGGTAATTTCCTTCTTTGGCCAGATGCGAGANGGCAAACCTTATAGCGAGGGATTCATTGGCACAATCGACCCATATGGCTTCACGCCGTTCCTGGATTTCGAGCCAAGCACACTCCGCCCAGGTGTTGAGAGGAACGCAATCGATGGGTCCTGGTGGGGCAAAGTGGACATGAAGATTGAGCAGAAATTCCAGATAGGTCCTGGTCAAGCGTCTGCGTTCATGATTATTGATAACTTAACGAATCTTTTAAATGATGATTGGGGAGTATTGAATGAAGTCAACTTCCCCAATTTAGTTAGGGAAGGAAGTGATGAACCTGAGCCAAGGATTGGAGATGCATCCCGGTATGAGATCATATTTGGTTTCAAATACGATTTTTAAAACGCTTTGAACAAAAAAAAGGGGCCAAATGAGGCCCTTTTTCTCGTGGTTTAAAGGGTTTTCAATCACCTAAGGCTTAGTTGACTGAAAAACTGGGTGACACANCGACCTTGCCTTTAAGCAGACGTAACCCGATAGAGCTTTGACTTAGGCGTCGCTCCCTCGCGAGACTGAAAGGATGCTTTTAAATTCCAGGCAAGTCTTCTCGTGTGCTTTAATTTTCAAGTAGGCCCAGATCGCATCCCCTTCGTTCGAGTATGGGTCTTAACTCCCTGTAGGCGGCAGGAGTCTTGCTCAGAGGTATCCTTGGGTATAGATGATGCACGATGTGATACTGCATCCCTAGCGAGAGTAGATTACCGACGTAACTTTTGAATCCTCGCGTGTCATTATATCGGCCCTTTTTCTTGCCCGGATGATGTGGCGCCCAGCTCAGATAATATTCGATATACGTGATTCCTATATGTTTTGGCAACCACCAAAGAAGGGCCGCCTCTAGAGCAAATCCGGACCAGGCAAGAGAAAAAAGCGTTGCCAAGTAGATGCCTTGAAAAACTATCCCATCCACTATTGCTCTCTCTTTACCTGTTCTTTGAAGTGATTTAGGGTAGGCGTTGTTTCGTCCGGATTCGGGTTGCCTATTAAGAATGCTCTTCCATAAAAAATGCCAGTCGGTTTTTGCGTGTACGTCGTAATCTGGGTCTANNTCCGGATCATTCGTATGTTTGTGGTGCTCATAATGGGTGTACTTTAGCATCCTGTAGGGCGTAACTAAGGGGATNACTGATAGATGTCCTACGAGTTCATTAAGCCACCTTAGAGAATCGCCTTTNGCTGCAATTATATTGTGCTGCGCCTCGTGGGANGGAAGATAACTGAGGGTNACGTTAAGGCTGGCGATAAGAAAACCGAGCCAGATTGGAACATAGCCAAAAATAACGAGCGGCCAGAGCGATAGCCAAACAGCTAGATTGGCTAANCCCCATGCAACTGCTCCCCAAGGGACAATGTTCATGTATTTGTTTGCAATCTTTTTCTCAAGCAGATCGAGTTCCGAGTCGGTCATCAAATCAAGGTTCAAAGACTTCCCTTCGTTGTTTTTTCTGGATAAATCTTGAGCTATTACCTCAACCATATCCAACTCCCGCGGAATTGAGCTATCAAACCGAAAGACAAAGCAATTACAAACCCGATTGCGTAGGCAAGCTCCCANCTGTCAATAACATTAAAATGCGTGAGTACCTGACCTAAAAGTGGTGTGAGAAATCCTATTGCAAAGCCGATCGGCGAAAAAAATATCTGAATTAGCTTCATCGAGCTCTATAAATATAAAAATTTGATCATATCAATTCCAAATCGTTTCGCAAGATGCTCGCGTTATTGGACTTTATTACTTCTTTTTGAACAATTTTGTACGTTTTTTCTTTGAACAAATAGACATAATATAAATAGGTTAGTGTTATATTTATACAGGAAAGCGAGGGAAAAATTATGTCGAGAGCGCAAATTGTAGAGATGGCTAGACGCGACCTTGATTTTGGCCGGAAGGGCACCCAGGACCAGGCTGAGGATATTTTTAAGGTGCCGGCGTCGCATTATTTCGATCCGGCGCGTTTTGAGGAAGAGAAAAGAAAGATATTTCATCGCTTGCCACTTGTACTCGCAACAAGTGCAGAACTCCCTGAGGTAGGAGATTTTAAAACGATCGAAGCCGTAGGGAAGCAAATCCTNATTACAAGAACAAAGCAGGGTGTTAANGCTTTTTTCAANATGTGCAGTCATCGAGGNGCGAGGCTTGTGCAAGACGCTTGTGGGTCNNCCCATCGATTTACTTGCCCCTACCATGCCTGGACATTCAGTCCGACCGGTGAGCTGGTAGCAATATACTCNGCAAAAGCGTTCGGGGACCTTGACAAAAAACAATACGGTCTCACAGAACTTCCNTGTCTAGAGCGGGCAGGACTAATATGGGCCACATTGACTCCGGATTCTAANCTNGATATCAGTCTGTTTCTTTCTGGTTATGACGGCCTCCTTAGCGAATTTGGATTTGATAAATGGCACCATCAGAAAACCCAGAGAGTAGAGGGTCCTAACTGGAAGGTCGCTTATGACGGATATCTGGATTACTACCACCTGCCCATACTGCACCGAGAGACGTTTGGCACCGAAATTGGAAACAAAGCGAATTATTACAGCTGGGGGCCNCACACGCGCATGGGCCGTCCAGATGAAACATTAGAAGAGTTTGAGGATATGGCCGATGAGGACTGGCCAGATGACAGGATTCTGGCAGGTGTGTGGACAATATTCCCTCACATTTCAATAGCTAGTTTTTATGGCGGAGGGCGCTCAGTGATGATCTCCCAGCTCTTCCCTGGAGAAACACCTGACACCTCCCATACTAACCAAATCTTCCTCATGCAGAACAAACCTGAGTCAGAGGAACAAATAAGAGAAGCAGAGGCTCAATTTGAATTTCTTGAGTATGTTGTTGAAGAGGAAGATTACGCAACGGGCATCGCTTTGCAAAAAAATCTTCGAGTTGGTTCGAGGGACCATGTCTTGTTTGGTCGCAACGAGCGAGGAGGACAATATTTTCATAATTGGGTCGACAAAATTCTTGAAACTGAGGACGATAAACTTAACGAATTATTTATAACGGGTTAGGTCGACTTGCGAAGCTATCTTTACGCATCCTTTATTCTTTTGGTTATTTTTGGAGGTATCGGAGGGTACCTAACAAAACGTTATATGGAGNTNTCAAAACTCGATTTTTCGCCTCCCNCGGTTGCAGTTGCAGTAGACAGGGCGGCAGTCAATTCGTGGTCACAGAGTCTCAGCGCTGTTGGAACAATTAACGCAGTAAGGGGAATTGAACTTAAGTCAGAAACGGCTGGGGAGGTCTCCGAGATATATTTTGAGTCGGGACAAACCGTCTCTGCTGGANAGCCTTTAGTCAGACTTTACGATGAGGTGGAGCAAGCTACCAGAGAAAATCGGCTGGCTAATCTTGAGCTGGCTAGAGTTTTTTTCGATAGGGATAAAGCTTTGTTGGAAAATAAATCTATTTCTCAGTCTCAGTTTGATCAATCGAGAGCCAACAAGGATAGCGCGCTAGCGAAACTTTCTGAAATTGAAGCTGTTTTGAGTAGAAAGGTTATCTCCGCTCCGTTTGCTGGTGTGCTCGGTTTGCGCCAGATTGATTTAGGTGATTATTTATCGCTTGGTGATGTAATTGCTAACTTGCAAGATCTNACACAGCTGGAGATAGATTTTTCTATTCCTTCTCGTTACCGAGCATCTCTTAAAACGGGCCTTAAGCTCGATGTTAAAGTTGATGCGTTCCCCGACCGCATCTACACAGCGAAAGTTAGCGCCATTGATTCGCGCATTGACATTTCCACTAGAACACTTCTGATAAGAGCTATATTTGATAAAACTCAAGGTCTGATGCCTGGAATGTTTGGCAGCGTCAAGCTCGACTTGGGGCAAACCCAAGAATTAGTGACNTTACCAGAAACAGCGGTCACCTACTCTGTCCAAGGGAATGTGGTTTATTTTGTTCACGAGGTCGAAAATGTTGCGACTGCATTTCCAAGAGTTGTTGAAGTGGGTTCTGCTAGAGATGGTAAGGTAGCAATCCTATCCGGAGTGACCGAAGATGAATTAATTGTCACCGCGGGGCAGAATAAACTCTATCGAGGAGCTAAAGTTCGCTTCGATAATTCGTCAGGAACCAAATGAAATTTACCGATATTTTTATAAGGCGTCCTGTGTTGTCGCTGGTTCTAACTTTGTTTCTTATTCTTATCGGTGTTCAGTCAGGCATCGAATTATCTTTAAGACAATATCCGACAATCGAGAAAAGCGTAATCTATGTGAAGGCCACCTACCCAGGCGCTAGCGCGAGAACTGTCCAAGGATTTGTGACTGCGCCCTTGCAAAAAAAAATCGCTGGGGCAAAAGGAGTCGATTATGTCACTTCCGAGAGCATGCCTGGACAATCCGAAATAAAGGCTTATGTGCGATTGGGGAAAAATTCAACCGAGGTCCTCGCTGAAATAGTTACTAAAGTCAATGAGGCTCGTTTTGAATTACCCTTGGAGGTAGAGGATCCAGTAGTGACTAACCGAACGGGTGACGAGGCCATGATCTATTACGCTCTTTTGAGTGAGCAAATGTCGGTTCAGCAAAGGACGGATTTCGCAATACGCTCTATTCAACCTGTTTTGAGCACCTTGGATGGAGTGGGTGAGGCGCAAGTTATGGGAAGTGGNGCCTTTGCGTTAAGGGCGTGGTTGGATCCGTCTCGGATGGCGGCGTTAGATGTCACAGCAGCCGAGATTAACGAAGTGATACGGCGTGAAAATTATATCAGTGCGGCGGGAAGCACTCGGGGGCCGTTAGTGCAATTTACCGTCGACGCGAGAACGGACATCCAAAGCCCAAAGAAATTTAGTGAAATAGTGATAAAGCAAAAGGGGGATAGGAGGGTTACGCTGGCTGACGTCGCTAGGGTTGAATTAGCGAGCGAAAATTACGACGGGGCTATTTATTCGAGCGGCAAAGAGGCAGTATTTCTGGCGATTTATCAAGCGCCAGGAGCTAACCCGCTTGAAGTTGCTGCACGAGTAAAACAGAAGGTAGAGGAATTGAAAAACAGTCTCCCCGCAGACTTGGAGCTGTTCCTCGACTTTGATGAATCGAAATTTATTGGAGAAGCCATAAAGGAGGTACAAGAAACTCTCATTGAAGCAAGCATAATCGTCGTTATGGTCATAGTTCTCTTTCTTGGTTCTTTGCGTGTAGTCGCGATCCCGATTGTGGCAATTCCTTTGTCCTTGGTCGGTGTTCTATTTTTTATTTGGCTTATGGGCTTCTCCATTAATCTCCTTACCCTTCTCGCTATGGTGATCGCCATTGGTCTCGTCGTCGATGACGCTATTGTGGTGGTCGAAAATATTCATCGGCACAGCGAACTCGGAGAGAAGCCTTTTGAGGCTGCGATTAAGGGCGCGCGGCAAATTTCGTTGCCGGTAATAGGGATGACGCTTACACTGGTAGCTGTCTACCTACCTATCAGCTTTCTCGGTGGATTAACCGGAGTGCTTTTTAGTGAGTTTGCACTTACTCTTGCTGGCGCTGTTGTCGTATCTGGGTTCGTAGCTCTAACGCTCACACCTGTTATGTGCACATATATGTTTCCAACCTCCGGTCAACCCGGACGTTTTTCGGGTTGGTTAGAATTTAATTTTAGAAGATTAAGCGGGTCCTATCGGAGTCTACTGCTCACATCCCTGCAAAATAAGGGAGCAGTGTTGTTTTTCTGCGCTGTTATCTTCGTCAGCCTTCCTTTACTTGTTTCGATATCTCAAAAAGAACTCGCGCCTCAAGAGGATAGTGGGCACATCTACGCCTACGCTACGCCACCNGACTATGCCAACCTAGAGTATATTAATTTTTTTGTTGATCAGATGACAGAGGCGTGGAAGGAGATTCCAGAAGCTGTTCATTCTTGGCAAGCAAATCTTCCTTCTCAAGTTTACGGTGGAGTTGAACTAGAGCCTTGGGATCAAAGAGAACGAAAACTTGAAGAAATTCGTCTTGAACTGCAGTCGAAATACGATCAGATCGGTGGACTGGAGATATTCACTTTCCCGGGGGGTGGATTGCCTGGAGCAGATAGCGGTCTTCCTGTTCAATTCGTTATTTCCTCCAACACGGATTATTTTGAGTTAGAACGGGTTGCCGAAGCTCTCCTAAACCTGGCAAGGGAATCTGGAGTTTTTGCTGTTGTAAACAAAAGTTTAAGAATTTCCCGGCCTGAATTAGAGGTCGTAATCGACAGAAAGTTGGCTTCGAGGCTNGGAGTTTCGATGGAACAAATCGGNTCGACGTTGCAGGTTATGCTGGGTGANGGAGAGACGAATCGATTTAGCGTTCAGGGACAAAGCTATAAAGTTATTTTGCAAGCGGACAAAAATTTTCGCCTAAATAAAGAATGGCTTGAGCGATATTACCTGAGATCAGCAAACGGTGATTTGNTTCCAATGAGTTCGGTAATTTCGGTAAGTCATAGTGTCCAGCCAAATACCCGGACCCAATATCAGCAGCTNAANAGCGTAACCATCGCTGGCTTTCCCATGCCTCCAAATAGTCTGGGAGACGCGCTTGAATTTTTGGAGGGGGGGTTCGCAAAGGTCGCACCGAAGGGATTTCGAATTGGTTATGAGGGAGAATCACGTAGATTNGTTCAAGAGANTAGTGCATTTTTAGGACTGTTCCTTGCGTCNCTAGTCTTCATATACCTTGTGTTATCAGTCCTTTTCAACAGTTTNAGGGATCCTCTNATNGTATTAATTAGTGTTCCTCTATCGGTTTTTGGNGCGATAGTCCCGATCGCTATAGGGCTTTCCACAATCAACATCTACACTCANATTGGATTGCTGACTCTGATCGGTCTGATNAGTAAGCACGGCATTTTGATCGTTGATTTTGCNAACAAAAAAACTGAAGAGGGCNTNAGTCGCATGGAGGCTGTGATTGAGGCGGCAGTTTTGAGGCTGAGGCCCATCCTTATGACTACCTTTGCGACGGTGCTTGGCGTCGTTCCCCTTCTTTTAGCTTTCGGTGCAGGTGCTAATTCCCGATTTGCAATAGGTTTGACTATATCCTCTGGCATGGCCGTAGGCACCCTGTTTACACTCTTCGTTCTACCAACGTTTTACCTCATTTTAGGTCGCTCAGATNCTAAAAACNCNGAGTTAACCCCAAAATCAAACAAATACTCAGAGGACCTCGCTCTTTATAAGTAATCTGGATCTCTGCCGTCGGCAAACGGATTCTCCCTAGCCATAATGGGACTGTCGCCAGACTTCATATTTTCGTGGGCTCTTTTCCACCCAGCGAAAGTTGCAAGTATATGTAAGGGATCTCCATGGATTTCCGTGAACCCGCCGTTAACTTCTCTCGTGTCGAAGTATGCAGCGTTAACGTCGTCAGCCCATAATTCGCAAGCGTTTGCGAATCCAAGATTCAGCATTCTTTCTCGAGCGGCAGCAAAGTCATTGACCAAGCACCCTGCGTGATGAAATCCCTCTTCTCCTTTTTGATACATATCTCTATAAATTGACGGAGTCTCATCATGCTGCTGGATAAATTGAATTTGGTTATCTCCCAAGTAACCAAAGCCATAGCTCACGTCAGCTTCTTGTTTGGTTCCCCGGTATTGGAATTTTTCGGTTTTATGATGAGGCACTAAAACAAATGGTCCTGCTCCGTATAGTCGGTTCCATTTGTGAGCAGCCTCTTCAACATCATTAACGAAATACGCGTACTGAAATATAGGGTAGAGCATAATCTTTTACCTTTTTCTAAAAGTCTCTCGCAAATCCCTGAGCAGGTCAAAAATGTTTTTTAGCTGGAGNTTTGGGAAATATAAGCCCGATCGCTGTTTGGATCAAAATAAGGCTTGTCACCGCTTATGGTTACTCTCCTTAAAACGCGCCTATGCGGATAATAGTCGCTGGCAGCAAAGTGTTGAACGGCTCTATTATCCCAAAAAGCTATCGAACCTCTTTCCCATCTAAAACGACAAGAATACTCGGGTTGATCATGTTGTCGCAATAGTTCTTTTATAAGTGCTCTTGACCTTTCCTCGCCTACGGGGCGGTTGGTTTTTTTGTTGTAGAGCGAGTCGGATCTCAAAAAGCTCCCATTAAGGTAAAGACCAGTTTTTTTGGTTTCAGGGTGCGTCCGCAAGATTGGGTGGTCTACTCCAAAATTGAATTTAGATTTAATATCCTGGGTTAATTCATCTGAGAGATTATTTGAGGAGCTGGCTTTCAAAAATAATCGATAATCATTTGTGCCCCAGACATCTCTTACCTCATTTTTTAAACGCTCTGGCATGCCTAGATAACAAGCGTGACTGTCAGAAAAAAGTGTGTCGCCTCCGTAAGGAGGTAATTCGATGCATTGAGCAACGGAGCCTAGAGAAGGATTTTCCATCCATGTTACATCTGTGTGCCAGCCATTNTCTGACCCAGGAGAATTTTCTCCATGGACAATTTCCAANACNAACGGATTTTTTTCATTTCCTTTACCAAACGGAAATGCGTCAAGTTCACCAAAATATTTTGCAAATCTAGCTAGCTGATCCTGATTAATCTCCTGATTTCTGAAGAAGATGACTTTCCTCTCTANAAAAATCTGCNTTAGACATTTGATTAGGAGATTGTTTAATGGTTTTTTTAGGTCACAGCCACNNATAATTGTTCCGAGTGTTATACCCAAGTGCTCAAGCTCTAGGTTGAGGGACTTTGCGAGCCTTTGAGTCTCAGGCGAGACTGGCCGGTTTCCCATCGTTTGATATTCCATTGCTACCCCAAAACCGGGGCGATAGTCTTTGGGAAATTTTCTCTCTACTGATCTGTCAATCTTGAGAGACTTTTCGCTGTTATGCTGTCGCTCAGCATGAACCCTTTTAGAGATCTCTAGCGCTAGTTGATTATACTTTGATATTGAACTCATATGTTTAGCGCTTTGATCGCCCTTCAAATTCGAATCTCTTCATCATAAGTGTTGAGCAGCGTAATTCAATTATTCTTTTATTCAGATTTGAAAGGAAATTTTGAAATTCGACTAAAAGGATAAAGTGTATTACGGTGTAAATAATAAAAATAAAAGCGCTACGAATGCCTCTAAAATCTGGTCCAATGAGAGTTTTGCANGGGTTTNATTCTAGTAAAGAAGAAGTTCTAGATGANATAAAAAAACTAGACCTATGGCCCACTGTTTACGTCTCTGAGAGAATGGAAGAGCTGCCTTTGCACTGGCATGACGTTGATAACTGTGGATATGTCATGTCAGGGACAAGCTATATTTTAGATTCGAACGGTTCGCGAATAGAACTGTCCGCAGGTGACAAGCTTGAAATACCAGCTGGNGCGNTGCATGCCGAGGGACGCGTGGATCAAAAAATTGTTTACATCGTAGGAATCTCCCGCGCCGCAAACCTGTTGGACGCGCTTTTACCATTGAACTTTCCCGATCAATTAAATTAGAAAAGGAGTGTCTTATGACAGAGACTGAGGGATATGTGCTTAACCAAACTATGTTGCGAATCAAAGATCCTGCTGTAAGCATTCCTTTCTACGAGGATGTTTTGGGTATGAGGGTGTTGGCAAATTTTGATTTCCCCGAGATGGAGTTCGGCCTGTTTTTTCTGGGGTATTCAAAAGAGGATATCCCGGAACAAATAGAATCCAAGGCAAAGTGGGTATTTAAACAACCTGCACTTTTGGAGCTGACCCACAATTACGGCACAGAATTTGAAAAAGGGCCCGTTTATCACGATGGAAATTCTGAACCCAGGGGATTCGGGCACATTGGTATTTCGGTTCCAGACGTTTACAAAGCATGCGAAAGATTCGACGAGTTGGGTGTTGAGTACGTCAAGCGTCCAGATGACGGAAACATGAAAGGCCTTGCGTTCATAAAGGATCCCGATGGTTACTGGATAGAGATTCTATCGCCAACGGGGCTTGCAAGAATTACTGCAAGTAAGGCGTAGTATGCTCAACTTTAAATAACGAAAATGCTCGCTTCAGCCGAATACGCAGGCCTTTTTGGTTTTTTGAGCCTCTGGGAAGGGGCGGATCATTTCAAAATGAGAGGTTTCTTTGGCAATATTTCTTGATCATCAATCTGTTCGCTTGGAAAACGGATTATCTGGGTCTCCGGTACGAATTGCTACTGGTAATCCATTAAATTTTTACCAAGCTATCTCGGAACCCCAATCAATAGAGAATGTTAAGATCTGGGCGCAGTTATTCCAGCCATCGGCAGAAAAATCTTCCCTTGTAATTGTTGTTCCAGGCAGTTTGGGTCTCTCGGAGTCCCATTTTTTCAAGGCGAAGTTGTTAACTGATGCTGGAATTGCTGTTTGTTTAATAGACCCTTTTGGTGAAAGGGGCGTAGAGTCAACGATTGGCAACCAAGCTCAGTATTCGTTCGCTGCAAGTGCAATAGATATCCTATGCGCAGTCGATTTCCTCAGCACTTTAAAAGGCGTTGATCCGGATCGTATTGGAATTCAGGGACATAGTCGTGGAGGGTCCGCGGCAATTTTGGCTGCCACTATGCAAAAGTTTACCAATTATACTAAACCAATTGCTGGGGTGTATGCCGCATATCCTTGGTGCGGTTTGCAGTTTTCTGACCCCAGCGTTGGCGAAACCAAGATCAGAAGTATTATAGGGGACCAAGACGAGTGGTGTTCGGTTCAGCAGGTTCAAGGGTTTACTCAAGCCCTTAAACTATCGGGAGCGGAATCATCGATAAAGATAGTCGCTGGAGCGCATCATGGGTTTGACAGGTTCTCACCTGTAGAGGTGGCCTCCGAAGCCTCTGTTGCCAGAGGCGCTCCAACTATCTATATAAAGGAAAACGGTGTTTATATGCATCCAATACTCGGAGAGACTGGGGGTGAGACAAATGAGCGTGATCTAATGCTTTACGCGATTAAGGCGGGTTATGGCAATCAAGGCGCGCGTATTGGAAGCTCAGAGGGGCTTGCCGATGTTTTTCATCAAGACATGATGGAGTTCTGGGAATTTTTGGTCTGAACTAAGAAAAAGGGGGGGAGAAGACCGCATTCAGAGGCCCTTCCCCCCTTAATTGGTGGGTCGTACTGGATTCGAACCAGTGACCAATTGGTTAAAAGCCAACTGCTCTACCAGCTGAGCTAACGACCCTAGAGCCGGCGCCAATGATACCTCTTCCACTTAAAAAAACAAGAAACAAGTTGATAAAGTCTGTGTTGTATTCAAAAGGGTTCGAGTTTGACTCNAGGATTNGCACTTTTAGATAAATCCATTACGTAATCANTTAGGAGTGAATTCTTCACATCTTTACTGTATATCTCTATCCTATGAGAAAAGTAAGCNANCGAANACGCAAACCATGAGACCATTTTTNATTATGGAAAGCAGAACAGGTGGCTAGATTGGATTTNGAAGTTCCGCTTCACGAAAGCCACGTGATGGGCGATGATGAAGTTCGCAGTCACAAAGAGCGTATNCTTGAGCTNTTAACAAAGAACAATGCGTCCATTGTTGCCCATTATTATACGGACGATGCAATTCAAGAGCTTGCAGAGGAATCAGGAGGATTTGTATCCGACTCACTAGAAATGGCTAGGTTTGGAGCGCGCTCTGATGCCAGTACATTAATTGTTGCTGGCGTGAGGTTTATGGGAGAAACCGCCAAAATACTGAGCCCAGACAAGCGTATACTGATGCCCACGCTTGAGGCGACTTGCTCTTTGGATCTCGGGTGCCCTCCGCAATCTTTTAAAAGTTTCTGTGAAAAGTACTCAGATCACACCGTAGTTGTTTACGCGAATACGTCTGCAGAAATAAAAGCTATGGCAGACTGGGTGGTAACTTCCAGCATTGGGCTCGAAGTCGTCGAGTTTCTAAAAGGAGAGGGCAGGCAAATTATATGGGCTCCAGATAAGCATCTAGGCTCATATATCAACAAGCAAACTGGTGCGAATATGCTGCTATGGAATGGCTCCTGCGTTGTCCATGAAGAGTTCAAAGCCAATGGTCTTAGGGCGATCAAGACTGTTCATCCGGATGCGGCAGTTTTAGTTCACCCAGAATCTCCTTCTGGGGTGATTGAGTTAGCAGACGTGGTGGGATCTACTACACAGATTATCCGAGCTGCTATCGATCTTCCTAATAAAAAATTCATCGTAGCTACCGATACTGGGATCTTCCACAAGATGCGTTCTCTTGCGCCAGAAAAAATTTTTATAGAAGCGCCTACTGGGGGAAATGGCGCCACATGTAGAAGCTGTGCTCATTGCCCGTGGATGGGTATGAATACCCTTGCAAACCTAGAAAATACCTTGCTGGAGGGTCTTAATGAAATCAATGTACGAGAAGACATAAGGAAAAAAGCCATGGTTCCCCTGCAGAGAATGTTGGACTTTCAAGCTTAATCCTTAGCCATTTTTAGAGGTGAAACCCCTCACATTTTTTATTCGACCTAAGTCCTCTTCCAACAGGCTAATTAAGATCCTTTCAATCTGGTTATATCTTTTATGTGTTGGCGCACTCTTGCCGAAGCTTGAAAGTCGTTGCTCAGAAGCGGCAGAGCATAGCTGAGTTGTTTTATTGCTTGTTCGAAGTTTCCTTTTAAGGAAAAGAACTTCGCACGCGCTTCATGAAGGGCCGGTATATTTTTCGCTAGTCCGTATGATTCTGCAAGCAGGTACCAGACAAAGAGATCGCTGGAGCGAGTTGCACTCAACGGGTGAAGCGTTTTTATAGCAAGTTCTGCTTTTCCAGATGCTAGAAGAATCTCAGCATATTTTACGGTTAAAGGATAATTTCCTGGTGACGTATCAAGTGCTTTCTCAAGAATTTTTTGAGACATCTCCAGTTCCTCCGAGCCTGCATAAATNTCTGCTTCAGCAATTNGAAAATTNATNTTCAAGGGATATCTTTTTATTAACTCTCTTAATGTAGTAAGCGCTTTTGATTTTTGGTTTTCTTTCGTGTTTATAAGAACTAACCCGTANTTTCCTGCTATTTCTATTTCGTGCACTGGNGATTTCGCAAGAATCTGAAAACGCTTTAACTCTNCAGANCTGTCAATGGTCGTCAGGGCTCTGACACGACTTCTCATAAGCTGATAATTCAAACGAAGAGAAGGCCTTTCATCTGAATATCTCATTGCTTGATTGTAAGAGTCAGCGATACGAGATTTGGTTACTGGATGAGTTCTGAGGAACTCGGGGATCTCGTTTGCGCGTGTGTACCTGCTAGACTTTTGAAGTCTCTCAAACATAAGAGCCATGGCTCTTGGATCCATACCTGCGAGTGCAAGTGTTTGAATACCAACCCTGTCTGCCTCTGCCTCTCGATCTCGAGAGTAACGAAGGGTTTTACTCTGCGCTATTCCCTGCGTGCTTGTTATGGCAGCCATTGCCGCATCTCCACTTGCCGTGGCAGCAAGAATAATACTTGCCAAAAATCCNGCTAGGCTTATAACTGAGTTTTTCTTGCTTTCATCCAGTCTCCTTGCGAAGTGTCGCTGGCTTAAATGCGCGAGTTCATGAGCAAGAATTGCTGATAATTCGTGTTCGGTTTCTCCGTAGAGAAACAAGCCATGGTGTAATCCGATAATTCCGCCTGGTGCTGCAAAAGCGTTGATATTTTTATTCTTTATTAGNACTAAATCTAGTCTTTTATCNCTTAGTTCGCTGTGAGCTGCTAAGCGATAGATCAGGTGTTCAAGATAGTCTTGCAATATTGGGTCATCTAAAATGGGTGCCTGCGCTCGAAGTGACCTGAGAAATTGTTGGCCTAATTGCCTCTCTTTTTCAATAGATAATGTCCCCGAAAGTCGATCCCCGAATGTAGGCAATTCAGAAGGGTTACCCCGCAGACTCGCCGAGGCAATTATCAGCAAAAAAAAGAAAAATATTTTTGTCATACCAAAGCTATTGTACTATGCATTACATGTGTTTTTCATTCTAAGTCGTTCTTACAACTTTATAGCAAATAGTTATCACAGGAGGATTACTTGATTGACAAGAAAGTCGATGCCCGAGGTCTAAGCTGTCCGCTTCCTCTGCTAAAAGCAAAGCAGGCTCTAAATTCGGTTGATCAAGGTGCTATCGTAGAGGTCGTTAGCGACGATCCTTCCTCTGAGCGAGATTTTAATGTCTTTTCGAAACAGAGCGGTCACGAGTTACTACTGGTGCAAAACCTAGACAACGTTTTCACTTTTCGTATCAGGAAAGTTTGAGCGGGCTTGTAAACTGTAGAGGTCACAGTAAGATGGGGGTCCGTAAGTCAATTAAGATATACGAGTCATGTTGAACGGAAGCGCGGTGGCGCTGGTCACCCCAATGAAGCGTGATGGAGAAATTGATTGGGTTCGATTTGGAGAACTTATCGAATGGCATATCGATCAAGGCACCAATGCTATAATTCCAGTCGGGACGACTGGAGAATCTGCAACCGTGTCGATGAAGGAGCATTTTGCGTTAGTGAAGCGCGCAGTGGAGGCTGCGGCGGGGAGAGTTCCGATAATAGCTGGGACCGGCGCAAATTCAACCTCTGAGGCGATAGAGTTAACCAAGGCCGCTAAAGGTTCGAGAGCTGACGCATGCTTGTTAGTCACCCCCTACTACAATAAACCTACACAAAACGGTCTTCTTCAACATTTTTTAGCGATTGCTAAAAGTGTCGAGCTTCCTCAAATTTTATATAACGTACCAAGTAGAACAGGTTGTGATTTGCTTCCTGAGACTATAGCTCGGTTAAATGAGTCTGATTTGGTTATTGGAATTAAAGAAGCTACTGGTGATTTAGAAAGAGCAAGAGCGATTATGAGTACCAGTGANATCCCTGTATATTCAGGTGATGACGAGACGTCCTGCGATTTGATGCTTATGGGTGGAAGCGGCACCATAAGCGTTACAGCTAATGTAGCCCCCATGAAAATGGCAAAAATGTCTGAGGCAGCATTGTCTGGAAANTTCAAGCTAGCGAAAGACTTAGATTCAGAATTAAGCGGTTTGCATAGAGACCTTTTTCTTGAATCTAATCCCATCCCTGTAAAGTGGGCACTGCATGAAATTGGAAAGATCGATCTGGGAATTCGACTTCCTATGACGGAGTTAGCTCCTGAATATCACAGTTTGTTGCGAGCATCGCTTTCGCAGGCTGGGGTAAGCTGATGCAGCAGATTTTTTTTATTTTTTTTATTTTAGTCTTGAATGGCTGCGGCTCGCTTGGTTGGTTAGGGAAAAGCGATGAGCAAAAAAAACTCGAGGAAGGGTCTTCAAAACCAACACAAATCCCTAGTGGTTTAGACGCGCCACTCTTTAGTGACCCGATGGCTATTCCAGAAATTCGGGATTTTCGCGGGTTGTCTGGTTCGGAAATTGAACTCGGTCTACCAGATCCTCTTGCAACAAACTTTGGAGTAGAACAAATCTTAATAAGAAGATTGGGAGACAATCGTTGGGTTTTTGTTGATCTTCCAGTTGCTACCGTTTGGCCCAGAGTTCTGCTTTTCTTTGAGGAAAAAAAGTTTCCTTTAGCTTCAGTTGAGGTTAGCGATGGCAGGATAGAGACTGACTGGGTTTCTGGATCGAGTGGAGTTGCAGAAAGCGTTTTCGAGAGCTTTGGCAATCGCTATGAGGACGAGACAAAAGCTTACCTTCACGAATATTCTTTTAATGTGCTTGTCGAAGCCGGCGTTCGGTCTGGGAGCACAGAATTATATGTGGAGGAAAGAAATAGATTACGTAATGACGAAAGCGCTAGCGTCTCTTGGGATGGAAAATCCGATTTGCCTGAGCTTGAGGCCAAGATGCTTAGCGCTCTCGCTTACTATATTGGAGAAAGGCTTGCTGAAGAGCCAAGTATTTCTTTAGCTGCTGCAACGAGGCAGACTAGCAAAGTAGAAATGATTTCGGGAGAGAACGGCACAATTCTTAGATATCGGCTGGATTTCGATAGAACCTGGGCGACAATTGGTCGCGCGCTTGAAGATGCTGATATAGAGGTTATAGATCTCGATCGCTCGGCAGGTGTTTACTACGTCAGTTATGCATCCTTAGCGAATTCTAAAGTCGGGTTTTTGAAACGTCTATTTAATGCTGAAGATAAAAAAAAGGAGGGGAGGCCGTTTTTAGTGACAGTAAGCTCGGAGTCTGGTCAAATGATTGTCAACGCTGCACCCACTAATGATTCTTCTGGTCCAGAGGACTTAGTGCTAAGAGAGAGGTTGATCAAGATAATAAAAGAATACTCAACATAAACCTATGCCGATTAGGTTTGCTTCATTAGGGAGCGGAAGCAAGGGCAACTCNACCGTNTTTGATGACGGTACTACTCGACTTTTAATCGACCTTGGTTTTTCNTTAAAGGATGCCTTGGCGAGATTGGCTAAATTAAACCTCTCACCTGAGCAGATTGACGGAGTTTTAGTGACTCACGAGCATGCGGATCATGTCCATGGCGTTGGCCCTTTTGCCAGAAAATTTCGAACNCCTGTAATCTTAACGCATGGCTCCTATANCGAAAAACAAATAGGCGAGGTGCCTTTTTTAAAAAGATTTAATTGTGGAGAAAAATTTTCAGTAGGAACAGTGAAGATTCAATCAGTTGCTGTTCCACATGACGCTAAGGAGCCGTGCCAATATATATTAGATTCTAGGGGTCTGTCTTTGGGAGTTTTAACAGATTTAGGTCATGTTACTCCTCACATTGAAGTTTTGTATCGGGATTGTCACGCTCTGCTACTTG
The DNA here is from genome assembly GCA_002711495.1 of Gammaproteobacteria bacterium. Classification (GTDB taxonomy): domain Bacteria; phylum Pseudomonadota; class Gammaproteobacteria; order Pseudomonadales; family Azotimanducaceae; genus UBA9659. The sequence continues at coordinate 60,912 of PARM01000015.1, forward strand.
AATTTAATCACGATAAAAAAATGCTGTTGAATGGATCTTATTCCTCCAAGTTAAAAGCGAGGGTTGGCGGAAAGTATGGTCATCTTAGCAATATTCAGGCAGCTAGTTTGTTGCGACGACTTAACCTTGATCGACTAAAGAATCTGGTAGTCTCTCACGTATCTGAAAAAAATAATGATCTCGAATTAGCTGAATCATCTGCTTTATTAGAATTATCAGATTGGATGGGAACCATTATAGTGGCAAAACAGGATTTTGGTTTTGATTGGATCACTATTGATATATGATCAAATATACAGTATTGTATAAAAAAACAGCATTAATCAGTGAATCAATCAGATGAAGATTAAACACATTAGTAGCCTCAAGATATGGCTCATATCCAGAGGTAATCGGCTCTTATATCAGGGTAAAAAGAACCCCTGGTCAAATAGTGTAGTTCTTGAAAGCGCTTTGAGAGGAGAAGGTATAGAGCTTTAGCAAACTCATAGCCTTAATCAAAAGCGGACCCTGTGCTAACATTTCGGTTAACCCGGTAATATAAAGAGCAAATTTTCATAACCGGCGGAATAAAGGAGGTAGGGTTGAACAACGCTGTGATGGAAGACATTCTCGAGGTAAATCTTGAAAATTTTCAAGCTGAAGTTGTTGAAAAATCTCAGCAGATCCCCGTTCTTTTAGAATTTTATGCGGATCAAGCCGAGCAATGTGTGAGTACCTCAGCTCTTTTAAAGAAACTTGTCAGTGAGTATCAGGGGAAGTTCTCTCTTAGACGAGTAGAGGTACAAAAGAATTCCCAGTTAGTCCAGCAGATGCAAATCAGAGCTTTGCCCACGATTAAAATTGTTCACCAAGGCCAAGTCGCTGGTGGGATTGACGGCCCGGTTGACGAGAACCAACTCAAAGGAGCTTTGGATCAGCTAACTATGAGCCCACTCGAAAGAGTTCGAGAAGAAATTGATAATTTGGTTTCTCAAGACCAGAGACCTAAAGCCATTTCCATGCTGCAAGATGTAATAGGAGAGGAGCCCAGCAATTTCGCACTTCACGTCGAATTATGCGATTTACTGATTATCGAAGATCGAATTTCAGAGGCTCGAGAAATTTTGGAAGGACTTCCTTCCGATGCAGAGGGAATAGCGAAACCAAAAAGTCGCCTTGAATTTATTGACATGGCGAGAGAATTAGACGATCTAGATTCTTTGCTTACCAAGTTAGAATCAAGTAAAGATGATAACTACCAGTTAAAATTAGACGCGGCAATCAAGTTAGTTACGTCAGATAGAGTAGAAGAGGCCCTGAAGATGGTGCTCTCCATACTTCAGGCAGATCGGATGTGGGAGGAGGAAAAAGCTCGTAAAACGATGATCAAAATCTTTGATTTGCTTGGAAAAGGAAATGAGCTGGCCACGCGATATCGTCGAAAGATGTTTGCCCTGCTTCATTGATTCTTCGCAATGATTCATATGCCTTAGGCTCTGGGGCCATCTGCCTTGGAAATAGTAAAAAACTAAGGCATCCGTTGATAGACACTCTTCCTTTCTCTGCTACTATGATGCTGTTGTTATTAAACGTTTTAGTGAATTTATGGTTTTAGACCTTGTAATTCTTTCTTCAGCTTTCGTTTTCTTCGTCTTTTGCTCTTCATTCTTTGTTGCTTTCTTGTTCAAGAGAAGGCTGGCGGAAGCAGAAAAAAAGTATCTCGATGTCGAGCGGTCTCTATCTGGCATAAAGACAGAGAATTCTGCGCTTCGCGAGCGCACGATTAACCAGGAGAGGCGAATATCTGAGATAGAGACCGAGCTTCGGCAAGAGCGACAAGCTTTAGTTGCTGAGAGAGAGAGAACTGAAGCTGCACACATAGAACTCTCGAAAATGGACACGATGTTTTCTGAGCAGAGGAAACAATGGGATGAAAAGTTAGTCCTATTAAAAGAAGCTAAAGAGTCAATGCGGGAGGGNTTCAACAATCTTGCAAATGACATTTTTGAGAAAAAACAAAAGGAATTCCGGANCAGCAGCAGTGAGCAGTTAAGAAACGTTCTTGATCCATTGAAGGAACGCATTAAATCATTTGAGCAGAAAGTATCAGACGAGGCGAAAGAAAGGTTCTCGCTGATAAAAGAAGTGAGAAGCCTCCAAGAACTTAACTCAAAGATCGCCAAAGATGCAGTGAATCTAACAAATGCTTTGAAAGGTGAAAGCAAAACTCAAGGTGTTTGGGGAGAGTTGGTGCTTGAAACAATATTAGAAAAATCAGGTTTAGAAAAAGGCCGAGAATACGAAATTCAGGTGTCCTATCAAAACGAACACGGTAGGCGCTTTCAGCCTGATGCTGTAGTGAGGTTGCCTGAGGGAAAAGATATCATCATTGATTCAAAGGTTTCGCTGACCCATTACGAGCGATTCTGCTCCGCTGGAGACGACGAGGAACGATCTGGGTATTTAAAGCAGCATGTGCTCTCTGTAAGGCGTCACATTAAAGAATTAAGTGAAAAGGAATATCATTTGCTTAGCGGATTAAGAACCGTTGACTTTGTCCTAATGTTCGTCCCAGTGGAGGCCGCCTTCTCGTCAGCCGCTGGTGCTGAGCCTGAGCTATATTCAGAAGCTTTTGATAAAAATATTGGAATTGTCACGCCTTCAACTTTGCTCGCCACTTTGCGGATGGTACAAAATATATGGCGCTTCGAGAAGCAGAATAAAAATGCGATGGAAATAAGTAATAAGGCAGGCGCCTTGTATGACAAATTTGTAAATTTTGTAGGGGATTTGGAGCTAGTCGGTAGTCGATTAGGGGCAGTTACAACTGCCTATGAAAGCGCCCACGGCAAACTTGTATCTGGCCGCGGAAACTTGATTAAGCGTGCGGAGGAAATGAAAACTTTAGGTGCGAAAACAAATAAGTCGCTGCCCGATAGTTTGCTTGAGATTCCTCAAATTGAAACAAAAGATTCGACTACTGAGAGTGAGCGCTGATNAATAGCGCGTTTNAGANATAGAAAGCAGNGCNTTANTGTGNTTGTTCCTAAATCTTTTATGGTATGTTTATCCAGGAGGAGTATTAAATGAAAACAGAGGCTATGGAGAGTTATTGGAGGTCCAACGTGAGGCTTGTCCTAGCCCTCTTGTTCGTTTGGTTTTCGGTCTCATTTTTAGCAGGGATTGTCTTCGTAGAGTTTTTNAATCAGTTTCGATTCTTTGGTTATAAGTTAGGTTTCTGGTTTTCAACCCAAGGCTCNATTTANACGTTTGTTGCTTTAATTTTTTTCTACGCTTGGTGTATGAATAAGATTGATGAAAGCCATGGAGTCGAGGAAGAATAGGTGTCCGCTCAGGAGCTAACGTATCTTTTTGTCGGATTGACCTTTGCGCTGTACATCGCGATTGCGATCGCCAGTAGGTCCTCGTCAACTGGTGACTTTTACGTAGCTGGGGGGGATGTAAATCCGATAGCAAATGGAGCTGCAACTGCCGCTGATTGGATGTCGGCTGCTTCGTTTCTNTCGATGGCAGGTATTATTGCTTTCGAGGGAGCCGATGGGGCCCGGTATTTGATGGGATGGACCGGGGGTTATGTTCTTCTAGCGCTTCTTTTCGCTCCATACCTTAGGAAGTTTGGAAAATATACGGTCCCAGATTTTGTGGGAGATCGTTACTATTCTCAGACAGCTCGGATGGTTGCCGTGGTTTGCGTAATATTCATTTCTTTCACTTACGTCGCAGGACAGATGAGAGGAGTNGGCATCGTTTTTAGCAGATTCCTAGANGTTGATATTAACACNGGTGTCATAATTGGNATGGCTATCGTTTTCTTTTACTCCGTTCTTGGGGGGATGAAGGGGATCACCTATACCCAGGTTGCTCAATATTGCGTGTTGATTTTTGCTTATCTTGTTCCCGCTATTTATATCTCGATTATGATGACAGGGAATCCTCTTCCAATGCTTGGGCTAGGTTCAACAATTTCGGGAGACTCNAGTATATTTCTTCTAGATAAACTCGATGGTTTGACAGATGAACTTGGCATGAAGATATTTACCGAATCTAACAAATCTATGATCGATATGTTTTTTATTACGGCCGCGCTGATGGCTGGGACGGCTGGATTACCGCACGTGATTGTGCGCTTCTTTACTGTTCCCCGGGTTCGAGACGCAAGAATCTCCGCCGCATATGCTCTAGTTTTTATTGCGCTGTTGTACACCACAGCTCCTGCTGTTGCCGCGTTTGCTAGGATAAATATTATTGAAAGCATTGATAGCGTATCNTACTCCGAGTTGCCCCAGTGGTTTAAGCGTTGGGAGGAGGCTGGCTTACTTGCTTGGCTCGATAAGAATGGAGATGGAGATGTTCAGTACAGAGGTGGCGCCGCACTCTCTCCGTCAAAGCCAATTTATTCAGATAAACGAGGTTTCAACGGAGAGAGAGAGCTCNTTAATGAGGGGACTCTTGGGCCTAATGAAGTCTATATCGATCGTGACATCATTGTTTTGGCGCACCCAGAAATAGCCAAACTTCCGGATTGGGTTGTTGCTTTGGTGGCTGCAGGTGGATTGGCGGCAGCTCTTTCAACAGCCGCAGGACTTTTGCTAGTGATTTCGACGGCAATCTCTCACGATCTGTTAAAGAAGACCCTTATGCCAAAAATATCAGAAAGGCAGGAACTTCTTTATGCCCGCTTTGCTGCAGCGGTAGCCGTTCTTGTAGCTGGATTGTTTGGAATAAATCCCCCTGGTTTCGTNGCCGAAGTTGTTGCNTTTGCTTTTGGACTGGCTGCTGCNACTTTTTTCCCTGTGATTTTTTTAGGNATTTTCNATAAAAAAATGAACAAGGAAGCTGCGATTTCGGCCATGCTCACGGGGTTGATCTTCACATCTAGTTATATTGTCTACTTTAAGTTCATCAATCCGAGCGCTAATACAAGTGCGAATTGGTGGTTTGGGATCTCTCCTGAGGGNATAGGAACGCTTGGAATGATATTTAGTTTTCTCGTNGCNTTATTGGTTAGCCGGTTTACGCTTTCTCCNCCNTTAGAAATCCAAAACTTAGTAGACGACATTAGAGTTCCGGTTAATACTCTTAAAAAGGTTAACGAAACCTGAATACTGGTAAATAGAAGGTGTCGTCTTGTGGATGGAAAGCTTTTAGTAAAAAAATACGAAAAAGAAGGCGTATCAAAGATCAAAATTGCGTTTACCGACATAGATGGTGTTCAACGCGGCAAATATCTGAGCATAGAAAAATTTCGGGAGGTAGCAACCGGTCACTCGGGTTTCTGCGATTGCGTTTTTGGTTGGGACGTAGAGGATCAACTTTACGATAATACGTCTTTTACAGGCTGGCACACTGCATTTCCAGATGCTACTTATCGCATTGATTTGCAGAGTGAGAGACGCCTNAAAGANGAAGGTAATATCCCGTTTTTTATTGCAGAGTTCATTGATGAAATCACTGAGCACCCTATCTGTCCCAGATCTCGTTTGAAAAATATCATCAGACGATCAGAAGAAGCCGGTTTTTCCTTAAAATGTGGTTTTGAGTACGAGTTTTTCATTTTTAAAGAGACCTCACAATCAATAAGAGAAAAGCGATACATGAACTTGGAACCACTATCTCCGGGCAACTTTGGGTATTCTCTCTTAAGAACGATGACTTTCTCTGACCTTTTTGATGAGTTTATGGACTACTGTCGAGATCACAACTTTGAACTTGAGGGTCTCCATTGTGAAACAGGTCCGGGAGTTTGGGAGGCTGCAATTTCTGCTGATACTGTTTTAGACGCCGCAGATAAAGCAGCTCTATTTAAAACATTCACCAAAGCATTTTTCCAACGAAAAAACATGACGGCTACTTTTATGGCGAAGTGGTCTATGGATTATCCTGGNCAGAGTGGGCATCTNCACCAGAGCCTTNTNTCTCTTGAGTCAGGACAAAACTTATTCTTTGATCACAAAGCTGATCAAAATATAAGCCCACTGATGCTTAATTATATAGGCGGGCTTTTAAACTATATGAGGGAATATTTGCCAATGACCTCTCCCACNATAAATAGCTACACGCGACTCGTGAAAGGTGCGTGGGCGCCGACTGTAAGCGCATGGGGTATCGAAAATAGAACAACCTCACTCAGAGTGTTGGGTTCGTCTAAGAAAAGTAAACGAATTGAATTCAGACTTGGCTCTGCTGACGCTAACCCATACTTGGTAGCCGCGGCNAATCTCGCGGCGGGATTAGAGGGTATTGAGTTAGGCCTCCTTCCAGGAGAGCCTTTAAAAGGGAATGCTTATGACCGCGAAGAGAGTCTTCCGAATTCTCATCAACTAAGCAGTAATCTTCGGGATGCAGTATCCATATTTCGTCGCTCAGATTTCGCTAGGAAATACTTTGGTGACAAATTTGTTGATCACTTTTCTGCGTCGCGAGAGTGGGAAGTCCGAGAGTATGAGCGGCATGTTAATGATTGGCAGCTAAAACGCTACTTTGAGATTATTTAGTGGATAGCATGAGGATCGGGATATTAAAGGTTGACTCCGTTTTGCCAGAATTTCGAAGCCGTCACGGTGATTATCCTGAGATGCTGATTCAAATTCTNNAACTTAATTCAATGGATNATAAGAGAAANTTACGATTTAAAACATTTGATGTTGAAAGAGGAGATTACCCCAAACATATAGATGATTTTGATGGTTATATTATTCCCGGTAGTCGAAAGAGTGTATATGACAGAAACTACTGGATTGAGGTCTTAAAGGAATTTGTAACTACACTTGATGCAAAAAGGAAGAAGCTAGTCGGGGTGTGTTTTGGTCACCAGCTTATAGCAGAAGTTCTTGGTGGAAAGACAGAGCGTTGTGATCGTGGTTGGGGCGTTGGCGTTCACGAAACCCAAATCCATAAACCTCCTTGGTTTACTCAAAATCATCCAAAAACCTGTTCTCTTGCGGTCTCGCATAGAGACCAAGTTTCAAAATTACCAAATAGAGCGGAGCTAATTGCTTCTAATAAATTTTGTCCTCACAGTATGTTCGCGATTGAGAAACACATATTTTCAATGCAGGGGCATCCAGAGTTCACTTTNCAATACGCGATGGATTTGCTGCAGGCGCGAAGAGAGATANTAGGCGAGTCTACNTATGGTAATGCTCTCAAATCATTATCTATTTCGACAGATAGAAACGCTGTGGCAGCTTGGATTGTCGAGTTTTTTTCTAGTNAGGGTTAAATAATTTGCTGTTTTATCTTTGTTCTGTTTGTGTTCGGGTATTTCACTACCATAGCCAGGCCGCCCCTCTGACTCCTGAAGAGTCTCCGTACTTTGCTTTGACGATTTTTGTTCGGAAATGGTCAGAGAACACCAGTTTTTCAAGCCGATGGGGTATCTCGGTGTANAGGCTTTTAATGTTGGATAACCCACCGCCTAAAACAATTATNTCGGGGTCCAAAATATTTGTAACGACCGAAAGTGCTAAAGCTAGTTGGTCGAAGAAGGCTGAAAACGTTTTGATCGCGGCCTCTTCACCATCCTCATATAGTTTAACAATTTGTTCAGCCGTTAGATTTTTATTTGAAAAACCTCTATACGTTTTTGATAGTCCTGTTCCGGAGAGCCAACTTTCAATGCAGTCAGTCCTTCCGCAATAACATCGTCTTCCAGAACTATCGGTTGTTATTCTTGGTAGAGGGTTATGACCCCACTCTCCAGCGATCGCGTTTCTGCCCTCTAATATTTGAGAATTTATTGAAATTCCGCCACCTACTCCGGTGCCCAAGATAACGCCAAACACGCTATTAGCTTCTTTTCCCGCGCCATCTACGGACTCTGAGATCGTAAAACAATTGGCATCATTCGCTACCCTAACGAGTCGGCCGAGGGTCTTTTCCAAATCTTTCGAAAATAGTTTTCTGTTCAAAGCCAGTATATTAGAATTTCTGACCCGTCCGCTAGCAGGTGATATNGATCCAGGAATACCGATTCNAACTGGCAAGTCTGAAGTCGTTGCAAGCTCAGTGACTAGATTAGCGATAGCGTTGAGAATACCCTTATAACTTCCATAAGGAGTTTTCACCCTAATTCGTTTTAAGTGCGCTCCTGATTTGTCTGTTAGGAGACCCTCAATTTTTGTGCCCCCAAGATCTATTCCAAGCTTTGAATCTAGTTTTTCCATGGGATTGTCTCAATCTGAACGCAGACCAGTTCGCATCTTTGAGTTCAATCGTCAGCTTGTTCCGTATCTTCAGAAACTTTATTTTTCAGAACCCAGAACGCAATTCCATAGCCAATTAAGACTGGAATGGGTTCTACGATAACCGCTATGGTAGCAAAGATTCTTATCCAAAAAGCAGGAATATCCAGAAAATTTGCCAAGCCGGAGCAGACACCTCCAAATTTCTTTTTCCTCGGATCAAGCTCAATCCAGTTGTCAGAGTCGGTAAATAAGTCTTTTATCCTTATGTTTATCTCCTAGTCTTTCAGGGTTTCTGTGTTGTGGGAACCTCTGTAAAAGGAATTCCTTTATCGGCTCTCATATCTTGTGGCATCCCCAGAACTCTCTCAGCGATTATGTTTGCCATAACCTCATCAGTCCCTCCAGCAATTCTTCCACCGGGTGAAGCCATGAATGTTGCTTGGAATAAACCGTTACTCTCAGAGAAATTTTCGTCCCAGATGGAACCACTGGCCTCTAGAAGATCCAACGCAAAAGCTGCCATATCCTGCTGCTTAGGTGCGCCGACTAGTTTTCCTATGGAGTTCTCCGGTCCGGGTATTTCTCCTTTGGACAGTGCGGTCATAGATCGATAGCCAGCAAACCTTAGTCCCGATTCCTGCACATACCAATCGGCAAGCTTAGCCCTTACCTGCGAATCTTCTATTGCGGGACGCCCGTTCTTATAAACTTTTCTGGCAAGGTCAAAAACTGAATCGAAGTTCACCCCGCCGCCGCCACCGCCGATAGCTGCTCGCTCGTTCATCAGTGTGGTCAATGCCACTTGCCATCCTTGTCCTATTTCGCCCAGCCTCTGTGCGTCGGGCACTCTTAGATCAGAGAAATAGACCTCGTTAAAATTCGAGCTGCCCGATATTTGTTTTATAGGCTTTATCTCTATTCCAGGACTCTTCATATCAATAAAAAAATAGCTCAACCCTTGGTGTTTTTGAGCGGTTGGGTCAGTTCTTACTACCAATACCCCATAATCAGAATAATGAGCTCCAGATGTCCAAATTTTTTGGCCATTGATAACCCATTCATCGCCATCTTTCTCTGCTCTTGTGCGCAAAGCTGCTAAATCGGAGCCCCCAGCTGGCTCGCTAAAAAGTTGGCACCAAACCTCCTCTCCGCTGGCCAGTTTGGGAAGATATCTCTTGTTCTGGTCGTCCGACGCCCAGCTCATCATTGTTGGGGCACACATTCCGTGCCCAATCACAAAGATGCTCTCTGGAGTGTCATGCTTGGATTCTTCCTGGTTCCATATAACTTGCTCGATCGGTGAGGCATTTCGGCCTCCATGCTCAACAGGCCACCTGATGCAAGCCCATCCGGAATCATATTTTCTTTTTTGCCACAACTTTGCCTTTTCTATATAGTCTAGCCCGCTCATTTCTTTTGCTGAGGGCACGTTATTGCGTAACCAGTCTCTCACTTCATCTCTAAATTTTGCTTCTTGGGGTGAGTCGTTAAAGTCCATGTTTTCTCCCTTTATGCTGCTTTGATCGCTTCAATTGAAGAGATTAATTTTTCTTGCCATATGGCTTCGCTACCTATATTTGCCGCTAGAAGACGAGCCCTGCGATAAGGAATTTGACAATCAAATTCCCAAGTGAAACCCATCCCTCCGTGAGTCTGTATGTTTTCCTTCGAAGAAAAATAAAAGGCTTGTGTTGAGGACAATCTAGCCGCGGCGGCGGCTGTAGAGATCTCTTCGGCATTAGTAGAGATTGCCCAAGCCCCATAGTAGCAATTTGACCTTGCTAGAGTATTTTTAACGTACACATTTGCGAGTTTGTGCTTTATAGCTTGAAATGAGGCAATTGGTCTGCCAAAAGCGAAACGTTCCATTGCGTAGGCTTTTGCCATATTTAACGCAGTGTCTGATCCCCCGACCTGTTCCCACGCAAATAAAATAGCAGCCCGATCGTAGATCGTCTCTAGAATAATGTTACCGCTGACTTGATCTCCCAGCTCCTCTGCTGGCGCGTCATGGAAAACGAGCTTTGCTTGGTCACGGCTCGGGTCGATGGATTTTACAGGAATTCTTTCTACCTCCGGCGAGTTAAGATCGACAATAAATGCCGATAAGTTGAAATCTTCTTTTTTAGCGAGGACGATCGCAAAATCTGCGATTCCACCATCAGCGACTGGAATTTTCTCGCCGGAAACTCTTCCGTTAGCGAAATTTGTCTGCAGACCGTCTAATGATGAATTTGCGCGAGCTTCGTCAGAGGCAAAACAACCTATGAGCTCGCCTGATGCCAGTCTTGGTAAAAAAGAGCTCCTCTGTTCTTCAGATCCAAACAAAATCAAAGATTCGGTAGCTAAATAAACGGAGGATGAAAAGGGAATGGGCGCCAAGGATCTGCCAAGCTCTTCGGCGATTACACAAAGATTTAGGTAGGAAAGCCCAAGTCCTTGATACTTTTCTGGAATCGAAGCGGCTGTCCAACCGAGTTCGACCACTTTTTTCCACAATTCTTGATCGTACGGAGCATCACTTTCAAAAGTCTCTCTTACCTTTTTGGTTGAGCAATTAGCTGCGAGGAAGCTCTGCGCTTGTTCTCTCAAAAGTTGCTGCTCCTCTGAAAATTCAAAGTTCATTTTTCTCTCCCTAACTTTTTCTTCTCACTTTTACTGGCAAATGAGTAATTCCTTTGATGAAATTNGACCTAAGGTAACGTGGTGAACTGACTAATTCAATTGNCGAAAAACGTTTTAAAATCTCTTCCCAGAGGACCGTAAGTTGCATTTCTGCAAGCCTAAGCCCNACACATCTGTGTATCCCGAAACCAAATGAAAGATGCTGTCTTGGATTATNTCTATCGATTATGAATTCATTGGCCCTATCAATCGCGTNCTCATCTCTGTTACCTGACACATACCACATTACAACCTTATCTCCCGTCGCAATTTTTTTGTCTCCTAACTTTACATCTTTCATTGCTGTTCGACACATATGTGCTACNGGAGTTTGCCATCGGATAATNTCGGGNACCATCTTTGTAACTAATGTTGGGTCGCGGAGAAGTTTTTTGAACTCTCCTGGGTGCTCGTTTAAGGCAACCACACCACCGCTTATTGAGTTCCTAGTAGTGTCGTTTCCCCCAACGATCAACAGAAGCATATTTCCCAAAAATTCATTTGGTGGCATGTTTTTTGTTGATTCGCCTTGGGCTAATGTAGAGATCAAGTCCTCTCCTGGCTTGGTCGATGCTTTACGCTCCTTCCAGACTAAGTCGAAGTATTCGAAACATTTCCATAATTCTTGAAATCCTTGCTCAGGAGTTTCGAATACATCCGGATTTCCAATATTTTCGACAGTATCTGACCAGTGGATGAGTCTATGTCTATCTTCTTGTGGAACTCCAAAGAGAGTCGCTAGCATTTGACCCGTTAATTCAACACTGACTTCTCGAACCCAATTGAACTCTTGGTCTATCGGTAAGCTATCTAATATCTTTGAAGCTCTTTCTTGAATGAGTTTTTTCAGTTCTTGTACTCTCGAAGGAGTGAAAGCTGGCGACACAACCCGTCTTTGATCATCATGCACTGGAGGATCCTGCATTATAAACATCGGCAAATGGAACATTCCTTGCTCCTGACCTTTTTGAATAGGTCTTCCTCCCATTCTGATTCCACCATTATTTATGTCTGAGGAGAAAATCTCATGATTTGAATCAACATATTTTATGTCATTGAATTTGGTTATTGACCAGTAAGGTCCCCACATCTTGCTTTCGCAATAATGTACAGGATCCTCTTTCCGTAGTCTTTCGAAATAGGGGTAGAACTTATTGTGCTCAAAAAGGGAAGGGTGCCCCGGATCAAGCTCTTCGATGGGAATCTTGTAAGGGTCTCGATTGATATCGATTGCGAATTTATCTCGCATCTCCGCGTTTGAAATTTGAGATAAGTCTCGATCCAAGTGTTTTTCCGACATTTAAATTCCTTTTACGAACAAAACAATACTAGGACAACATTACTAAAGTATCTAAGCCTAGTTTTATGTTTCATGTGTTGATCAAGCGCTACGTGCTAGGATAGCGGTTTATTTCTCTTTATTCGATCAAAATGAAAAACCAGGCGATAGTCGTTTTAGGTATGCATCGGTCGGGCACTAGCCTTTTGGCGAAGGCGTTGGAAATTTTTGGGTATCACTTTCCCGAAAATCTGATGCCGCCTAATGGGGACAATCCGCTGGGATTTTGGGAGGATATTGATATCGTTGCGTTGAATGAGTCCCTGCTTAGCATTAATCAGGTGTCCTGGGATGTCCCTCTCGACCCCGGATCCTACAATTTCCCCAATGATTTTAAAGATCGTGCTCGAAGGGTTCTCGAGAAAAAATTTTCTGAACGATCACGTTTAATAATTAAAGACCCGCGCATATCAATTCTTCTGAATTTTTGGTCAGAGCAATTTAAAGNCTTTGATGTTCAGGTGAAATATGTGGTGTCATATCGTAATCCTTTCAGCGTGGCCTCGTCTTTGAAGTTTCGGGACGGCATTGATCTGCGCGTGGGCCTCTTGCTAAATTATTTTTACAATCGTTCAATAATTGAATTCTTTCCCGAAAATCTCTTTATTGTTGACTACCTCTCTCTTTTGGAAGGACCTTCGGAAGCCATAGCGAGATTGACTCAATACCTCAATTTGCCGATTGAGGATGCTTTGTTAAAAAAATTTGTCGATAATTTTGTCAACCCGAAATTAAATCATCACGAGACCCCTAGTCTTTTTAAGGGCGATCATCCCGATATAGCTGAAGAGATATCCAGCTTGTCTGGGCTGATGAAAAAAATCTCAAAGGGGGAATCTAGCAATCACCGCTCATTCTTTAAAAAATATCCCTCGCCAAGAACTGAACTTCTCCAGGATCTCCATCAATTACAGCTCCAAAGATTGGTTTCTGAAAAAGAAAAATTGAACCATCAATTTTATGAACTGTCTTTTTCGAAGAAGCAAGATGAGTTTGAAATAGCTGATTTAAAGCGAGTGCTAGGTGACAGAGAGAGAGATATCTCTTCCCTTAAAGATGATCTTATTAAGAGTAAGCAGGATGAGTTTGAGATAGCTAATCTAAAGAGAGTGTTGGGAGACAGGGAAAAAGATGTATCGAAGTTGGAAAAAGATGTATCGAAGTTGGAAAAAGATGTATCGAAGTTGGAAAAAGATGTATCGAAGTTAGAAAAGTCAGCGCAAAAAAGTGACAGAGAAAGATTAGATTTAGAGAGAACTTATCAGAAGAGGATTTTAGAGGCGGAAAAACGGCACCTGGAAGTTGTTTGGTCGATCTCTTTTAGATTGGGCAGACTGCTTACCTATCCGCTAAGAAAACCGTTTGTCTTATTCGTGCTTCCTATCCTGGAGCGCCACCCGTTCTCGCATTCTCTCCTTCGTTTATTGAGAGCCGGGATCGCAAATCCAGTGCGCCTTAAAAACCTGTTCTCTGTTTGGAGGGTAAAAAGGCTCCTAAGGCTTTTGATTGAGAGAGGATCTAACGCTGAGGCAGCGTTCCAGCGTTATGAGGATATTTTGAAAACCGATAATAGGCTCATAACGTCTGCTAAAATTAGCAGCGCGGTCGATCAAAATATAGCTCCTGAAAAAATTTCTTTGGGTGTTTCAGCACACCCCGTTGTTTCTGTCGTTATTCCTGTATTTAATCAGATAAGCTACACGCTGAATTGTCTCAAATCGATCAGTGAGAACCTACCAAATGTGCCATTTGAAGTCATAGTAGTTGACGATTGCTCTTCAGATAAAACACCTGAATTGCTTTGCAAAATTAGGGGGCTCCGGGTTTTGACCAACAGCTCTAACCTCGGTTTTTTGAGGTCCTGTAACGTTGCAGTCAAAAGTTGTAAAGGGCAGTACATCTTTTTATTGAATAATGATACTCGAGTTACTGAGGATTGGTTGGATGCGCTGGTAAGAGTTTTTGAACACCACAAAGATGCTGGTATTGTGGGCTCTAAACTCGTCTACCCCGATGGGTCTTTGCAGGAAGCTGGCGGGATCATATGGCGAGACGGTTCTGGCTGGAATTATGGTAGAAACGAAGATCCTCTGCTTCCAGAATTTAACTACTTAAAAAAGGTTGATTACATATCAGGGGCTGCAATCCTTTTCCGAGCAAGTTGGTTTCGTGAAATTAAAGGATTTGATGAGCGTTTTTCGCCTGCATATTACGAGGATACGGATTTGGCATTTCGCGCTAGGGAGGGGGGGGCTGAGGTTTATTACCAACCTCAATCGGTCATTATCCATTACGAAGGGAAATCTCATGGCCTTGATGAAAACGCTGGTGTTAAGAAAAACCAATTAATAAATCAAAAGAAGTTTGTAAAAAAATGGTCAGAGGTTCTGCACGAGAACCATTACGAAAACGGCAATCAAGTTCTATCTGCTAGAGAGCGATCTGGGTCTAAAACAACGGTCCTTGTGATAGATCACTATGTGCCTCTCTACGATCAAGATGCTGGCTCACGGTCAACTTTTCAGTATCTTGAGTTGCTGGTTTCTGCTGGATGTAATGTCAAATTTATGGGAGATAATTTTTTTAGGCACGAACCCTACACAGCAGAATTGGAAGCCATGGGGATTGAGGTCNTTGCTGGAGAATATTACAGAAAACACTGGAAAGCNTGGNTAGAATCTAACTCAAGCTATNTCGANATCGTATACTTAATGCGNCCTCATGTNGCGCAAAAATATCTAGANGAACTAAGTTCGCTCAATGAAAAACCAAAGCTGATATATTTCGGGCACGATCTNCACTATCTAAGGTTACAAAGAAAGGCNGAGTTAGAGCGAAGTCAGAGAGTTGAAAAAGAAGCGGCGGTTTGGAAAAAAAAAGAATTTCAAATTTTCGGGGAGGTTGATCTAATCTATTACCCCTCAGAAGCAGAGGTNGCAGAGATTCTGAGAGTGGAACCCTCATTACCAGCGAAATCAATTCCTCTTTATTGCTTTGATAAGTTCGAAAGAGTCGAGGTGGATTTTAAGAATAGACAAGATTTATTGTTTATCGGTGGCTTCAATCATCCACCCAATCTCGACGGTTTATTGTGGTTTATAAAAGAGATCTATCCGATGGTCACCAGCAAATTGGAGGACGTGAAACTTCACGTCGTTGGTTCGAATATGCCCCAGCATGTCAAAGAGCTAGCCTCCAAAAATATTGTGATTGAAGGTTATATGAACGATGCCGATTTGATGAAGCTCTATGAAAAAGTGAGGTTAAGTGTAGTTCCCTTACGTTATGGAGCGGGGGTGAAAGGAAAGGTGCTTGAGGCATTGAAAAAAGGGGTTCCAGTAGTGACTACTGATATTGGTGCTGAAGGAATTCCCGAATCTGAAAATTGCCTAATGATTGAAAACGAGGCAGATTCTTTCGCAAAAAGAATTATTAATGTTTATGGGAGAGAATCTGAGCTAGCTCTACTCTCTGAGAGAGGGTGCATTACTATCGAGAGAAATTTTAGTCGCGAGTCGGTGCTCAAAAAAATAGCAATCGATTTTTGCATCGATAATGAGAGCGTATTGTGAATTGCGCGATNGAGCTCAAAGAAGCNGGGGTCTGGTATAAGAAAAAAGCTCCCTCNTTACGCACGGGAAAATTTTGGTGCCTGCGGAATATTTCTCTGAAAATTAAAATAGGGGAAACTTTGGGTGTTATTGGCGGAAATGGTGCCGGTAAAAGCACGTTGCTGCGCCTCTTGTCTGGAATATTAGATCCCGACGAGGGAACGGTTTTTCGAAAAGTCCGAAACGCGTCTCTATTGACATTGGGTCTTGGTTTTTTGCCTAACCTCAGTGGAAGAGACAATTCTGTTTTGAGTGGAATAATGTTGGGAAAAACAAGAGAAGAAATGAGCAATTTGCTGCCTGACATTATCGATTTTGCTGAGATTGGAGACGCGATAAATGATCCTGTTCGCACATACTCCTCAGGGATGAGAGCTAGACTCAGCTTCGCTACCGCGTTGAAGGCAGATCCAGAGATGATTTTGGTAGATGAATTATTGGGTGTTGGAGACCTCCAATTTCGTAAAAAATCAAGTAAAGCGATGAAAGAGCAGATTTCGTCTGAAAAAACGGTAGTTGTTGTCAGTCATAATGAAGAATTGATCGAAGGGGTCTGTGATCGTCTCGTTTGGATCCATGGAGGAACGATTAGGGCGCAGGGTTCCGTGAAGGAGGTTCTGANACAGTATCGCGAGAAATGACTTGTTTCTTCTAAAAAGAAAATTCGTGACTAAAAGTAAACACATTCTGTAAAACATGNAAAAAGGACTAGATCAATTTCGAGGGAGAATCGTATGGAAAATAATGTTGGGTCGTATTTGACGAAAAGATCGAAAATGAATGGCAAATCAGAAGCCTATGTCGACAGTGCCTCGGATTTACGCCTGACTTTCGAAGAGCTAAATAATCGGGTTAACCGAGTTGCAAATATGCTTCTCGATCACGGGATAAAAAAAGGCGATCGTGTAGCGATATTGATGATGAACAGTGTTGAGTTCGTCGAGGTGTACTTAGCGACGGCTAAAATCGGTGGAGTAGTGGTCCCGCTCAACTGGAGATTAGTTGCAGATGAGTTGGAGTTCATTCTTAAAGACAGTGGCTCTGTGGTCTTAGTTTATGGAGATGAATTTTCTAGCCTAGCGACTGAACTCCATAGCAGAGGCGAGAACACTCTTCTAAAAAAATGGTTTTGCTCAAAAGGGCAAAATAACCATAAGTTTTTTATAGATTACGAGTCCGCTAGAGACGAAGCTGAAGCCTCGGAACCATTGATTGGTGCAAAAGATGATGATCTCTTGTATATCATGTATACCTCCGGGACGACTGGATTACCAAAGGGCGTTGTTCATACCCACAACACAATGTTTTGGGCAATCGCTACGATTCTTGCAACCGCAGAGATGAGAGAGGGGGATAGATATCTAGCAGCGTTACCAATGTTTCACGTCGGCTCTCTTACTCCAATAACAGCTAACTTGTATCTTGGTGGTACGAGTGTTGTGATGAGAGAGTTTGATCCAATAAGAGCTTGGCAATTGTTCGGTGAAGAGAAAATTACTTCCGGTTTGCTCGTGCCCGCAATGTTGAATTTTATGATTCAAGTTGAACAAAAAAACGAATTCGATCGTTCTAACCTGAGATGGATTCAAAGCGGAGCTTCTCCTTTGCCTGTTTCTTTGATTGAAAAATACCTGGAGCTTAACATTGATATTCATCAAGTTTACGGCTTGACCGAAAGCTGCGGACCAGCTTGCCTTATCACCGGGGCGGATGCGGTCGAAAAAATTGGTTCAACCGGCAAAGCATTTTTTCACACAGAGGTTCGCGTGGTAGATGAGGACGGCGATGATGTGGAGCCTGGTGTCCAAGGGGAAGTTTGGGTCAGAGGGAAGCACATTATGAAAGAATATTGGAACAGGGCAGATGCGACCGCTGAGACGATTACTCAAGACGGATGGTTGAGAACAGGAGATGTCGCCTCAGTAGATGAGCAGGGTTTTGTTTATATTCAGGATCGAATTAAAGACATGATCATTTCCGGAGGCGAAAATGTGTATCCTGCTGAAATTGAAAATCTTATTCTTTCTCATCCTCAGGTGGTTGAAGTGGCTGTAATTGGTCAGCCTAGTAACAAATGGGGAGAGTCCCCTTTTGC
The DNA here is from genome assembly GCA_002711495.1 of Gammaproteobacteria bacterium. GTDB lineage: Bacteria > Pseudomonadota > Gammaproteobacteria > Pseudomonadales > Azotimanducaceae > UBA9659. Next base: position 78,810 of record PARM01000015.1, read on the forward strand.
GGTTATTGTTAAAAATGACGAGGCTTTGTTGGAGGAGGATATTCTGTCATTCTGCGACGNGAAGTTAGCACGTTTTAAGCTTCCAAAAGGTGTAGCTTTCATTGATGTCATACCCAGAAACGCCAATGGCAAGGTCCTTAAGAGATTGTTGAGAGAGCAATTTCCGGGTCCCGCAGCCAATTAGTCGGATGCGGGCATACTGGGTAATTTTCTTTATTTTCCTTAGTTCTTCTTTGGAGGCTCTTCAAGAAGAGGGTAAGTTCAAAACCAATTTTGAGATGCCGGATGGCAAATATATCGAGCTTGAGGAAATTCATGCATCAAAAATTCAGGTTGATGGCTACCTAACCGAGCTTGTTTGGAAAGAATTGCCTTCCTACGATGAATTTGTGGTCATCGAACCTGATAGCTTAAAAAAGCCAATCTACTCTACGCGGGTAAAAATTTTCTACGATAGCTCAGGTTTATATTTTGGTATTGATATGGATCAGCCAAAAGAAACTTTGGTTAGGAGGCTCTCGGGGAGAGATGCTGGCCTAGTAAATCGAGATTCTATCAATATTACTTTGGACACGTCCGGGAGTGGCCGGTACGGGTACTGGTTTGGTTTGAATTTGGGAGATTCGCTTTCTGACGGCACCCTATTGCCAGAAAAAAGATTTTCGTCAGAGTGGGATGGAGTGTGGCGCGGCTCGACTCAAGAGACAGCAAATGGTTGGTCTGGCGAGTTTTTTATACCTTGGAGCACAGTCTCCATGCCAGACCAAAATGGAAGGCGCAGACTTGGACTCTTTATGTCTAGAAAAGTTGCATACCTTGATGAGANATGGGGCTGGCCCTCGCTACCGTTCACAATGCCAAAGTTTATCTCTGCTCTTAAAAGCCTTTGGGTAAATGGAATAAATCCTAAACAGCAGTACAGTCTATCTCCGTTTATATCGATAGATTATGATAAAAATGTTTCGGAAACTAATTTCCAGTCGGGAATAGATTTCAATTGGAGGCCATCAACTGATTTTCAAATGACCGGGACAATCAATCCAGATTTTGGTTCAGTAGAATCAGACGATGTTGTAATAAATCTCTCTGCTACTGAGACGTTTTTTCCTGAAAAGAGGCCTTTTTTTCTTGAGGGCCAAGATGTCTTTGTAGCTACACCGAGGGCGAGTGTTCGCAGTTACGGGGGGTTCGCAAATGAGGGTTCCCCCACGACCTTAATCAACACCCGACGGATGGGAGGAAAACCGAACATCCCCGTTTTAAATTCTGATATTTCTATTCCCGATGCTGTACTGCAAAAACCAGTCGATCTTGTGGGGGCGCTAAAAGTTACTGGGCAATCCGGAAAGATCCGATATGGCTTTTTAAGCGCGTTCGAAGACAATTTTTCTCTTCCAGTAATTAAAGACGAAGAAAAATTGGAGCTTGTTGGCACTCCAAGTGATTACGGAATCATGCGCTTGTTGTATGAGCTAAATGATAAGGGCTCTTATAGAGCTTTTGGGTTTTTGTCTACGGCTGCTTTTAACGATATCGGAGACGTTTTCACTCATGGTCTAGATGCACATTATCTCTCGGAAGGCGGCAAGTTAAGAGTTGATGGACAGTTTTTCGCCTCAAATTTAGTTTTCTCCGAGACAGGTTATGGAGGCTTCCTCGATTTTGAATACACCCTTCGTCAGGGAATCAAGCAACGACTTGGCATAGAGTATCTAGATGAGAATGTCGATTTAAATGACTTAGGTTTTTTGGAGAGGAATGATAATTTCCGTATAAGAACAGCACATACTCGCTTTAATCCTAACCCCAGTTGGGCGAGAAATAATTACTTCGATTTGAGAGGCTACGTGCAAAGAAATACGGACGGCTTCTTAACTGGCGCAGGATTATTTCTTGTGAATCGGATGACGTTCGATAATTTATCGAAATTTACATTTCGAGCGGGCTTTTCTCCTGCGTTTTATGACGACCTAAATAGTTTTGGCAATGGGACATATCGCATCAAATCAGACTACTTTTCTGGTGTCCTATGGGAGACCGATTCCTCTAAACCAGTCAGTTTTAAGGTAGGTGCAGGTTATTCTCGAGAAGATCTTGGGGGGGATTCCCAGATATTTCGTCTAGAAATGAATTGGCAACCGGAAGACCAGTTCTTCGTCAGTGCAGGCCTTCGTTATATGAATCGAGNGGGATGGTTGTTGCATCAAAATCAAAATATTTTCGCTACTTTTGACGCCGAGCAGTGGCAGCCAAAGATTACCGCCGAATATTTCATAACCGCACGGCAACACATCCGCGCATCCTTTCAATGGATCGGAATAAAGGCCTTGGAAGACGAAAATTTCTCTCTACCCCTATCGTCTCATAGGTTGATTAAAGAACAAAGCTCGGCTTCTGTTGATAGGAGCTTCAGTGTATCTCAAGTGAGTTTGCAATTCAGATATCGTTGGGAAATAGCTCCGCTTTCTGATCTTTTTCTAGTTTACACAAGGCTGGTGGATTCGATAGGCTCAATCAAATCATTCAAGAATATTTTCACCGATGGTTATGACCACCCTTTCGAGGATCTTTTTGTGGTCAAGCTGCGATATCGTTTTGGATCCTAGAGAACGGTGAGTTGACAAAGACATAAGCCTCATATGTTCGCTTCTTTTTTAGCTCTTAGCTCCTTATCTATCAAAAATTCAACCACCTGTTTCGCTCGTCTCAAGCCAACGTCTCTGCCTGTCGTAACAATATATTTTCCTTGAACAACAAATGTAGGCACTGCGGAGATTTTTAGCCTCCTTGCCATTTGATTTGCTCTTTGGATATCCGATTTGACCTCGATAGAGCGGAATATCTTTTCGTAGGAATCAAATTCAATATTAGTTGTTTTTACGAAATCGAAAAGCTTTTCTTCTGAGTCAAAGATTCTTCCAGAGGAGTGGATTGAATTAAAGATACCGATATGATGCCTATCAAGTTTTTTAAGGCGTTTGAGCGTAAAATAATGTTTGCCTAAAATTGACCAGTAGTTACTCATGACCGCTGGGATTTGAACAAATTCAATTTTGTCTTTCTGGTTTGGAATCCAATCTTTCAGAATTGCTTCTANCCTATAGCAATGCACGCAAGCGTAGCTAAAGAATTCAATCAACTCGATTCTTTCCCCTCTGATTCGTCTGGGTTTCTCCACCAAGGTATAGTCTCTGCCTTCAATAATTTGAGAGCTGCTTCCGGTCTGGNNNGTNTGCCAAANAAGAGTAATCAATATTCCAATGGCTATAATGCCNAGTAGCCCNGCAAATNCTTTCTGTTGNCTCAGAAACCTTGATTTTTTTACCATAAAGCGTACCTTGGAAAAACGTGTCTATAGTGTAGCGATTACTTACAGTTTAATAAAAAAAATAAAAAGAAAATATTCCTAAAAACCAAGCGTGATTTGTTAAGAAAGAGCTCGAAGGACTTACGGTTTAGCGGAAAAAAATTTTTTCTTGGNGAACAGAAAAAGGAGGTCCTTTTTGGCGCTTAAGCGAAGAACGCTTTTCTACTACTGCTTGACTGATATGCCAGTTTCTATGGCGCTTTTTCCAGTTATTGTTTTTATTCCAAAGTTTTATACCACCGATATGGCTGTTCCCATGGCTTTAGCGGCAACAATAATGTTAGCCGTGAGAATCTCTGACGTGTTTACGGANCCACTTTTCGGATTTATTACTGACAAATATCCTACGCCCTGGGGACGGCGGCGCTTCTGGATNGCCTTAGCGACNCCAATAATGATGTTGGCTATCTATCGTCTGTTCTTCCCGCCAGANGGCTCNGGNGCTTTGCATATGGGCNTATGGATGTTCACATTATCAATAGCTACNACCATGATGATAATACCATATTACGCTTGGGCGGCAGAGCTTTCGCCAGACTACAATGAAAGGTCAANGATAACNGGNGCTCGTTCAATGATGGGAGTCGTTGGGAGCCTAGTAGCTCAATTGGCGCCCGCAGCTGCGCTCTTATTTTTTGGTATGGGCGGTAGCAGTGTGGTTTTACATATTGTCGGCATTACTATGCTTATACTAATGCCCATATGCGTATTCTTCACGGTTACCCGTGTCCCTGAGCCGACGAACTACGAAAATGCAGCGACTCCTATTTTAGAGGGATTGAAACTTATGGGGACAAACACCCCCTTTTTACGTCTGATCATTACTTTTATGGTGAGCTCTACTGCGCTCTCGATCACTACGCCGCTTTATCTGTTTTTTATTACTTTTGTTCTGCACGCTGAGGAAAAAGCCATTTACATGCTTACGTTCTTTTACCTCTCAAATTTTGCGGCAGTCCCTTTTTGGGTTTGGTTGTCGACAAAAATAGGAAAACATCGTGCATACGTGGGTTCGTTCATGCTGATAGGCCTCGCCCACCCATTTTACTTGCTTCTTGGTGAGGGCGACTTTTGGCTGATGTTACCGATTACCATGATTACTGGTTTTGCTGCGGGTGGATTCAACGCCCTACCCAATTCAATGAAAGCAGATGTGATAGATTTAGATACATTAAAAACGGGTGAGAATAGGGCGGCTCTTTTTTTCTCTACCTATTCTTTTACGGCCAAATTAGCAGCATCAGTGGGCAGCAGTCTGGGGCTCTACGGCTTAGCGATAATAGGTTTTAACACTGTCTCTCCCGACTTAAATTCTGAGGAACAGCTTTTCGGGCTCAGATTTCTATTCGCAATGTTTCCGTCACTATTCTATTTGGCTTCCTGTTTTATAATTTGGAACTATCCCATTACGGAGGAGAGGCACGCTGCGCTGAGAAGAGAGTTAGAATCAAAGAATAGGTCTTTGCAGACAACGGACTAATTTAAAAAGAGTCTTTTTGTTGTCGGTCTCGAGAAAGCTCGGAGAATATGCGCGCCATATTGTGTGGTTTGGCAAATAAGGTTTAGCAGCCAAAACGATATAATTAATTTTGTTTTAGAAAAAGCCCTCCAAAAAGAACTTGATCTTGTTGTCACTGGAATAGGAAATTGGAACTAAAATCTAGGAAAACTTTTGGCGCCCAGCGCTTATAAAACTCCCATCCCTCAAGGCGTAAAAAACAAATCTTTTTGATTCCAATGCTTTGCGCGATCTCTTACCAAATGGTAAAAGTTCAACAGAGTGGGAGATCTTTCATAAATCTCGATCATGTGCCCCAATGTTGTTCTTGCGTCGACGAAACCAAATTCAACGCGTCCCTGAGCGGTGGTGCAACTAGTTAAAAG
>PARM01000016.1 GCA_002711495.1 Gammaproteobacteria bacterium
TCGCGAGTCCTCTGACCTGCGCCGTCATTCTCTGAGTCATTGCCAAACCCGCTGCGTCGTCCGCTGCGCTGTTGATCTTAGACCCGGTGGCAAGACGCTCCATTGCGGTATCAAGTTCCGCTTTTGAATCGGCTAATGCTCGCTGAGCAGTCAGTGATGAAACATTCGTATTTATTACTAAAGCCATAACGTTACCTATTTAATTGTGCTCTGTTTATTCGCCTCTAAACGCTCGACGAATTCCGCCGATACGATTTTCAATGAACTGAACGGTCGCCATATAACGTGCCGTCTCTTTACCAAACTCCGACTGCTCGTAATGAGCCTCGACAGTGTTACCATCAGCCGCCGGGTTCATTGGATTGCGATAAATTATTTCCGCTCCACCTATACTGCTCAGACTGCGATGCTTCATGTGAGCACCATGTGTCTGCTCTAAAGAAACTCCTGAATTAGCTAAGCTTGCGTTCATCGCTTTCCTGAAATCGACATCTTTAGCTTTATAGTTCGGGGTTTCTGCATTCACGAGATTCTCTGAGAGAAGACCCAGACGGTCCTGTCTCAGTCTCATCGCCTGCTCATGTACTCCAAAAACGTTGTCAAAAATTTTCATTTTTTTAAACTCTCACTAAAGTTTCCGATTCTTTTGCCGATTAGGTGCATAGGTCCCCTTTTTTTTTTCGGCATTGACTATCAGCAATCACCGTGCCAACTTGTTAAAAAATTTTTTTTTATCGTAATAACAAAGACTTAAAGTGATTTTTGTTTAGTGCAACAAATTTATCTTGTTGGATAACGGCAAGACTCAGCCCCGCGGCGGAAAATGATTTCGGCAAAATATCGCCGATATTGACGCTTGATGTTTTTTATTTAAAAGATAGGATCAAAACTGAGTAAAAAAGGAACGTAACAACCCTGGGCATGAACAATTTCATAGATAAGAATCGTCAAATCCGCAACCGTTTAAATTTACTAGCTGTGGGCTCGATCCTACTTGGTGTTTTTCAAGGTTCTAGTGCGAGTGACCTCATCACTGATTACGAGGACTGGCTAGCCAAAAAAGCAAAAGAAGACCTAACTTTAGAAAGAAAACACTTTGATCGAGGCCTTTTGAAATTGAGCTGCTCAGACGAGATTAATTTTGAGTTCACCAATAAAAGTAGAAAACAAGTAAAGGCGACTTGCAATGACGAATGGCGGCGGTTTCTTAAAGTGCCAAAATCAGTCGTCGAGCTCATTGTTCCAAAAAGTGTTTTGGTATCAGAGAAGAAACATGAATTGGCTTTTGTTTTCAAGAAAAATCATGAGAAAGGCTACTTACTTAAATCAGACGATTTAGATCTAGCTAGAAGAAATAGATTCATTCCCTCTAACGTAATTTCAAAGCTTGAGGACATAGAAGGCCTTTATCTCCAGCGAGACGTTCAAAAAGGGGATTTGCTTTTAAAAAAAGACCTAAGAAAAGCAGTCAAGGTATTCGTCGCACAAAAAGCTCTCCCAGCAGGAGTTCAAATTGACGCATCCAGTTTTGTTCTAAAAAAAATTACCCATACAGTACCCAGCGACTACATTAAAAAACTAAGTGGCCTCGAATATATGACCACTAATAAAAGAATGGACGTCGGAAAGGTTCTACGCGAGCGTGATCTTAGGAAGGCAAAGCTTGTTCGCAGAAACGAGCCCGTAAACTTAATCTATAAAACTGAAAACTTTTCAATCGACGCAAAGGGTGTCGCGCTCTCGGACGGATACTTTGGGAGCCGAATAAAAGCTAAGAATATTGAAAGCAGCCTAATCGTCTCGGGAATGGTGGTAGATTATGGTACGATTTCTATTAATTAAAAAAGGACTTAAATCTCCGCAAAAGTGGGCAAAAAACTGCCCGTTTTTACTGATACGAGGTCATTTTTATTNTATAATTCATNGAGTTANTTTTTTTAAAAAAAAACTAAAGTTTCTTNTAGAATGTCCGANTNTNNTTTCGGACAAGTCTCCTTAAGGAAGGGGTGAAAAATGGTAGAAAATATTGGTGGAATTAATTCATCTAAGGCGAGTAGATCNGACGCCGCATCAACGAATTCAAAACGCTCTGTTGAGGATTCGGGTACAAGCGCGACACCAGAATCAGGTAGAATTAGGGAATCGGTAGATGTAGAGCTAAGCGAAGCCGTTAAGAGAGCTGAGGACAGAGCTTCCTACGATGAGGTCCGTGTGCGCGAACTTAAAGCGGCGATTGAATCAGGGAATTACCCTATAGACAATGCGAAGATCGCTGAGAAGTTCGCTGACCTAGAAAGCCTGCTCTGAATTTAATGTCCGAATCGGAAATCAGTCCTCTTAAGCAGCTCTCGGTTTTATCCAAAAGTCTTTTTAAGCTATTGGACGAGGAATTTGAACTTTTATCCGGGAGAGACTTTTTATCTGTGGAGGAAATTCAGGCCCAAAAAGTAGAGAAAATGCAAGAACTCGACACATTGTGGAAAAGTGTCAACTCTGTCGCCCTATCAGGAGAAGAATTAGTATTGTTCGAAGAAATAAGAAGCAAGCTTGAGGAATGCAAAGACAAACACCTTCGAAACGANATCCTGCTCAAGAAACAAATGGAAATAACGAAAAATCTTATTAGTGTTCTAACGAATAGAAATGAGTTGCAAACTAATGTATATAATAAGCTAGGGAAATTATCCTAGTCCCAGGNAGTCTTTTCCTGTAATCGATACACCCAAGCCAACACTATAGCTACTGATCTNAAAAGTTCCTCAGGGATTTCAGAATTTANTTCAAGTTGAGAAAGCGTCTCAGCTAGCAGAGGATCCTCTGAAATGGCTACCCCAGCCTNTTCCGCAATGGCAATAATNTCTTCAGCCAAGGTATCNGTTCCCTTAGCGGTTACCTTTGGAGCCTTTATTCTGTCATAAAGAAGTGCAACTGCTACTTTTTTATCAGCTCTTTCAAACATCAATCAAAATCCCAGATGANCCTTTAGTCTCTTTTTCACCGTAACTAATAGCATTAAGTTCGGAACGCTTCTCCGAAGGAAAAATATTTAATTCTTTTAAATCCAACCCAGCCNTGGAAAACGCTTCATCCAGCCACCCTTTTTTCTCTGATGCAATTTGGTATACCTCCAAAACTGGGATCCANAGATTTATTCTTATTTCAGTTTGCTCTTTCACTACCAGAGTCATATCCAGATGCTTATCTTGAGAGAGATTAACGCGCAGACTNACTTTCCACTCATTNGTTTTCTCTTCGTTTTCCGCCCTNGCGTCGGNTGATTTTCTTTCTTCTAAAAAAACTTCTATTGGCCACTCTCCAAGAACGGGGATCAACCAATTCAAGGACGTCGCTCGATTGATCTGCCCACCAAGGGCATCAAGTTGATATGACTCAAGCTCATCGAGGCTTTGATTGATTAAAGTTAGGTCTAAACCTCTATTTAACTGGACTCGCTTAAGTTGCAACAATAAATTCTTTAAATTGATCCTGTCACTTTGGCCTCTCAGAGCGTTAGCTTCGTTGTAAAGCCCGCTTTGTATCAAGGACTGTTTTATAGCCTCAACCATAGTTTTATTGGGAAACATAGCGCCTATAGTGAGGAATGAGAAACCTCGCGGAAATTGAAGCCCGATTGATTCTCGGCTAGTGTTAGTTGCTGAAGAAATTAACTGGCGAAGAGCATCGCTTTGTAAAGGTCGTCCCAACAGACGATGAACGCGGTCAATCGAGAGATTTGATGTTAATGGTCGCCGTTCGAGTTGCTGAAGAGATAACAAAAATGCTCCAGAGCTTATTGCTGATGCGGATAGACTAGCTGGCCCTGGCGGAGCAGCAAAATTTGGGGGCAAGGCAATTTGGCGATTAGATTTGGTAATTAAGACATTGCCATCCGGGCGAGACGCAATCAGCCCATTTATAACCTGTCCCTCTCGCAAGCCTAAGGATCTGGCATCGGGTGGTTCGAGCCGCAAAGAATAAACGCTAGTCCCNCCCTCCGAATAGACTGCGTTGACGCGAATGGGCTGATTGATAGCGTCGGCTGAGATCATCTTCCTATTTGGCTGGGAATCGAATCCAATCTGAGTATGGATCCTCTACTTCAGTCTTTGTTTCTCTCATATCAACATTACGAAAAAGTATCCTTCGGAAGTCTTTTTCTTCTGGAAACCTAAGCTTCGCATCTGCATACATCCAATTAGGATTAGATCTCTTGAAAGCCCCGGGATTCGCTGAAACAAAGGCTCTTTTAAGTAAATTCAAATTAATATTAGATCCCGTAGCTATTTTTTCTAATATTTCTGAAAGACTATCTCCACGCTTTATGACATAACGCCCATCCCCATCTAGCGCAAGAGAGTCACTGTTCTTTGAGATTTGCTCAGCCTGCCCTTTTAAATCTCCCAACATTCTGGAGAGTGCTTTTTCTAGTGCTTCCTGGTCAAATTTAGCGACCGGTTCAGGCTGTTCGTCTTGAATGAAGCCTGTTTCTTTCAAAACCTCCTCGAGAGAATCCTCACTGCTAGAGGGCTTGTTACTAGCCGATTCGCCAACCAGAGTACCAGAAGGAACGCTTGAACAGCTCGTAACCCAAACGAGTACAAAAACAAAAACCACTTTAGGATAGTTTTTCATTAGATAGTTTCCACCGATTTTGCTACGAAAGTCATACCATCAACCAAGTTTTCTTTTCCGTCTATGACTAACAACTCTGATTCAGTTCTTTTAAGCTTTGCTACCTCAACAAGCATCGATAACTCAGCTCCAGCTANTAGACCCCGATTCCTAAAAGTTTCTGCTTTGGGAATAAGAACAAATAAATCGCCAACACTCAAGCCCGAGGAACTACCTGCATTCAAAATATATTTTTCCTTTTTCACTCTCGCTTGAAGCTTAATCTCTGGCGAACACCTCACCACAGAGTTTGCATCAATCAAGCTGTCGACGATTTTACTTCCAATGGCCGACTCTAATTTCGAGACTATAGCTGGTAAGGACCATGGCATACTTTCCGAGGGAATCGAAACCGCCCAGTTCCAGGTTTCTACAAATCTCTGATCCTTTAATAAAGTGATTTTTGCTAAAACATCAACGGAACCCCGAAAATAGCTAGGCATATCCCATAAACGAATAAGAGGAACTTTACTCTTTCCTATCCCCTTTTCGCTGAGTGTAACCATCGATATTATTTGAAATTCATTCGCATCATTGTTTACAGTCGAAGTATTCAAAAAATAGCTCTCATAATTGCTACGCGGGCGCATTTTCTCGCTAAGTTCAAGGTTCGGTAGCAACTCTAAAGATTCTCGATATATTCTTGCAAGAGCAGAAGCAATGTTTTGAATTTTCACCGGAGCATCGTCGGGAAGGAAACTAACGTGATTGAAACCTATTTTGGGGGTTGGTCTTGCCCTATATGACGAATCACTCGAGGATGGGCGCTCATTTCCGATGTTTAACGCCGTCCTGCATTCCGAGGAGCTAAATCTACTAATCGCAAGCTCGCTATTTGGCATATTTTCTGGGGAAAATTTTGATACGTAAACAGTAGATTCACTTTCTACTCTCCCAGATTTTATAAATCCAATTGAGCGAAAATAACCTTTTTCTCTCATCCCCTGGTATATCAGAGATTGCTTAATTTCCTCTAGCGTCTGAGACGGAATCTGGGGCGCCGCGATGACCGGACTCGAGGCATACAGAAACAATGCGGCTAGTGAACAGCTTTTTAACTGTTTTTCGAACTTCATCTTCTATCCCTGCCGCCATTTCCAGTGTTACTGTTGAATTAAAAAAATCCTAATCTCAGTTCGATGAAGAGCTTGCTTGAGACAACGCAATCATATCGTCAATTTCGTCGCCCCCAAGCCTGAGAGTCGTCTCGTAACTATGTTCGCCGATCGGCTTAATTTCGACCAACTGAGCTCCATAAATAATGCCCTCTACCCTAGATCTAAAGACTTCTTCTCCAATCCTCGAATTTGTCATTTGACCGCTCACCTCAACGTATTGTCCGTAGAGCTGCTCTACTAAAGATTTGTATGCCTCTAACTTAGAGGCTTTTACCGCCATGAGTCGTTTCTCCTCAACAGAGGAACCATTTTGCACCTCAATTACCGCATAGCCCACCCCATATATAGGTTGGGAATAGCCATCCGGTATTGATGGAGCATAATTTTGCACACACCCGCAAAGCGTAAACGGAGTAAATAAAAACATTAATTTAAAAGTACGCAGGCACATCTTTGAGATCCTTAAGTTAACAGGTAAGAGATCGGTAAATTCGTGTAATTCTTTAATGAAAACCTACGATTAGTAAGAAAACTCGAGGTTGGCACAGAATCTGCTAACTATCTTCAACCCGCCGGTTAAGAAAGGCGATTGACGAATTAATTAGAAGATAAGGCATTAAAGTGGACTTTGCGCTCAATATTTTGACGAATTTTCGACACTTTCTCAAAAGTGGTTCAGCAATTACATTAGCAACATCTCTTGCTATCCCGGCCGCAGTGCTAATGGTGATTGCTTTGCTGGTGCTGCCCCTACCCGCCTTTATGCTCGACATTTTCTTTACTTTCAATATCATTTTGGCGCTACTTATCATTATGGTTGCTATAAACACCTCTAGCCCAATGGACTTCTCGTCCTTTCCTATGGTGATTCTTTTCGCAACTGTCCTTAGACTAGGTTTAAACGTTGCCTCAACCCGAGTAGTTCTTTTGGAAGGACATCAAGGAGGGGATGCAGCAGGAAAAGTGATCGAGGCCTTTGGGCAGTTTGTCATAGGTGGCAACTATGCGGTTGGTTTCATTGTCTTCGCGATCTTAATGATAATAAATTTTATTGTTATTACCAAAGGGGCCGGGCGAATATCGGAAGTAATCGCGCGGTTCACCCTGGATGCCCTGCCAGGAAAACAGATGGCCATCGATGCTGACTTAAATGCTGGAGTGATAGATCAAGAAACCGCAAAACANAGACGAGAGCANGTTGCTCAAGAATCAGATTTTTTCGGATCGATGGACGGCGCCTCGAAATTTGTTCGTGGAGATGCTGTTGCCGCGATTCTAATCCTCTTGATCAATCTGGTAGGCGGATTAACCATCGGGATGCTTCAACACGATCTATCATTTAACGAGGCTACGCGCGCATATATTTTGCTCACGATCGGTGATGGACTNGTGGCAACAATACCTGCNCTCGTCTTATCACTTGCGACAGCCATTATAGTTGCTCGGGTAACCACGGANGAGTCCGCACCCGAACAAGCTACGAAACAGCTGGGTAACCCCCTCGCATTTGGACTTGCTGGGGGCACGCTTACCCTGCTCGGCTTAATTCCTGGAATGCCGAACGCTGTTTTTCTGAGTTTGGGCCTTTCAGCAGTCGCATTAGCGTATGCTTTGAAAAAAATGGGTACCAAAAAAATGGAACAGGATGCGAGAGATGAGATCGTTCAAGAAACTTCAAAAGAGGTTCTTGATCTGGATTGGGATGACGCAGGCCAGGTGGATGTGATAGGAATTGAGCTAGGCTACGGACTCATCCCGCTGATAGATGAGAGCCATGACGGCAAGCTTCTCCAGAGAACGAAAGGAATTCGGAAGAAATTGTCATCAGATTTCGGTTTCTTACTCCCCACTATAAGGATACGTGACAACTTAGATAGCTCTCCTAACAATTACAAGATTGTCTTAAATGGATCATCACGAGGCTCTGGACAAATAGAGATGGGGAAGGAACTCGCAATCAACCCAGGACAAGTTCTTGAAGAAGTCGACGGAATAAAAACTCAGGACCCCGCGTTTGGTTTAGAGGCTGTATGGATAAACGAAGGAGATAAAGAATACGCGCAAGCAGTAGGTTACACGGTCGTCGACCCTAGCACAGTGATAGCTACCCATTTGAATTCGATTCTGCGAGCAAATGCTGACGAGTTTATGACGTTTGACATTGCCCAAGAGATGTTGGATCGAATAGGAGAGCAGTCTCCGAAAATGCTTGAGGAGCTTATCCCAGAGCAGCTGCCTCTTAGCTCATTTGTGAAGATTTTACAGAACCTTCTAGCTGAAGGCGTTCCGCTGAGAGATATGAGGACATTACTAGAGACAGTCTCAGAGGGAGTAGCTAATACAAAAGATCCGGAGGCACTTACAGCAATGGTTAGAATTCGGTTGGGACGATTAATTGTCCAAGAGGCGAGCCAGGAGCAAGAGACTCTAGAGGTATTGACCTTAGACCCTGGCTTAGAGCAATTGCTATCGGATCTAGTTCGATCTTCCACAAGCATTGACGATGTTGCTTTGGAGCCGAACTTATCGGAAAGCTTCTTTTCAGCTATCTCTCAATCAATAAAACAGTTAGAGGAAACAGAAAAAGAAGCGGTTCTAGTAGTTTCACCAATATTACGACCTTGGCTTGCCAAACTACTAAGACGCGCGAGTCAAGACGTAAAAGTTTTGTCATATAGAGAAGTCCCCGATGATCAATCAATCAAAATTATTCAAACCATAGAACTTGAAGAAAAATCAGAAAACGGAGTTGAAGAGTAATGGAACTAAAAAGATACCTAGAAGCTGATTCTAAAACGGCTCTCGAAAAAATAAAGAGCGAACATGGAGAGGAAGCTCTTATAATTTCTTCAGATAAAGTGGGCAATAAAACTGAGGTGATTGTTGGGGTGAGCAAGAACGAAGATACCAATGAAGCGCAAAATAAAGAAAAAGGTAGGTCAGAGGCTTTTCGACATGCGTTGGAAGCAAATTCCAATAAGGAGGTTCCAAAACCAAGCTCGAGAGAGAAGGGAAAAAACCCTTGGGCAGTAATAGAAAAGTTAAACACTGAAATTGCGGATATAAAGAGCGCCATGCTTGAGATTAAAGAGCAGAAAGAGAAAGAGAAAGCTATTCGCATTTCTGAAATCGATAAAAAAATCGAATCTTGTGGATTTGATCTAGCACCTATCGAAGAGTGCAATAAGTGGCAGAGCGTAAATATCATAATGGGAAAACCAGGTTCGGGAAAAACTGAGACATTAAAACGACTTCTAAATCAGATATGTCGAGAAGAGAAGGTCTTGCTGATAGATCTAGGCAATATTAATCCAGACAAAGGCCTAATGTCCGTTTTATCAAAGTGGAAACAGAGTTATCTAGCCAGCGAGGACCCTTCAATATTGGATAAAGTTGCAACAATGAAAGGCTGCTTTAATCGAATATTCATTGAGGTCGATTACACCTTTACGCAAAACGTAATTACGCACTCACTGATAACAGATAGCACCGTAATGATCTGTAGCGGAGCGGATCAAAACTTCAATAGCGAGGAATTCTTTTCTGAAACACACAATATACAACCTCCCTTAATCCTCACTCGCCTAGACCTATGCTCTGACCTACCTTCTGCGTTAAACTATCTGGCGGACAGTGGCGCAGAAATAAATGGCACAGCTACCGGGCCTTGGAAATAAACAGGAGGAATAGGTGGTTAAATTCATTGGGGTAGCCAGCGGGAAAGGCGGAGTCGGGAAAACTACCACAGCAGTAAATATCGGGTTGGCCCTGCAGAATCTAGGAAGAGAGGTTTCTCTGCTCGATGCGGACATGGGCCTTGCAAATGCTCAGCTTTTTTTGGGCGTCACACCGAAGCTATCTCTCTCCGATTTCCTGTTTAATGATGCGAGGCTGGAAGACGTGCAGATTCCATGTTTTGGTGGAATGAATCTGATCCCGGGAGCATCAGGAGACAGCTCGCTTGCCAATCTGCCGCCTCCGAGCATCGCAAATCTCATAGAAAACCTGCGCGACCAAAGCTCTGATGACTACATGATATTTGACATCGCTGCGGGTATTTCTCATCAAAATACTGAGATGCTTGCTGCTTGCGATTTATCTTTAATAGTAATGGTGGATGAGCCCTCATCGATTGCNGATGCNTATGGAGTTATAAAGCTGCAGAANGAGAGAAAAAATATTGCATCGACCTTTCTTNTACCGAACCGTACNAGAGATACCGAATCAGGTCGGNAGCTTTATGAAAANATGAACGGGCTTTGTATGTCTTTCTTGGGAGAGCCAATTGGATTTATGGGAACTNTGCTTGAAGATCCGGATATCCGAATGTCAATAATAAGAAGAAAGCCGCTACCTCAGCTATTTCCAAATAGCAGATCGTGGAAGAATTTCGTTGAGATATCCATGGCCGTAGAGAAAAACTTATAGTCTATGATGACTATTCAAAATGGTTCGGCTGTTCTAAGATTGGAATTAAATAATTAAACATTCTAGTTCACAAATGGCCATAGACCAGTATCTTCAAATTGCAAGTAAAGAAAAGCTTAAGTTAACGCCAGAGCACTATTCTTTGGTCAAAAGAACAGCTCTTTACTTAAAAACTCGCCTCCCGGCTACTATTGAAGTTGAAGATTTAATGCAATCTGGGCTAGAAGGGCTTATGCAGGCGTCTAGCTCTTACGATGACGCAAGGGGAGTCACTTTTGATCAGTTTGCGAGAACACGGATTCGGGGAGCCATGCTTGACGAAGTTCGAAGACTCTCTCCTGCGACACGAACCACAATAAATATAAAAAGAGAACAAAGCGCTGCAATAACGCATCTTTCAAATCATCTTGGCAGAACTCCTACCAGCGCGGAAGTTGCGGTCTACCTCGGAAAAGATATCGAGACTTTTGAAAAAGAGAGGCTTATAGCTCAAGGAAGCGACTCAGTTAGCTCTGATGCAAGCCCAGATTTGGTGCCAGATCAACATGATGAGGCATCTGAGCCATCAAACGTTCTAGAAAAACAAGAAACACTTGATGAACTGAAGACTCTCATAGGCGATCTTCCTGAGCGTTCTCAGTTAATATTGTCTTTATACTACGTTGAAGAACTAACCCTTAAGGAGATTGCAGACGTAATCTCTGTGTCCGAATCAAGGATAAGTCAAATTCTGACTGAGACAGCAACAAAATTAAGAGCGAGGCTTAAGTAATCATGGCTTTGTTCAAAGGACTGAAGGAAACAAAGGAACGAAAAAAAGCCAAAGCCTTTTACGAACAAATGCCAAAACTGAGTGGTGATCCTCGTGAGATCAGAAAGCTTCGAGCGTTAATTAACGCAAGATTGACTGGCTTCATTGATATGACCTTCATCGAAGGAGCTAAGGATATGGAGAGTTTTCAAGAATCGGGAGCACCAGGCTCAAACCCAGGTGGTTTTTCCGCTGCCTATAAAGCAGTGAAAACCGTGGGCGGCATAGTTGTAGTGTATCTACCTCAAAAATACACAAATTTTTTCTATGAATTGGGCACCAGATATCAATCTGCACACTTGACGAAAAATAGAGTCATTGTGCTCGCAGATGACACCTCAAAAGAAATATCTCAGTTTCTTAAATTAGATAACGAAATATCTCCTTTAGCTTTTTTGAGGGTAGAGACTGAGAGAGAGGGGTCGGGGTCGAGTATCGATCAAGATGATGAGAGTGAAATGGGCACAGATCCTAGCGATGGCTCCTGATCGACGACAAGCCCATTAGACGTTAATCTTAACTAATTTTAGTTCAATTAAAACTCTTTATCCCAACAGCGTCTCGGACCCGTTTTAGGACAGGAGCAGCTGCCCCTCTCGCTTTTTCAGCGCCTTCGTTTAGGGTAGTCTCAAGATGATGTCGATCCGATATCACCCTTTGATATTCTTCGCGAAAAGGCGAAAGCTTGTTATCAACGATTTCAGTAAGAACTTCCTTAATTTTACCCCAACCAAGCCCCTCTTCGTAGCTTCGACGCATATCCTCGATTTCTATGGGAGTTCCAAAAGCTTTCAAGATTTTAAATAAATTGCAGGTCGACGGCTCCTTTGGCTGGCCAGGTTCCAATGAGTTAGTTTTAATTCTCTTAATCAACTTACCCAGATTATTTTTATCAGTAAAAATCGGAATAACATTTCTGTAGCTTTTGCTCATCTTTCTACCATCTAACCCAGGAATAATTCCGGCGTCGTCGCTAATTTGATCTTCAGGGATTGTAAAAATCTTTCCATAATGGTGATTAAATCTATTGGCAATATCTCTAGTCATTTCTAGATGCTGCTTCTGATCATTTCCAACAGGCACTAGATCCGCGTTGAACATCAGAATGTCAGCAGCCATCAAGATAGGGTAATTAAACAATCCCATCGTTATTCCACGATCAAGGTCAGCCGAGCCCTCTTGGTCATTATTGGCCACGGCAGCCTTATAGGCATGAGAGCGATTCAGCAATCCCTTAGCTGTCATACAACCAAGAACCCAAGCCAATTCCATGATTTCGGGCACATCCGACTGCCTATAGAAAGTAACTTTTTTAGGATCCAGACCACAAGACAACCAAGTAGCGGCGACCTCAAGGCTTGAATTATGCGTGAGCTGGGGATCGTGATTTTTTATCAACGAATGGTAATCTGCCAAAAAAAGAAAAGAGTCCGTTTCTTCCGATTTGCTCGCCTCTATCGCCGGCAAGACTGCCCCAACAAGATTTCCGATATGGGGACTTCCGCTAGTCGTTACACCGGTTAATATTCGTTTTTTGTGTTTCAAAGTTTAGATCCAAAAGCGGAAAAAAGATTATCCTCAACTAAAAGCATTCACACCACCAGTAAAGTCGTATTTGAACGTCGGATTTCCAGATATGGCCCCGTCCGAGTGCACTATATGAGTTGAAGAGCTGGACCAAGCGATGAAATCGCTTACAGTTAAATCCCCTATCCTGTCTGAATTCGGGTCAGGCTCCGAATGATTCTGAAGAAGAACCTCTGTGTCTCCCTCAAAAATTCCGACAGTCTCAAAACCCTCTGGGCAGTCACTAAAGGGAGTGTGAAACGAACCGGCGGCTTCATAAGAGAACATGCCGGTCAAAATTCGACTCTCAATCGGGTTCTTAGACTCACGATATCCGTACCAACCTCGCACCGTCCAAGCCATGGCTCTGCAGATATGGAAGTGTGAAGGGAAATCTGGTGCGCCACCATCCATCTTATAGCTGAAAGCTACCGTGTTAGTTGGTTCATGAACTGTAAGAACCTTGAAGTAGGATCCCTCTCCTACCTCAACCCATTTAAGATCTTTCATTTGAACGTCTGCAGTGATCTTTTCCATTGCTTGTAAATTAAGCCCCATCGCCATCTCCCAGTTCGCTATTTATTTTTTTTGTTCCTTTTATTGTCTATATTTCTGGATCGCGACACAACGTATGATTCTAGTTTTGTTCAAACAAGATCTGATTAAGCTCCCTTGACGCGCCTATCATCTTTATCCCAATATGGTTCTCGCAATATTTTCCTTTGTATCTTTCCAACAGGGCTCTTAGGCAGTGGTTCAGTCTGAAAAATTACTTTAGTTGGTTTCTTATACGAACCTAGCTTATCACTGCAAAGCTCCATAATTTCTGACTCGGCAACTTCTGCACCCTTTGATATTACACAGACAGCGATGGGGGTCTCTCCCCACTTTTCATGAGGCCCTGCAAAAACAGCTACTTCAGAAACTTTGGGATGACTTAAGATAATATTCTCTAGCTCGGCGGGCCAGATGTTAAAGCCGCCAGAGATAATCATGTCATCTTTGCGATCCAAAACATATAAGTACCCGTTTTCATCCAGCTTACCAATGTCTCCAGTTAGAACGAACCCATCTGATGAAATTCGCTCGCCCGTGGCCTCTTTATTTTCCCAAAACCCGGTCATTTGTCCTTCGCACTTTATTGCAATTTCACCCTCTATTCCGATGGGCAAATTAATCTCTGGATCACTAGTGTCGCGAATTTCTAAGTAGGCGAACGGCAGGGCCCGTCCGGCTGAACGAAGCGGGTTCGATCCCTCAACCGAAGAAAACCATTCATCCGGACCCATCATGCAAACCGGTAAAGCCTCCGTCTGACCATAGCCTTGATAAAGAACATCACCAAAAATCTCACGACCAAGTAAAGCTGTCTCATCAGCTATTGGTGCGCCCCCAATCTGAATAACTTTTAGCGAAGGCAGATCTAGACTCTTGGCCTTCGGACAACGAACAAGAGCGTTGAGCATTGACGGGACTAGAAACATATAGGATACCTTTTCTCGGTCCATTACATCCAAAACCTTGTCCGGATCAAATTCTGTAAGCAGAAGGTTCACTCCTCCAGAAAGCCAAGTTGGCGTATAAAGGTATCCACTGCCATGGGAGATCGGACCGACGTGCAAACAAACGTCACCCGCATGCATTGGAGGGAAGTTGTAAAACCAATCTTTGCCCGCACTAATCCATGTCTTGTGGCTATAAGCAACGCCCTTAGGTTTACCCGTTGTTCCACCTGTATGCCGGATTATGTACCAGTCTTCCGGGTCTATGCAGATAGGGCGGTCAACCACTGAGAAGTTATTCAACCAGTCCTCATAACCCTCATCCCTGACTAAAAAGTGATCAACCGTTTTTATTTTGGTTAACGCTTCTCGTATTTCGCTCTCATATTTCTTAGTGACCATTAGTGCTTTAGTCCCCGTCTGATTAATCATGTGGGCATGGCTTTCAGCAGAATTTCTTGCATACAACGGAACTCTGACGAGTCCTGCTATAGCGGACCCTAAGAAAAAATCCTGAGCTTCTATGCTATTGTCTTCAAGGACAGCGACACGATCGCCACGAGAAAGCCCCATAGACGAGAATCCGTTCGCCAGCCTAACACCGCGGTTCCAAGCCTCTGAGTAAGTTAATCTTCTCTCGCCTGCGACTACTGAGATCCTGTTTGCGTTGTACTTCGCTGATTGGCGCATGAGCCCTGTGACGGTGATTCCCTTGATCTTACGTTTCATCGGCTGATCTCCTTGTCAATTACACAAGTTTAGAAAAGATAAGCTTAAAAAAAATCTGCTGTCGAATAACAAAACTGTATCTTTATTTTTATCGTATCCAGAGAGATAATATCATGGCAAAAGGAGAACAAAATATGAGTAAACATTCAGCCCTCGATACCTTTGGCAGGTCTGGCAACCCCTTGATAAGGTCAGATATTTTCGCAAGACAATCCTCATCCTTGCATGAAAAGATGACTTTGCAAGGCGCTGTAGATAAGACTGGGATGCTGCTTTTCTTGACGGTACTCGCGGCGGCATTAAGCTGGAGTAGTGAAAGTCCCTTGATGGGCGCAGTTTCGGCGCTAGGGGCAATGGTTGCTGTCATAAGTGGTATCGCCACATTCGGATTTTGGTTTTTTTTCATTGGATGGATTGTAAAGCCTCGTCCCCACCTGGCCCCTAAAACCGCGCCAATTTATGCTGTGGGAATGGGGTTCGGAATTGGACTAATGTCTGAACAGGCGGAGATGATGTTCCCAGGAATAGTTATTCAAGCTGTCTCACTTACCTTCTTCGTCGCTGCATCTCTGCTTTTCGCTTACAAGAGCGGGATAATTAAACCAACCCAGAATTTTCTGCTGATCATTTTCTCCGCCACGGTAGGGATTTTTCTGACTTATATAGCAAACCTTATTTATTCCGCTTTCACAGGGACTTCGTTTTCATTTCTTACCGATAATGGCGCTTTTGGCATCGGGATAAGCTTGTTTGTGGTGGCAATCGCTGCTTTGAACCTAGTCCTTGACTTCGACATTATTGAGCAAGCGCATGAACAAGGCGCCCCAAAATACATAGAGTGGTTTGGAGCCATGGCGTTGGTAGCAACTTTAATTTGGCTTTATATTGAAATCCTGCGACTACTAATGAAATTGCGCAGCAGATGAGCATGAGCCTATTGACTGGATTTTTAGGAATAGTTGGTATTGTCTCTTTTATAGCGTTCTTTTTTTTGATGCGGTATAAGGCCTCATCAAAACAAACTGACAGGCCCAATCGAATTAAATGGTCCTCCTATATCCCCTATAGACAGACTGATACTGGGAGGGAAAAGGCAAATAAAGGCTCTGAACAAGACGCGGACTTTAAAGGGTAAAGCACGATGTCCTGTAAAAATAAAGTTATTATCGAGAACTAAAATAGCTGCATTTTAAATAGAGCTAAAAATTTGGAATACCATCGCCTCGCTCCAATGATTTATTTTTTTTGACAGGGGTTAATAAGGTTAAAATTGGTTGAACGGTGATGCGCTTTACCTCTGCAAAATTTTTGGAGATTCTGCTGAAAAAAAAAATTTGCACAAATCATANGCTTGAAATCAGAGAAACCTTTAAAAGTCTGAGCACCAAAAAAATTTTTGCCTTTTGACGCGCAATCTAGTGTAAATTAAATCTCAGAACGCAAGGAGGGAAAGGCATGGGCGTGCTCAATATTCTCGCTAAGGCTGCAAAANCTTTAATTTTAATTTCGCTCTTACTTCTAATCAGTTGCGGCACCGACCGCATCGGGCCNGTAGTTGAGGTTGAGAAACAAGTGCCGGTAGAGATTGANGTTGACTCATCCTCNCTAAACTTTGGTAACAATGATAGTTCCGGAAAGATTCAGATTACTATCACAGCAGCACCNGGGCTTGGAGTAGATGCAGATACACTTACTGAGAACGGTGATAATAATAGCCAACAAAATGCTCAGCCAATAGCGAGTGACTCCGCAATCGCAGGCTTTGCAGACAGAGAAACAGATGCCATTGATTGGTATTCGGTCTCTGGTGTGTCTGGCAAATCAATACGTCTNGACATCGATACAGAATCCGAGGAGAACGACCTTGATCTCTACTTATATCAAGATTTCGGTGATGGAACTGCGGAACTCGTTGACGCCTCTCTCAGCGTAACGGCGGTTGAGAGCCTAATGTTTCCGGAGGATGGTAACTTTCTTATTGAGGTAAGTGTTTTCAGCGGGAAAGCAGCTTATTTCCTGTCGATAGCAGATTCAGATGGCGGTGCAGAGACAAGGAATGGTAGCCGGCTATCGAGTCTTGCTCGCTCGTGTGACGGTACTAATAACTGCAGTAAAGCGCGGGCTGGCCAGTGGATTATGACCACCTCGTCAACATTCTCAGAAGAGATGGCTACAGCCTCCAAAGCTCAAATTTCCTCAGCTCAAGAAACCATGATAAATGCGATGGGTATGACCTTAGATGGAGGCGCTGGGACTGGCCTACTTAAAACAGGGATGCAAGACTACTCAGCTCAAGGCTGGGTCGAACTGGCGAAAAGTGTCGGTCAGACACCTGTCCCATGGTCAGAGGAGGATGCTGACGTGTTTAGATTTAATTCAGAAGATCTAAACCAAGACACAATCCCTGACCAACAAGAGCTTTTGCTTACGATCTTAATAGGGAAAAGAATTGACAGTGACCCATCTATAACTTCTTTGAAATCCGTCGGGATTAATTTTACAAGAAGGTTGAAGGCGTTACCTAATGACAATGCGTCGTTAGTATCAGAGCAGTTTGCTTCTCATTATTCGCTTATAAGGCTGGAGGAAGCTTGGGACAGTAACATTAACAATGCTCAGGGGCTTCAAGACGTGCTCGTCGCGGTATTAGATACCGGTATAGTCCCATTGACTGGTCCAGAGGCACATCCAGATTGGGCGGATGTAGATACAGACGCTTCAGATTCAACTGGCAAATTAAAATATGGATTCGATTTCGTCTCAGAGGCAGACATTGATGGTGATGCGACCCCGGGAATAGATTCTGATGCTACAGATATAGGGCCTGCAGACAGCACTTCTTTCCACGGAACTCACGTCGCGGGCACTGTCGCCGCGCCTACTGACAATGGAATTGGTGTGGCAGGGGTAGGGAGATCCGTGTCTATAATGCCCATTAGGGTTCTGGGAAGCTGCGGTTGCGGTTCCACATTTGATATTCTGCAAGGAAATCTGTATGCAGCACAATTGCCTAATGACTCGGGCACGATTCCAAATGAGAGAGCAGATATCATAAACATGAGTTTAGGTGGAGGAGGTTTCAGCCGAGTAGCGCAAGACGTCTATGCAGATGTTAGGGCTCAGGGAGTAATCATCATTGCAGCAGCAGGGAACGAATCGACTAGTGAGCCAAGTTACCCGGCCTCCTACGACGGAGTGGTGTCAGTCTCAGCTGCCTCTCATGGATCGGGAGGAAGTCCTTCTGACGTCGTGCTGGCTCAATATTCTAATTTTGGTTCATCAGTAGACGTCTCTGCTCCAGGGGGGCAATCTTTTGCAGATGCTAATGGAGATGGCATTGGCGACGGGGTGCTAAGCACTGTAGGGCTATCGCTAAACGCATCAGGCTACGAACAGTTCAACGGAACATCGATGGCAGCCCCTCATGTTGCGGGTGTTGCTGCCCTTATGGAATCGGTGCACCCCAATCTCACACCCGATGAATTTGACGAAGCGTTAAACAATAGAACAATAGTGCTAGATGTAGGTCAAACAGGGAGAGACGACTCA
Source organism: Gammaproteobacteria bacterium (assembly GCA_002711495.1). Taxonomy (GTDB): domain Bacteria; phylum Pseudomonadota; class Gammaproteobacteria; order Pseudomonadales; family Azotimanducaceae; genus UBA9659. The sequence goes on from PARM01000016.1 coordinate 18,375, forward strand.
TTCGGCACCGGTCTTATTGACGCTTTTAACGCCGTTCGCATCGCTGAGCAATTAGCAGGCATCTCTCCAACACCGCAACCCAATGAGCCCCTCCCGCAACCAGCAGAGCCCACAGCAAACGCAGTGGTAAGTCCTACTTCATTAAATTTTGGTTCTGGGCTTCTAAGTCTAAATTTTGAAGTAAGAAATTCTGGCGATACTAACAGCCAGATAACTCAAGTAAACGTATCATCGAACTCTGATGCGCTTGTTGTAAGAGCCGCAGATATCGGACCGAGCGGGTTAGGCACTTATGCCGCTACTATTGAACGCAGTCTTTTATCTGACGGTTCAAACGAGCTGGAGATTACGGTAACCACGGATGCGAATAATGTGTCAGTGCCTGTTAGTGCATTTATGCCTACAGGTGACGGAAGAGGAAGCGTTGGAAAACTCCATGTAGTATTGCTTGATGCGTCCAGCCTTCGCCAAGAGAATTGCTCACTCATAAACTCTCAAGGGGGAGTCTACTCTACTGAATTCGAAAACGTGGAAACCGGAGATTATTTTGTTATAGCGGGGACTGACGCTGATGAGGATGGGCTGATATGCGGGCCGTTTGAGGCATGCGGCGCCTACGAGAGTTTGAGCAATATTAGCCAAATTACTGATTCAATCGTGGATCTAAATGTTACGTACAGCCTTTTCGATCTTTTCCCTTCAGGGCAATTTAGAGGTTGCGATTAATTACTCACTGAAGATTATTAGAAGGTCAATCGGGACAGTAATTGTTCAGTGACAGGAAACACCATATTTCTTCAACCGATAATAGTTATACGGCCATGGCACAAGAAAGCCTGCTATCAGCATCAAGGGCACTACCCACCATACCAAAACTCCGCCGGCAAGGACTAAATCCACAGTATTCATAGATAATTCCATGGCGAGCATAGAAATAAATGACATCCCAAAAGCGGTTTTCAACGCGTCGGGAAACGTCATTTGACGCAAAAGTATAAAAGTTTCAAGCAGGACTGAAGTAATCAGGCCATTAACAATCGCGAGGGCCATGACACCCATTATCGGGAAAGGAATACCACTCACTTGGAAGAATAAAATTGTGCCGAAATCTCCGATTGAGCACCCCAACAGGCACCAGAGGGTGTTACTAGCCGACTTTCTCCATGTACTCTTGCAATTCCATGAAATCGTTTTATAAAACAACTCAGCCATGCTTTCTTTTCACATCAATACATTGAATTTATACCGATAAAAATGGAATCTTTCGTCTTCTCGAAGATAGGACTCCAAAAACTTAAATCGGCTCTCCGCAATCCACTTCGCGCCAAAATCGTAGCCAATAATGCAGACTATCTTAGTCCAGAGGACGCAAAACTCAAACCTTTATCCATCCTCCACCCTCTAGCATAGAGAGCGAAATGNTTAACANTATAATTGCGATACCAATATCAATCAGCCTCCAAATCCAGGCAGTGNTTAAAAATCTGCCGAGAAAGACGCCGAGATAACCTAGCGAAAAGAAGAAGGTCAAGCTCGCAAGACATGCCCCAAGGCCATAGTATGCCTTTTCCACCGCAGAGAACTGCATTGAGATTGTTCCAATTAAAAGCACCGTATCGAGATAAACATGGGGGTTNCCAAAGGTAACAANCAACAAAGTGCCGAACGTTTGGCTCAGGCTAGCATAACCAGGCCCAGAGTTTTCCCTGAGAATGTTTCCNACTGCAGCCGATTTGAGCTTAANTATCGCGTAAAACAATAGCCAAGNTGCCGCAAATGCCAATATCTCAGCTTTATAAAGCTCGAGAGAATCCTCAAAATAATCTATGCCAGCGATGCCAAGCCAAATCAGGGTGAAATCCGCTAACGAACAAAACAAAACAATTGGAAAAACGTAAAGTCTCATCAGACCGTGATTGAGGACAAAGATATTTTGGGCACCAAATGCAATAATCAGAGAAAACCCTACTAACAGTCCTGTTATGAAAGGATGTGAAATCACGTTAATGACTGATCCTACAGAACAACTTAACGAACCAAGCCATTCAATTTAAAGTTTTCCAACAGATTTATCCAAAGTCTGACTAAAATAACCAAGCGGCACCGTGCTGTTTTTTTCTCGGCACCCAGATGATTCTTCAGAGTTTTTTCGCTTAGATCTTTTAAGTCGGTAAATTTATCTCGATCGAGGTCATTCTCGATGCAGCTCTTTTTAGATCCTCTTCTATCGGTTTGCCCTGTTTATATCTAACCTTAGCGAAAAATCCATCGACTCGGCTGTGCTCGCAGAGCGCGGCTAGATGGGCCTTAATTAGCTCATCATTTTCACATTCGACCTCGACAGATGCCTTAAGCATTTTCCCTCGAAAGATAATCTCTATTTCTTCTATTGATATTAGGTTCCTCCACCAAATATTAGGACGGTCAGTAACGCAAACTAACCGCTGCTTTGAGTACTCGTAATAACTTACCGGTATCAAATATCTCTTCCCTGTCTTTCTCCCTTTGAATTTCAAGACGAGAATACTCTTGCTAATCAGGGGATGAAATAGTGACCTGGAAATCGATATCACTACAAAATTTATGAATAACCACATTTAACTACCTACCAACTTAACAAATGAATGCTGACTTTACCGTAAAAAAGAAGGCAACTAGTTTCACAATTTTAAACAGATACCGAAATTTTTTTCGAGATGATTTAAGTGCGCTCCAGTATTTTTCTTATAAATTCTACTTCGCTTTCATTAAACGCAGTGCCATCTTTTCGATAAATATCATGAAACCAGACTTCTGGCTCAGGAATATCCTCGTAGTCTTCTATAAACGCTTTTTCTTTTTTAAGTCTCTGTAANTGTTTGACGGATGACCATGGAAAGTGAGTCTGACTCCTACCTGCAACTAAACCCCAGCTATAACACCCAACCTTATTCTTTCTGAAAATCGGTAAACTGAATTCAAAAGTGGTACCCAATTCCCTTGCCATATATTCGGTGCAAATTAACGGTCTCTCGAGCTTTTTCAGTTTAGCTATGTTTTCAAGCAACTTNCCAGATTCGTACTGGTGAAAAGTAATAACATCCGATTTTTCCTGATTGTATTTAATAATCTCACTGCCTACGGAACCATCAAGGCACGCTGTTAGCGGCTGTCTGGGTCTCACCTCTTGCGCCCAAGCCCAAGTGTGCTTGAGCAGGCTTAAAGATTTTTTCCCAACAGGGAGTTGACCAGGTTCATTGTATAAGTCCCACATTAGNATCCGATCATCCTCTTTGTACTGATCAATTACCTCTTGAACGAAAGTTTGAAGTCTCTCAAGTTCTTTTTTTTTCACTGTTTTGTCAAAAATTTCGTGCACTATCAGGAGCCCCGGGCTTTGTTTCCAACCTGAGTTATGAACTCCTCGCACTGGTTTTGGTTGAACCCCTAACTTTGGATAAGCGCGATGACAATCATCAAAAAGAACTAGAATAGGTTTTATTCTTTGAGAGGCGCAAACGTTCAAGACTATATTCAAATGGTGTTTAAAGCTATCTCGATCGTTCCAAAGAAGATCGTGCAAGTAAATTCTAAGGCTGTTGAAACCTAAATCTNTCGCNATACCAATNTCANNCTCGATGGTCNCTTTATCGAACGTATCCTCCTGAAACATTTCTAATTGGTTAATCGCAGTACTAGGGATAAAATTACATCCGACCAGCCAGGGTTGTCTTTCGTACCAGTCGGTCGCTTGATTAATATCCCAAGTCATCCAAAAACCTCTTTTACTAAAATATAAATATTAACCCACTTTGTCTGCTAAAAACTGTTCGATCTTCTCACAGACATCTGCCACCTCGATCATGTCCATAGCTCGCGGATCTTTNACTTTCTTNCCCCACTTAACTTTCTCNGAAGAAACTTTATAGTATTTGGCTAATGTTTCCGGGTATTTGTTCACTAACAGACTTTTTGAATNGAAAGGTCCACTCCGTTTAGGATTNCTCATAGCGTATAGTCCGATAACTGGCGTTCCCATCACGGTAGAGACGTGTGCTGGACCGGAATCGGGCGAAATTACTAAATCCGAAAGCTTAACCAACGCAGCCATCTCACGAATCGATGTTTTCCCAATCAAGTTAAACACATTGTTCTCAAAATCCGAGTTATCGATTTGCTCAGAGTAGCTCCTCTCTATCGGGGAGCGACCTCCCGAAACGATTACTCGAAACCCTTTTTCCTCAGACAAATATCTAATTATTTCGATATATTTTTCAACCGACCAACTGCGATTATATTTGTCCCCGTACCGCTGACTGCTGCATGGACTTATCAAGCATATGCGTTCCTTCACAGAGACATATTTTTTTACTATTTCCTCTTCAGGGCGGAGCTGAAGCGGTTCCCACCACGGCTTATCTTCCTTTATATTAAGATGGCGAAGAAATCCAAACATGGCATCAGCAACGTGTTGGTTGCTGGCTGGCTGAATATACTCATTGCAGAACCAGTTTTGCTTATCCCTAGCTCGGGCTTTGTCATACCCTATTTTTCTCTCAGCTCTTATAGCCAAACTGATAAAGTTAGCAGAAGCAGAAGCATGAAGATTAAGCATGACATCAAATACTTTTCTNCTTTTGCTTAACAATATTTTTGAGAAGGATTTCACCAAATTCTCTTTGTCTACAACGATAAAGTCTACTCCTGGTATATCTCTAAATAGCTGATATTCATTTTTATTTATAACCCAAGAAATATTTGACTCAGGTAGGTTACGCTGCAGAGCTTGCACAATAGACAACGCATGGCAACAATCGCCTAATGCTGATAGCCTTAATACACATATATTTTTCATCCTATCAGCTTAAAAAAAAAATATACTCTATGGCTACAAAAATTCTTCGAAACAAGAGGACCTTTATTATTCTGAATGAGGATCTACCTGATATTAGTGAAAATATTTTCACTCATTTTGAAGATAATCAAGCATTGGAATCAGGCAGAAAGGAAGCTGGACGGGGAACGGTCACATTTTTTAGAGACTGTCGATTGGACTTAGTCCATAAAACCTATAAACGAGGCGGATTAATTCGAAAACTTGTAACAAGTCATTATCTCTGGACGGGACTGACGAAGACCAGGGCACACATAGAGTTTGATGGCTTAAAAAAAATGTTTGACTTGGGTTTGCCAGTTCCTAGGCCAATCGCTGCACGAATTATTCGAAAAGGCATTTTCTACAGAGCAGAACTGATAACACAGGAAATAGAGAAAGCAACGACCTTCGGAGAAAATCTAGCTGCAAAAAATCTATCATCGGACATGCTTAAAGAATTAGGCCTCGCGATCAAATCTCTCCATCGTGAGGGTTTCATGCATCCGGATCTCAACATTGAGAATATTCTCATTGGAAACTCGAAGAAGATTTTTTTTCTAGACTTCGATCAGGCCCAGCCTTTGAAACAAAAAGAAATTCAGTTTGGGAGAGACATAGAAAGACTGAGACGCTCAATCAAAAAGTTTTGTTTAAAAAATGAAAGAGATTTCCCAGAAAGAGAGTGGCACATAGTGCTTGAGACCTATGGCAGTAACATCCTTTAAGAGACGTTGTGGACTGGTCAAGTCTTTATCAAGGCGAAATCTGGGTTAATTTCAAATGCAGCTACAAAGTCATATGATTTCGTTAAGTCACTGTTGTAACCGCCTTGCCAACCATGCCATCCGTATTTGACAGCACCATTGGATCTCAAGAGTGGCTTGTTCTTTTTTTCGTCAAGTTCGAAGTAGGGTCCATGCTCATCACCTTTGCTCATCGTATCTAGTTGAAGTATTTCACCGGTTTCAGTGGCTTGAAACATCCCTCCTCGTCCAGTACCGGAATTAATGACCCAATGAACCTCTGCAAACGCTGGCATCTCCTCCGATGGCGTGCCAGCATGGTTATGAGTTGAGAGGTTTACCCCCTGACCACAGCTCCAGAAATTCACATATACAATCTCCTTGCCAGCTCTATTTAATAAGTGGAATCCATCCATCATATGGCAGTCTTTTCCATCGAAGAAATCAGTGTAGCTTCCAAACTTTTCCTCAAACGACTTCCATTTCAATGCTTGAGAATTAGGTCCGAGGAAATTTAATTGGTTCATCTCAGTTAAGTTATCGAGTGCCTCATCATTCTCCAAAAGAACTGCGAAAAGTGCGCCCTTTGGACCAGCGGAAATCTTTTTTTCTTTAACATTAGTATTCCTTATCTCAAAGGGTTCAGCGAAACAACCTAATGCGGGAGTTTCCAGTTTTCCTGTAATTACCTTGAGGTAAGTCTTACTCTCACTCAACGTGAACGAGGTGCCAGATCCCATCAAAACAAAATAAAGCTTCATCCCAGAAAATTCCCAAGATTCAGAGATCTGAGTGTCTTTACCGCTGTCAGGATCGAAAATTAAGTCAAGACCACCTCTCTTCTTGTTGAATGTACTTAGAACGTTGACGTTTGCTTTTGGGTTCAATCTGAGAATCTCCTGGTGCTATCTTGAAATTAAAAAGAGGAGGCAACAAATAGTCAAATACTGCGCAGAAAAATGCCAACTTTCGGTAAATGAATTTTCTTCGTCTAAACCGCAAGTCTTTGGTTGAAATCTGCTAGACTCCAAGGTCTCTTACCAAAGGATTTAGGTTCTGACAAAATATGAGGATTTCTAATCTACAGCAACTGCGAGAGATCTATGGAGAAGCGCATCCAGCAACCGCAGGAAAAAAATCGGCGACCCTTATCGAAAAATCGATAGATTTTATAACTAAATCTCCCTTTATTATTTTGTCCACCGCCAGTGCGGCGGGGGTCATCACCTGTTCTCCAAAAGGAGACGCTCCGGGATTTGTCTATGTGCAAGATAAAAAAACAATTTTTATCCCAGACAGACCAGGGAATAAACTTATTGATGGACACAAGAATATCATAGAAAATCCGCACATAGGGCTAATTTTCTTTGTGCCAAACACAAGAGAAACACTAAGAATCAATGGCAATGCTGAACTCCGAAATGACCACGAGTTGCTCAATAGATTTGAGGCGCGAGGGAGGCCTGCCTCTTTAGTTACAAAGATTACGGTAGAGGAAAGCTTCTTTCACTGTGGGAAAGCTATTATTCGCTCAAATCTTTGGAATCCAGATTCGTGGGAGGCACCAAAGAAAATCTCTTTTGGAGAAATGCTCGTCGGCACCAATGAGAACAAAAAAAAGGGGTTGATCGAAAAAGCGAAAGCAAAGTTTATTGATATCGCAATAGAGAACGATTACAAGAAAAACCTTTGATGGCCAATCTCAATCGATCAACACTCGATTGGATAGATCAGGCAAGTCCCCCTCGTCGCTAGTGCTCTTCGCTACGCAGAAATACCCCGTTATTTTTAACACGGTAGATAATAGGCTCACCTGTTCCTATTTCTAATTTCACAATTTCCTCAGGCGAAATATTTTCGATATGCATCATCAACGCTCTTAAAGAATTGCCATGAGCGCAAATTAGAATATGCCTGTTCTTTAGAAGATGTGGTTTTATGTCACTCAAAAAAAACGGTATCACCCGGTCTGCAGTATCCTTAAGACTCTCACCTCCGGGCGGCGGAATGTCAAAAGACCGCCGCCAAATCTTAACCTGTTCCTCTCCCCATTTTTTTCTAGAATCATCTTTATTAAGCCCCGCAAGATCACCGTAATTTCTCTCGTTTAAGGCGGGATTCTCCAGAGTCTTTAGTTCGGCTTGACCAAGTTGAGTCAAAATAAGTTCTCCAGTCTTTTGAGCTCGAATGAGTTTGGACGTGAAGTGTAAATAAAAACTTATTCCGAGACGGCTTATTTTTTTACCTGCTCCGATTGCTTCGTCTTCTCCTAGTTTCGTGAGGGGAGGGTTTTTCCACCCAGTGAATAGATTCTTTTGATTCCATTCGCTTTGCCCGTGCCTCACAAGCACCAGATAAGGTAACTGATCGCTCATTGTACTTTTCCTTTTTCATTTGTAAGTTACGAGGACTTCTAAGCTATAGCCTGCCTCTAGAATGCGTTGACTCCCACCAAGTAGCGGTAAGTCAATCACTGCCACAAATAATATATTCGGTCTCTCTATCTCGAAGTGGTCCGACAAAAGATCGCAACAAGCTAAAGCGGTCCCGCCAGTCGCAACTAAATCGTCAATAACCAGAATTTTATCTTTTTCGGTTATTTGACTATTTTTTTGAATCTCGATCGAGGTGCTCCCGTATTCGAGATCAAAGCTTCTTGAAAAGCTCTCATGCGGCAATTTCCCAGGTTTCCTTGCTAACACAAGAGGTAATTTAAGATCTAGGGCTACAGGAGAAGAAAAAATGAAACCTCGGCTCTCAATGCCTACAATCAGATCAGGTTCAAATCTCCTCGAGATGTCCGCTATTGGTTCATAGGCTTTTTTTAATGCGACCGGGTTTTCTAATAAGCTCGTGATATCCCTATATTTAACACCCTTAATCGGAAAATCTTCGACACACCGGATATGTCTCTTAATGTCGAGAGGGTCATCCATTCTATTTCCTTAAATTCTCGTCTTAATATTGATTCGGCCAAAAAATCTCTGTTATTGTAACAACAGTGATTAAAGGAAATGGTTCTTTTTTAGTGAAAGTCCAGGCTCTTAATTACAAAGCTGAGATCTCTCGAATCGTTGGTGGGGCTTGTCGAGTAGCTCGTTAATATTTCGAGACTCAGCTCATCTCTGCTCGGGAACTGGGCTTGTGCCTCAATGACGAAAAAACCTCCCTCTACTTCTTTAGAACAAATTTCTTGTCCTTCAAGGGAAATACTAACCGAGGCGGAGGGGAAATCCTCAGGACGCCAACCCTCTAATCTAAACTTATGGAATTCTTGGACGGGTTTTAACTTTGCTACGAATCTGGGACCAACCCATCTGTCATCCCAATAACCATCGCCTTTTGAAACCGGAAGCATACCTGTCAAAGGGAAAAGATCAAAGTCTGCAGTTTTCTCTGGTCCACTCCTCCTGCGCACCAAAGATTCAATTTTTTTTATCAGTTTTCTGACTTGGATTTTCTTTGATTGCAAAAACGAGGTAGATACATTTTTCAATAAAGTGTCGACTCTTCCTCTAGCCATAGGTTTTTTCTTGAAACCCACAAAAATATCTCTCCAAATACCTCCTTCTCCAGCTGGGTGAAATTCTATCTGTGAAAATTTGCCGAACGATTCCATAAGATTCATCACCCATTGCCTATCGATTTCCGAGGGCCTGTCCTTAATCTTCATTCTGTAAATGTCTTCAGTTGTATACCCCATCTCAACGATACAAATTGAGCTAGTTTTTTCAAAAATCCGCTGGAAACATTCCATTCCCGCTTCATACCCTCTCTGATCCATCACCCACTGAACAGTTGCGAAGGTACTAACTACATCATAGGTCTTATCGGATGTCCTGAGAAAGTCCAGCAAATCTTGGCATTTATAGTCAATAGCTTGCCCTTTCGAAAACGCGACTTGGTTGGCCCAAAGGATAAAATGCTCAGCGACATCAACCCCATGAGATCGGAAACCTTGTTCTGCCATACCATGAGAAAAGAAACCTGAACAGCAACCAAGATCAATAAAAGCTGGCTGTTTGACAGGGTCAGACAACTTCTCCTGAACTGAATCTGAGCGGGCAACGGCATCTAGAATTATATCGAACCTAGCCGGACAGTCATTTCGGACAAGTTTCCAACCGTACATATCAATGCCAAAAAAAGGTTGATATGTATGGAGTTCTCCAGGGAAAGGCTCCGATTCCTGGACAAGCTTTAGCAGTTTTTTCTCCTCGTCTTTCATCCGAGCATGATAACACCGATCACAAAGATGAGCTGGATACGTAAGATCCTTAGAATACATAACACGAGTCGCATTTCGTTTCTGACACGAGCACATAACCTCTAATTTCTTTAGATCGTATTGAGCGCCATTAAGCGCCTGGAGTTGCATCTGGGAGGGAGTGCCAACCAATATATCCACTCCTCTTTCAGATGCATCGAGCCAAGCGGGAACAATTTTAGGATTAAAATATTGAGCCTCGTCAAATGCTATCAACGTACCCGCCACTTGTTCGGCTAACAACTCACAAGCCTCAGCCGTTCCGATTACTCGATCGATCGGGAACTTTTTAGTACTGTCCCGACACCCCATCATCCCACCCTCTCGAACGTTTGGCCTTCTTGTAAGCTCTTCGTGCTCATTGGATAGAACTAGCATCACCCTGTCTCCAAATGATCTTCTTCGATCCATTTCAGAAATAATGGCCTTAGTCTTTCCAGACGCGGGCAATCCTTCGTAGACTTTAAGGCCCATCTAAACCAACTCGATTTGAAAATAGTCTGTAAAAAAATATAAGGAGAAAGTCACGATTCGCATTTTTTTTCTAAATGATGCTCAAATTCGAGAGTCGAGTGATCGACGTTAAAATCTATAAAAAGCATCTTTTTCAAAGTGGCTTTAATTAGCTCAACCTCTTTGAATTCACTTACGCTAACAACCACATGAGCTTCAAGCGCAACCCGATGCTCATCTATATTCCAGACATGGATATGATGAACATCTTCAACCGAATCGGCTCTTTCCATTGCCAATTTTATTTCCACAGCAGATAAATTCTCTGGCGTTCCTTCCATCAAAATATGGATTGTCTTAGGTAGAATTTTGAGAGCTTGCCACAGCACGAAGCCAGCAATAACAAAAGCAATCAATGTATCAATCCAGTAAAGCTGATATAGGATTATGAGCGCACCTGCCAAAATAACACCCAATGAACCTAGAGCATCCGTAAGATTGTGCAAAAAAGCAGCCTTCATGTTAAGGCTAGTTTTCGACATCTTAAATGTAATGAATGCCGTGNCTGTGTCAATAAAAAGNGCTCCTCCGGCGACTACAATTATTATCCATCCGACTACTTCCNTTGGCTCCGCGATCCGCCAAAATGCTTCAAAAANCAGGTAAAGACTTACCACAAGCAAAATAGTTAAGTTCATTAGTGCAGCAACAATCTCTGCTCGCTGATAACCAAAACTCTTGTACTGATCTGCTGGCTTGCGCCCAATCGCTCTGGCAAACAAAGCGATCCCAAGAGACGCCGCATCACTCAAATTATGGAGTGCATCAGCTATCAAGGAGAGGCTGCCAGAGATTATTCCGCCAGCTACTTGAACAACGGTGAGCAGCACGTTGATGGNAACTGCTACCAACAATCCACTGTCGGTTTGAACTCCTTGATGATGGTGCGNCATATAACTCTGAAAATTCTATTTNCCANTGAACCATCATTAAAACATTCGATGATCTTAGTGACCACAAACTTTAAAGCGCGGTTCCAAGATAGTTATAAACTAATAGTAAATTATCTAAGCTAGAGGTATCGTCNNACTAAACATGTGAAAACNAAATAGGAAAACTTTTATGGGGGAACCCTTATGGGCATTGGCTGCNGGCTGCGTTCCCGACGCAGATCCATGGGACATACCNAGAATCGCTGAAGGTGCAGGATTTTTATCTTCNGGAATGTGGGTCGATCCAAAGAAGTCATGGGACAAAGCAGCGCTCCGNAAAACTAAGTTATCGCTTAAAGAAACCGGAATTCAGCTTATTGATGTCGAGGCGGCTTGGCTTGAGACATCAGATCGAGCAAATGAGGCCCACAAATCGATTATTGANGCGGGCCTTGAGCTTGGCGCACGCAACTTGCTCGTTGTCTCGAGGCATGAAGAGTACCACGCATCAGTCTCTCAATTTTTAGATATCTGCAATATNGCTCAAGATCAACTGAGGGTTTGCATAGAGTTTGGAGAGTTCACTAGCATTAAGTCTTTGGGTGCCGCCAAGAAATTTGTCGAAGACGTCAACCANCCCTCGGCGGGAATTCTGATTGATCTAATGCACTTGAATCGAGCTCAAGACAAGCTGCCCCAAATCGAAAGTTCCCTTTTTCCATATATCCAAGCTTGTGATTTTTGGCAGTCCTCCACACTCAAAAGTGGAACCGATTATATTACCGCTGCTGTNGATGAAAGATGCTGTCTTGGCGAGGGCGAAGCTCCGGCATCAGTAATGNCTGAGGTTTGNAACTCGAATGCTGACGTCAGNCTAGAAATAAGATCAGCGCACCTTAGAGAAAAGTACACAGATCCTTATGTCAGAGCCCGAGAAATCTTCAAGAGGTGTGGCCGGAAACGTCTCGGNTAAATTCAGAANAACCTACTTTGGAATGAGTCTATCTTCATACTTTGGGNGGTAGATTTTCTCTCTTNNAAGGAAATCCTCTACAATGTCTACAATATTTTCNCCCGTGTCTATCCTTTCGATTGCATGCTCAAACTCAGAATAACCATCACCGCCGGCAATAACAAAATTAGAAGAGGCNACCCAGTACAATTTTTCATCCGCGAGGATTCGATCATTAATCCAGATTTTCTGGACACCCTTGCCAGGCTTGAATAAATAACGCGTGCCCTTGGATACCTGCAAAACGCCGTTCGTCATCTGAGCGGCGTGATCAAATATATCTCTGAGCCNAGAACCTTTAATCTGTACTATGACTAACGTNTTNGGAAAAGGGAAAGCCGANACTAGGTCCCCTCTGGTTACAGGACCCATATCAATGTCTTGTCTGAGAGAGCCGCTGTTGACTATAGCGAGATCTATTCTGGGATCGAACTGCAAAAGCGCGTCAGCGAAAAGATTCCCCATGTTAGATTCTTTGTCATAAGCCCGAACAAGTCTTTTTTTAGAAATAGCTAGTCGCTCGTCTGCAAAGCCTTGAACCTTTTTTTTCCAAGAAGTTATCTTAGAAAACATCTCTGAGTCATCGTTTATTTCATCATCAAAAATTTTAATNAATTTGTTTGAATGGGATGTCACCCGACCTTTAGTNGTATCGATTTGAATATCTAGCTTTCCAAGTTCTGAGGTATAAGCGTTTGTGGAGACAATTATCGTCCCATTTGAGACTAGAGCTTTTGCTGTTCCCTGATGAGTATGCCCCGAGATTATGACGTCTAAACCATCAGCTTTTTTTGCTAAGACGAGATCTGAGTAGAGATTTCTTTCGACATCACTCATACCATCGTTTGATCGTATTCTTGGCCTCCCGTGATGGGCCATCAATATTATTAGGTCGGTNATCGGCCGGAGTTCATCAATATACTTTTTCAGATATCTGTGCTCGTCTCGAGCTTCGAGCCCTTTCACCATCTCCGGATTGACAGTGTCATAAAAAGCAAACTTACCATGAAGCCCAATTACTCCGATTTTAATATTATTTTTTCTTATTACCCCATAGGGATTATTCCATAACAGTTTATCAGTCCCTTTAAAGAAGATGTTTCCATTAAAAATCGGAAACTCAGCACGTTTAAACTGCTCAAGTATGTTTTCCCAACCGTAATCAAACTCATGATTACCTATACAGGTCGCATCTAATCCTAAGAGATTCATTGATTCTATTACAGCCTGACCCTTAGTTAAGGGACCTATGTAAGGGCCTGAAAAATAATCACCGGCATCTAAATAAATTGTATTCGCACTTTTCCCCTTGAAGCCTCTGACAAGAGTTGCCAGATTCGCAAAGCCACCCACTTTTCGGGTGCTAGTTTCCCCTCCCTCAAGGCGAGGGAAAAGATGAGCATGCATGTCGTTGGTGTAAAGAATAGTTAGAGATTTGATTTCCGCATTAAGATTAGAGTGATAGGTAAAGAAAAGGAAACACGTTAACCATAGGGTTGCGTTTCGCGATAAAAAAAAATTTTCCCACGAAATTTTATTTACCTCTAATATCCACATAGCCGAGATTTTGTTTTTTTTAAACTGCCAGCTCAAAGTTTCACCTCCATGCTTTCTGTCACTTCAGGATTTTCCTCGAGATTGGACTTTCCAAATCTTAGGGTTCTTCTCAGCCAAATATGTATGACAGAAGCAGAAATCAGCATAGCGAACACTCCACCAACAAATATTCCAGGAAACCCAAGGAAAAAGTTACCTACAATTGCGAGAGGTATCGTTAAAACCAACGTCTGAACAACAGACATAACTAATGGTGGAACCGGCCTACCCAAAGCATTAAAGCTGTTACTGGCGTTAGCACTGATTCCCATCAAACCCATACCTATCGGCACTATCAAAAGATAAGTTAACGCGGCATCGGCAACCGCGAGCTCATCAGTGACTGTGTTTATAACGAGCGAAGAAGTTAAAAATAACACTACATAAGATAACGCGCCCCACGACACTGCATAAATATTAGCGAGAGAGACGGCTTTCCAAACTCTCTCAAATTTTCTGGCTCCCCAGTTTTGTCCTACAAAAGGCCCGACACTCATTGAAATTGCCCAAACGACCATGGCAAGCATGGTTTCAATTCTTGAAGCTAAACTGAAACCGGCGACAGCGGCAGAACCATAGCCAGCCACCAGCCTAGTGATGAAAGTCATTGACAGTGGTCCTATTAAATTGCTCGCGATAGCGGGCAGCCCTACATGTAACACCTCCCGAGTTGAAAGCCAGAAATCATCCAGCGACGAGATTAGAAGTTTATTCTTATTTAGAAAATAGATCACAAAAAGGAAGGTCGTTGTCCTAGCCACAATAAAAGCAATAGCCGCGCCTTTCAAACCAAAGCCATCCCATTCAGAAAACCCAAATATCAGAGCTGGACCGAACAGAACCTGCAAGAAAGACCCTAAAGCCATTAGGTATCCTGGTGTAGCAACGTCTCCAGCTGCTCTCATTAATGAAGTGCCGACCATGGCTACAGCAAAAAACGGTAACCCATAGAACCAGACTTCCATGAATTCCAACGCCATTGATTTGATGTTTTTTCCCGCTCCCAACAAATCGAATATCTGAGAAAGTATCAAACTCGCCAAGAAGCTGACAATCCCAACAAATATAACGGTAATAAGAAGGCTATGAGAAATAATCGATGTAGCCTGAACCCTTTCATCTGCCCCTATTCTTCTGGCCACTACTGAGGAGGCGCCTACTCCCAACCCCATCGTCATACTCTGCAAAAGCATAACGAGGGGAAAAGTGAATCCAAGGGCTGCTAACTCATCGGTTCCAAGCAAACTTATGTAAATTGTTTCGATCAGATTCGCGCCCATTACGGTAACCAGACCCATAACCATGAAACCAGTTAATCGAGCTAGATGGCGCGCCTCTGAATCTTTAGTGAGGTCTCTGATTTTATCCTCTATGTAATAATGCTAACGGAGCGAGTTCTCACTCGTCGGGTCAAAAAAGCAAAAGGGTGCAGCAGGGGTATAGTATAGACAATTATCATCTTGGAAGAAGAAAATGGCACTGCGATTTGACAAAAATGCAAATCGCAGTGCTCTGGACAAATTAACCTACGCCCTTAAAAATTACTCAGGCTAAGCTTAATGCCATAATTTCTTCCAGGCAACGGTACTGGGTCTTTTACGAAAGACGAATGATTCCGAGCTACCTCATTCAAGAGATTGTTGGCAAACAGAGATAAGGTTAATTCTGCACCCTGATCTACGCTGAATGTTTTGCTCACTCTGAGATCGAGCATTTCATATCCTTCGGAGACGGTCTCATTGAAACCAATATCAGTTTGCTTATGAACATCTTTAAGTCTCAAACTAAGGTCGAGCGTTGGTTCAGAATAAACCGCCGAATAGATGTTCCTGTCGGGGACCATTCTTGGGATATTTGAACCATCGTCAAATTCCCCTGAGATTGAATCTCTGCCAAACGAAACGGTCAAATCGCCCCTCGCTAGATCAAATACCTTACCAAATTCCAACTCATAGCCCTTCAGCTCTGCATCCTGTTGAAGATGGTTAGCTCGGATGAGACCGCCAAGCTCGTCTCCATGCTCGTCTCCATGATCCTCTTCAATTTCGTCAATCAAGAATATGTAGTTATCCACATCATGAGTGAAAAGAGTCAAAGATCCGAAAAACCCGTCTTTCTCATAAGCAAAGTTTATATCGAAGTTACTGCCCTTTTCAGCCTCAAGACTGGGATCACCCGTCTCGAGCCTGCCAGTGGCTAGGTGAGGACCGTTCATGTAAAGTTCGACTGCCGAAGGCGCCCTCTCTACCAAAGACCAACCTATGTTCATTTCGAAGTTATCACTGAAAGAGCGACCTATCGTCAACGCGACGCTGGTGTTGTTAAAGTCTCTGTCGAAGACGGTTGTCTCGCCCTCGTGTTCTTCTTCATGCTCTTCTCCGTGCTCATCATGATCTTCTTCGTGTTCGTCATGCTCGTGTCGCTCAGTAACAGACCCTTTCCTGTCTAGCTGATCATGACGCACCCCGAAATCTACGTGGAAGTCTCCGAAATCCTTACTCGCGAAGTAGCCTATTGTGAATTCTTCATTTTTAGCTGGATTCATGAAGGCCTCAGCGCCAATAATTGATACATCCTCATCCACAATATTCAAGGATAGTTTCTGTTTTATGAAGTCATTTGACAGATCGATAATTGCTCCAAATTCCCTAGCTTCATTTAAAAACACAGTAGGACCCTCGTCGTGGCCGTGGCCTTCATGACCCTCATGACCTCCCTCAACCTCAGCGTGTTGCTCGGTCAAACTATAGTCAGAATCTCGGAAAAAATAATCGACCTGATTTACGATTCCATTGTCGAACAAGAACG
>PARM01000017.1 GCA_002711495.1 Gammaproteobacteria bacterium
ATAGGCGTGAAAGCATTCGCAGCCGCAATTGTAGGAGGATTCGGAAGTCTGCCGGGAGCAATCATTGGTGGTTTGATGATAGGAGTGGGAGAACAATTTGCTGGCTTTTACTTGCCGCCCGGTTTCTCTGAGGTGACCGCGTACGCAATACTTTTAACGATGCTGATTTTAAGACCACGTGGAATTCTTACCAGCATGCAAATCAAAAAAATGTAATTTTAAAATGCGCTTTATACGGAAGACAAGATACTACCAAGACATACAAATTTTTGAGCACGAGGGTCAGATTTTTTGGTACACATGCCTCGCTCTTGCCTTGTTTTTCTTCCCTTTTTTCTTGTCTGATTTTTATCTCGGCGAATTAGCTCTGGTCTTTATCTACGCCATTGCCGGTATCGGGTTAATGCTGCTCACAGGGTATACCGGACTTGTCAGCCTTGGCCATGCCGCTTTTTTAGGCATAGGCGCATACACCCAAGCTTATCTGCTAAACCTAGGCCTTCCTTTTATATTTTCGTTGTCCATCTCGGTACTTTTTTCCGGCTTGATTGGAACGTTTCTCGCCATCCCCGCCATGAGGGTAACTGGAATTTATTTGGCTGTTGCAACATTAGCTTTTTCAATCATTTTAGAACAAGTCCTATCCCACTGGGTTTCTGTCACGGGTGGTTATAGAGGAATGTTAGTGCCCGATCCTTATTTAGGAAGCCTGTCACTAAAGTCTTTTACTGCTTTCTATTTTGTTTGCCTTGCGTTTCTTTTGCTCAGTATCTTAATTGCAATAAATATACTTAGATCTCCTACGGGAAGAGCTATGACAGCTGTTCGAGATTCAGAAATCTCAGCACAAAGCATGGGAATAAACCTGGCACGAGTAAAGACAATCGCTTTTGCTATTTCTGCGGGGTTCACTGGACTTGCGGGGGGGTTGTTGGCTCACAAGATAGGTTATTTAGCGCCTGATGGTTTTAACCTACTAATGTCTATACAACTCTTACTCATGGTTGTTGTCGGCGGACTAGGATCGTTGCACGGAGCCGTCTATGGAGCGATATTCATCGGATTTTTGCCCCAAGCCTTGGCTTTATTAAGAGATAATTTGCCAGAGAGATTAGCTCATATCCCTGGATTGGAACCGGGGATATTTGGGTTGATTCTCGTCCTAGTCCTTATCTACGAACCTTTGGGGATATATGGAAGATGGTTGAAAATTAGAAGTTTTTTAGAAGAATTCCCACTGTATCGACAATCCACACATAAGAGACAGCGAAGCTTTTTACGGACCGAGAGGTTAAGATGATAATCTTAGAAGTAACAGACGCCTCAATCTCTTTTGGAGGGGTAAAAGCCATCGATAATGTCTCATTTGCCATGAGACATGGAGAGGTTTTTAGTATTGTTGGACCAAACGGCGCAGGCAAGACAACTCTCTTTAACTTACTTAGCAGAATATACAATCTTGATAGCGGGAGCATCATATTCGACGGCATCGATATTGGAAGTAAACCGCCTCATCAAATAGCAAAACTAGGAATAGCGAGAACATTCCAAAACATAGAGCTCTTTGAACATGAATCAGTTCTGAATAACCTTTTAATTGGAAAACATGTACACAGCACTACAAACCTTTTCCAGGAACTCTTGTTCCTGAAAGAAGCGCGCGATCAAGAATTAGATTTTCGACAATATGCCGAAGAAATAATAGATCTGCTGGATCTCCAATCCTATCGGCACTCTAAAATAGTTAGTTTACCTTTCGGGATCAGAAAACTTGTAGAAATTGGACGAGCTCTTTGCCTCAAGCCGAAATTGATTTTGCTTGATGAACCGTCATCTGGACTCAATCCGGAAGAAACCGAAGACCTAATTTTTCAGATTGAAGACATTAGAGAGGAAATGTCGATATCAATTTTGATGATTGAGCATGATATGAATCTCGTATCAAAAGTCTCAGATCGTGTTCTAGCAATGGCTGACGGCAAAGTGCTTACAGTTGGCCAGTCTCAAGAGGTGCAGGAACATCCTGAAGTAATAAAGGCTTACCTGGGGTGACAGGGTAGAAGATGCTTAGTGTTAAGAACATAGAGAGTTACTACGGGCCCATTGCTGCAATCAAGGGACTTACGATGGAAATCCAGAGCGGGAAGATCACTGTAGTGCTCGGGGCAAATGGCGCTGGAAAAACGACGTTGCTCAAGACTATTAGCGGTGCGATTGAACCACAAAAAGGAGAATTAAACTTTAATGAAGTCAACATTACCCGCAAAGATCCAGCTGAAACTGCTAGGCTCGGAATTGCTCACGTACCGGAAGGAAGGGAGGTCTTTCCGTTTTTAAATGTTCAAGAAAATCTTCTACTAGGCGCGTATTCGAGGAACGACCAACTAATAAAGGAAGATTTAGAGTTGGTGTACCGCTATTTCCCGATACTGAAAGAAAAATCACGACAGCAAGCCATGCTTCTTTCTGGAGGACAGCAACAAATGCTTGCAATTGGAAGAGGATTGATGCTCCGGCCGAAAATCATACTTTTAGATGAGCCCTCACTGGGTTTGTCTCCCAAACTTGTATCAGAAATCGGCTCAATAATTCGACGGTTGAATCTCGAACGAAAGATAACAATCTTGCTTGTCGAGCAAAATGCAAAGTTAGCTCTATCACTCGGTGATTACGGATATGTCATGGAGGCAGGGCGGATAGTGATGGAGGATACCTGCGACAGGCTCAAAGACTCACCCGACATAAAAGAATTTTACTTAGGAATGAAAAACGTTGGTCAGCGAGGGACAAGACGTTGGAAGCAGAGGAAAACTTGGCGATGAAGGCAGGTCATTTCGTAAATATTGAAACCTCTCCTCCGGAAGTAGTCATCGATAACCATCGCACTTTAAGCGGATTATTCTGGAGGAAAGTCATTGAACGCGCCTCAGAGATAGCTATCCGAGAAAAAGATTTTGGTATTTGGAACGAAATAACTTGGGGAGATTACGGACAGAGGGCTATGTATGCTGGACTGGGACTTTGTTCTCTGGGTTTAAACCGCGGAGACGTTTGTTCAATTGCAGCGGAGGTTTGTAAAGAGTGGCTATTCGCCGACCTGGGAGTGATCTGCTGCGGCGGAATTACGAACGGAGTTTACCCGACCGATTCAGCTACTCAAGTAAGATACCTGATAAATGACAGCTCAACTCGTTTCTATTTCGCAGAAGACGAGGAGCAACTGGATAAGATTCTCCAAGTAAGAGAAGAAACACCTTCCTTGGAGAAGATAATAATCTTTGACATGGAAGGGCTAAGAAACTTTGATGATCCGATGTGTATTAGTTTTGATCAGCTTCTCCAGTTAGGGAAAAAATTCCACCAGGATCACCCTGGGTTTTGGGCAGAAGCGATCAAAAAAGCAAACCCAGAGGACATTTTAACTCTGACCTACACNTCNGGTACCACNGGNGCTCCNAAAGGCGCAATGATAAGTCATCGAAACATGCTGTATATGATGATCACAATCCAAAATATTTATGGTATCGATGAATCAGATGAGCAATTAGGATTTCTGCCTTTAGCTCATATTGCGGGGCGCATGTTCTACACATTTTCCTGTATTGAATCAGGATGTATCATTAATCTGGTTGAAGAACCCGACACCATATTTCAAGATACGCAAGAAATATCACCTACCATACATTTTGCCGTTCCTAGAGTGTGGGAAAAACAACACAGTATTGTCGAAATAAAAATTAAAGAAGGCACATTCTTAGGGAAATGGGCTTATAAAAAAGCACTAAAGACTGGGTACGAAGCAACAAAGTTCACTAAATCTGGTAACCCACTGCCTTTTTTTCTGAAAGCCTCTTTTTTTGTAGCTAATCTCTTAGTTNTGAGAAANATAAAAAGATTTCTAGGTATCGACAATTGCAGATGGCTTTCGACGGCAGCGGCTCCCATTGCACCAGAATTAATAGATTGGTACTGGGCACTAGGGAAGCCGATGCTGGAGGTCTATGGGCAAACTGAGTGCAGTGGTTTGATAACAGCTAACACCTTAAGCGATATGAAGGATAGAAGTGTAGGCCGAACAGTGCCTTTTTCGAGAATAAAACTATCCGAAAATAATGAATTGCTTTTGAAAGGGCCCGGCGTAATTCGAGGCTACTGGAATAGAGAGGATCAAACAGCTGAAACCTTCAGAGACGATTGGCTTAGATCTGGGGACATTGGGAAGATCGACGACGATGGTCATATCTATGTCTTAGACCGTCTCAAAGATATAATAATCACAGCGGGCGGCAAAAACATTACACCGAGCGAAATTGAAAATCAGCTAAAATTCTCAATTTTCATCTCGGATGCGGTGGTTATAGGTGATAAGAGAAAATACCTGTCATGCCTTATAATGATTGATCACGATAACGTAACCAAATTCGCTCAAGACAATGAAGTTCCTTTCACAAATTACACCAGCCTTTGCCAGAGCGATGAAGTAAAGGCCTTGATAGCTCTAGAAATAGAAGAGGTAAATAGAAAATTCGCAAGAGTTGAAACCATAAAAAAATTCCGACTCATAGATCAATTGCTTGATCCTGAAGATGAAGAACTAACTCCTACAATGAAACTGAAGAGAAAAGTTGTAGAGAATAAATATAGAGAGCTTATAAATGAAATGTATTAGACATCTTTTCTTAACGATACTTTTTTTTTCTGGTAGCTGCCTGCTCTGAAACAGAGCAAGTTAATTACGAAGACATAAGTCAGCAACAAAGCAGAGGGGTTTCTTCTGAAGAAATCATCATAGGCTCACACACTGACCTGTCTGGTCCGGTGGCAATCTGGGGAGTCGGGTCAATCAATGGAGCTAGGATGAGATTTGAAGAGCTTAATGCTGAAGGAGGCGTTCATGGAAGAAAAATCAGGTTCATTGTCGAAGATACTCAGTATCAAATCCCGAGAGCAATCCAAGCGGCCAATAAACTTATACATCGAGACAATATTTTTGCAATGTTGCTTGCGCTAGGAACACCACCNAATAATGCCGTCTTGACTCAACAATTAGCTGCGGACGTTCCTAATCTCTTTCCCCTAACCGGTGCGCGAAGTATGGTCGAGCCTTTTCATCAGCTTAAGTTCTCGCAGCGCGGGATTTACTATGAAGAAATCCGTGCCGGCTTAAAATTCTTTGCAGAAAAAGGAAACCAGAGACCATGTGTAATATACCAAGACACAGATTATGGGCAGGAAATACTTGAAGGCGCGAAAGATCAGGCAGCAGAGATGGGACTGAAGATTTGGGAAACATCCGCTCACAAGCCAACCGAATCCGAATTTACAGCCTCGATTTTAAAGCTAAAAAATGCTTCTTGCGATGTAGTTTTTATGGGCACCATTCACNGAGACACTATTTTNATTCTGGAGACGGCTANGAAGNTAGGCATNGATGCAATTTTTGTGGGCAACAACGCNGCATATGCCCAAGTAATTGCCGACCAAAAAAGTGGCTCCGGAGAGAATTATCATGCATTCGTTCATATGGCCAAACTATATAANGAAAAAGATCTGCCAAATTCAATCTCTNAATGGTGGNATCGCTATGAGCAACGTTTTGGAAGAGAGNCTGGCACACCNGCTATGGANGGTTANAGAGCTGCGGATTTNGTTGTTTCGGCANTNGAGATCGCNGGTGANGANCTCTCTCTTGAGAAATTCATACTAGCCTTGGAATCNATAACCGATTATCAAGATTTATTTGGTTACAAAGTGAGCTTCAGCTCTGAAGACCACAACGGAGTGAATGAGTCGGTGCTCTCAGTAGTGAAAGATGGAAAATGGGAAACCGTTGCGACTGGTCTCTCTTACTGATCAAGCGAGGAACTAGCGTTGAAGTTGTTGTGGTTATTTCCCTAAAACCCTAAAGTTAAAACTACTTNAATTGAACTAAAATATTCTGTATCCGAGAAATATTTCGAAGCTTCCCTACGAATTTTCTAGATCAAACACTGAGTGAAGAGCGCGCACAGCTAACTCCAAGTATTTTTCNTGGATTACAACGGATATCTTGATCTCAGAAGTTGAAATCATCTGGATATTTATTCCCTCATTTGCAAGCACCTCGAACATCTTGCTGGCCACACCCGCATGAGATCTCATTCCCACCCCTACCAACGACACCTTTGCAATCTTGTCATCGCCTTTTATCTCCCTTGCGCTCAACTCATTAGAAATCTTAGACAATATCTCCAGAGATTTCGAGTAGTCCGACCTAGCAACAGTGAAAGTAAAATCTGTACTCTTATCNGCGGAAATATTCTGCAAAATCATATCCACTTCAATATCGGCTCTACTTATAGGTCCAAGAATAGAGGAAGCAATTCCAGGGACGTCTTCGACTCCGAGAATAGTTAGCTTTGCCTCGTCCTTAGTAAACGCGATGCCGGATATTATCGGCGCTTCCATACTTTTCTCCTCATCAGTNATCAAGGTTCCTGGGGTATCGTCAAAGCTAGAGGTNACTCTCAAAGGAACTTGATATTTACTCGCAAACTCNACGGACCTTGTGTGAAGCACTCGAGAACCAAGACTNGCGAGCTCAAGCATTTCCTCAAACGTTATTCTGTCTAAACATCTGGCAGTCTCAACTACTCTCGGATCTGTCGTAAAGATCCCNTCGACATCAGTGTANATCTGACANTCTTTTGCGTTCAACGCAGCAGANAGGGNAACAGCNGTTGTGTCTGAACCTCCTCTTCCAAGCGTAGTAATATCTCCGCTTTCGTTCTCGCCCTGAAAGCCAGCCACTACAGGTATGACCCCTTTCGCTATTTTAGCCTCAAGCTTCTCAGTATCTATATCAAGAATACGAGCCTTGGTATGCGCCGAATCGGTCAAAATTTTGACCTGTCTCCCTAAAAAGGATTCAGCTTTGTATCCCCGTTTCAGAAGCATCATCGAAAGAAGAGCTATGGTCACTTGCTCCCCAACAGACAACAGAACATCTCGTTCTCTCGCACCNTTGGATCCTTGATAANCCAAGTCGTCTACCAAAGAAACCAGTCGATCGGTCTCCTTTCCCATTGCCGAAACGACNACGACCACGTCATCGCCTTCAAGCTTGCTTTGAATAATTTTATCAGAGACTCTNCNGATGTGCTCTAAAGTCGCGACCGAGGTTCCTCCGAATTTCTTAACTAATAAAGCCAATTAATCCCTTTCCCATCTGATTTTTTCACGATAATTCGATTATTATTAATCTAANAAGATATATTCTTTTTTCTCACTTAATTTTTTCATGGATAAACTTTTCCACACTTGCGAGAGCTTCATCTAATTTTTTTGGATTACTACCACCGGCACGAGCCATATCAGAACGCCCACCGCCCTTTCCCCCAACTTGGATTGCCACGTGATTTGCTAATTCGGCCGCATCTATATGTTGCGTTAAATTCTTGGTAACGCCGACTATCAAACCAATTTTTTGTCCGGTGACTGCAGAAATCACGACAACTCCTTTTGTCAGGTTATTTTTTAGTTTATCCATTACCGCGGGCAACATCTTCGGATCTAGATCATCGCGTCGAGACAAAATTACCTTTATTTCGCCAAGCTCTATAATTTGTTCACAAGCGGATTCATCGTTGGAGAGCGCGAGTTTTTTTTGTAAAGCGCCTAAAGTTTTTTCTAGCTCATCCTTCTGTTCGATAAGAAGAGAGATCTTTTCTATGAACTCATTTTCGCTTGTATTCAGTAGTGCCTTGCCCTCTGAGACTAATCTTCGTTGTTTGCGAAGGTGAGCAATGGCACTGGTCGAAGTCGTGGCCTCAATTCTTCTCACCCCCGAGGCTGTACCCTGTTCAGACATTATCTGAAATATTCTTATCTCTCCCGTGGTTTCTGCATGAGTTCCTCCGCAAAGTTCTATGGAAAAATCATTTCCCATGCTCAAGACCCTAACCTCGTCGCTATATTTCTCATCGAAAAGCGCTATCGCACCAAGCCTCATCGCCTGATCTATATTCATTATTTCCGTTAAAACCTTCGAGTTTTTTCGGATCTCCTCATTCACCAGATCCTCTATCTGAATTAATTCATCTTCCGAAACCGGATCGAAATGCGAGAAATCAAAGCGAAGACTTTCGGCGCTAACCCGCGAGCCCCTTTGCTTAACGTGTTCTCCTAAAACCTTTCGCAAAGCAGCGTGAAGCAAGTGAGTCGCTGAATGATTTATTCTAATTCCTTCTCTGGTCTCAGGATTCACCTCTACAGAAACGTCATCGCCAACTCTCATCGAGCCCTTTTCAATAGTTCCTTCGTGTAGATATGCGCCAGAAATGCTAGTTGTTCCTAAGACTTTGAAACGCGAATCAGCACCATCAATTTCTCCGATATCTCCTATTTGACCGCCGGCCTCGGCGTAGAATGTCGTTTTGTCTAGTATTAATGAAAATCTCCCTTCGCCACTTACTTCCTCTACGCCAACACCTTGGTCCAACAAACCAATAATTTTTGCCTGACAGCTCAGTGCTTCGTATCCTAAAAACTCAGTAATTAATCCTAAAGCTAGCTCCTCTTGATTGGCAATTGAGAAATTACTCGCCGAACGCGCCCTGTTTTTTTGCTCGTTCATCGCTGCATTAAATCCGCTCATATCAATTACCAAGCCATTCTCTCGAGCAATATCAGCCGTGAGGTCAATCGGAAATCCATAAGTATCGTAGAGCTTAAAAGCAAAATCTCCAGATATCTCATTTCCCTCAATCCGAGTCACTTCTTCTTTTAATATTCGTAACCCTTGATCAAGGGTAATCTGGAACTGGTTCTCTTCTTTGAGAACAATTTTTTTTATTTGCTTTTCAGCATCTTTAACGGAAGGGTAAGCGTTTCCCATCTCCGCCACCACAACAGAGACTAATTCGGAGAAAAAAGCTCCAGTGTTTTCGAGCTTATGTCCATGACGCAAAGCTCGCCTTATGATCCTCCGCAAGACGTATCCTCTGCCCTCATTTGAAGGTAAAACCCCGTCGCTAATTAGAAAACAGGTAGAGCGAATGTGATCTGCAATCACCTTCATCGAAGCATCCTTAGGGTCACTAACGTTAAGCAACTTCGCAACCGCTTTGATAAGTCGTTGGAACGAATCAATCTCGTAATTGTTAGTTACTTCCTGTTTTACCGCAGTAATTCTCTCAAGGCCCATCCCAGTATCCACACATTGCATTGGNAGANCTTCTAGAGANCCATCCGCCTGCCGATCATATTGAGTGAATACCAAATTCCATATCTCTACGTATCTATCNAGCTCTGATTCTGGACTTCCAGGAGGGCCTCCTTCCACCTCTGCTCCATGGTCATAAAAAATTTCGGATGAGGGGCCGCAGGGCCCCGTGTCGCCCATTGTCCAAAAATTTTCTTCATCGCCCAGGCGAGATATCCTCCCCGGATCAAAGCCTACTAAATCTGTCCAAATTCTNTCGGCTTCGTCATCACTTTCATGAACTGTTACCCAAAGTCTCTCTGGCGGTAATCGAAGATTCTTCGTTAGAAATTCCCATGCGTAGAGGATCGCTTCTTCTTTAAAATAATCGCCAAAGCTGAAGTTTCCTAACATCTCGAAAAAAGTATGATGCCTCGCCGTATACCCAACATTTTCTAGGTCATTGTGTTTGCCGCCCGCTCGAAGACATCGTTGGCAGCTAACGGCACGCTGGTAACCTCTGCTTTCCCTTCCAGCAAAGGCATCCTTAAACTGAACCATACCCGCATTTGTAAAAAGTAACGTGGGGTCGTTTTCAGGTACGAGGGAAGCGGAATCGACAACAGTATGATTTTTCTTTTTGAAAAATTCTAAAAACTCTGTTCGAATTTGACTACTATCCATGGGGGCTGCAACTAAGCTCTAACTTCGCAAGATAGATTAAGATACCTAATTTTANAGATACTAGCTACCGAAACCGACTCTGCNTGCCTTTCAGTTTATTAGCGAATGAAGTCTCTNATCTGATCAGATTCAAANCCNCTTTTTTGAAGGAAGTTCATCACCTTNTGCTTCNTCTCNAACGTATCGAGTGCAAGTCCGCCTTGACTTGTCTTCTTCTCTATAACGCTCTCTAAAACTAATCCCCAATCTACGCCGGATTCNGAGAAAACTTGNTCGATAAGCCTGTCTGAAANTCCTTTNANTCTCAATTCNGCTTTTATCTTCTTTGGTCCAATGCCTCTCTTCGATCTNAAGTGAATATANTCTGACGCCATCCGATAATCNCTCTGTAAACCNTCAGAGCGAAGNCGATCTACCTCTTCAATAATCTGGTCATCAGAATCTTCGAACCTTTTACGGAGTTTAAAAACAACTTCCTTANAAGAGTGTTCTCTTCTAGCAAGAAAATTCATCGCCGAAAGTCGAATTTTTTGCCCCCTTTTAGCCACTAACTGTCTTGAAAATTGGAAATTGGNGTGACCTTATCCTCATCCTCAACCTCAACCTTTTGATTGAGGAGTTGTCCCCGGATCTGGCCTTCTATTTCATCATAGATGTTAAAGTTGTCCTTTAAAAATTCGCATGCATTCTTTTTCCCTTGTCCAATCCTTTCGCCCTTGTAGCTGTACCAGGCCCCTGCTTTGTCAACAAGATTGAGCGAGACACCCAAATCGAGGACTTCTCCAAATCTATAGATGCCTTTCCCGTACATAATTTGAAATTCTGCCTGTTTGAAGGGTGGCGCGACTTTATTCTTGATCACCTTTACTCGAGTTTCATTCCCTACAATCTCGTCTCCTTCCTTAATCGATCCGATTCTCCTTATATCTAATCTCACGGACGAATAAAATTTAAGGGCATTTCCTCCGGTAGTTGTTTCAGGACTCCCGAACATGACTCCAATTTTCATTCTAATTTGGTTTATAAACACGACTAAGGTATTCGAGTTTTTTATATTGCCCGCCATTTTTCTGAGCGCTTGGCTCATTAGACGTGCTTGGAGACCAACATGATGATCCCCCATTTCTCCTTCAANNTCNGCTNTNGGNGTTAANGCAGCNACNGANTCAACTANNANNACATCTACNGCANCNGANCGAACAACCATATCGCAAATCTCCAAGGCTTGTTCACCCGTATCTGGCTGAGAAACCAGCAAATCTTCTATATTNACTCCTAGGTTTTGCGCGTATTGAGGATCGAGTGCATGCTCGGCATCNATAAAAGCNCAAGTNCCGCCATTTTTTTGNGCTTCAGCGATNANCTGTAACGTNAGNGTAGTCTTTCCTGAGGACTCTGGACCNTATATTTCGACAATTCTTCCCTTTGGGAGTCCACCAATCCCAAGGGCAACATCTAGGCCTAATGATCCTGTTGATATCGAGGGTATTTTCTCCTCGGGAGAATCCCCCAGGCGCATCATGGCTCCTTTTCCGAATTGCCTCTCAATTTGCGAGAGTGCTGCNGTTAGCGCTTTTTCTTTATTCGAATCGATATCAGACATGGATGCTCCTTGATTTCCAACTTAGTATTTTTTTCTGACCATTAATGGTGGACCGTTCTTTACTACAGACCCCATTTACAGGCAATATCGTCAGTTAGGTTTGTAACTCTACGTTACTGTACCTATATACAGTATTATGCATAAGCTGGTGCAAAATGCCAGGGTTTTTTTGGCACATAGAGCTGGGCCTTTTTTAAATAAATTTTAGGTTTTTTTCTAATGGATGGTTTTTCAGACGCGGATCGCGCTTCAAAGCACACCCCAATGATACAACAGTATTTATCTATAAAGGCAAAAAACCCGGACAGTATGCTTTTCTATAGGCTTGGTGATTTCTATGAGCTTTTCTTCGAAGATGCAAAGAAGGCTTCGGAAATATTGGATATTACTTTGACCAGCAGAGGTAAATCAGGAGGAAATCCCATCCCTATGTGCGGAGTTCCTTTTCACTCAGCTGATTCCTACTTAGCTAAACTTATAAAAAAAGGGGTCTCTGTTGCAATTTGCGAGCAAATTGGAGACCCAAGCACGTCAAAAGGGCCAGTTGAAAGGCAAGTTGTCAGGCTCCTTACCCCTGGGACGGTAACAGATGAAGCTTTGCTTGACCCCGAAAAGGATAACTATTTAGCGGGCGTTTATAAAAATGGAACAACTTATGGGCTAGCAGTACTCAGCTTCGCTCGAGGCTATTTCGAGGTAAAAGAATTTTCAAGCACGCTCGAGCTTCGTTCCGAGATACTGAGAATTAATCCATCGGAAATTCTCGTATCAGAAAAGATGTCAGAATTTGAGTGGCTCCAGGTAGGCATACGAAAGAATATTCTGTCAGAGTCGGATTTTGATCTGACTAACGCCGCAGATTCATTATGCGAACAGTTTGAGGTGCCAAGTCTAGCAGTCCTTGGAATAGAGAACTTGCAACCTGCCATCTCTGCTGCAGGTTGCTTACTTAATTATCTTAAATACACCCAACGTCGCTCCTTACCGCATATTAAAGACATAAGGCTTCTGAATGACAGTCAGTTTATTCAAATGGACGCTAACACTCTTCGCGCTCTGGAATTAGTTGAGAATTCAAAAGGACAAGTCTCAGACACCTTGTTCGATGTGATTAATAAAACTAAAACGGCTATGGGTTCAAGAAAGCTAAAGCGCTGGTTAACGCAACCCACTAGAAATCAGAAAGAATTAGCTCTGCGCCTAGACGCTGTTACCGAGCTAGCAAATGGATCACGATATGAGCCTGTTTTGGCAAGTCTTCAAATGGTCGGTGATATCGAACGGATCGTAGCCCGAATAGCGCTTGAGACTGCAAGACCAAGAGATCTTATGCACATTAGACAGGCATTGGAAAATTTGCCACAACTTTCGACCCTCCTAGGATCCAGTAAATCAAAAAGGGTGGCCACACTAGCAGCGTCTTGCTCGCCAATACCAGCCCTTTTTTCTTTAATTAAAGAATCTATTGTAGAGAATCCTCCAGTCATCGTCCGAGACGGCGGCGTAATAAGAGAAGGTTACGATCGGGAATTAGATGAACTCAGGAACGTTAGTTCCAATGCTTCTGATCTACTGAGTAACATTGAGATAACAGAACGAGAACATACCGGAATTTCTACCTTGAAAGTGGGTTACAACAGGGTCCATGGTTACTTCATAGAAATAAGCAAGGGACAGTCTGAGAAGGCTCCTGACCACTATATCCGAAAGCAAACATTAAAAAACTCGGAGAGATATATTACTCCTGAACTCAAAGAATTCGAAGATAAGGCTCTCAGTAGTAAAAGCCGAGCGCTATCTAGAGAAAAACTTCTTTATCAAGAGCTGCAAAAGAAACTTTTGTTTTGGTTGGATCAGTTAAAAGAGATGAGCTCGGGACTAGCAGAGTTAGATGTGATTTGCTCCCTCGCCAAATCGGCAAACATATACAATTTAACAAGACCCTCTTTTTGTGGTGAATCACAGATAAAAATTACTGCAGGGAGACACCTAGTGGTAGAGCAGAATCTTGATTCTCAATTCATTAGTAACGATACCGACCTGCATGAGAGTCAACGCTTATTATTAATTACAGGTCCTAATATGGGCGGGAAATCGACCTACATGAGGCAAATCGCGAGCATTTGCGTGCTCGCGCACATAGGAAGTTATGTGCCTGCAGACGAGGCCTTAATAGGATCAATCGACAAGATCTTTACGCGGATAGGAGTATCCGATGATCTCGCGGGTGGACAATCCACCTTTATGGTGGAAATGACAGAAACCGCTTTTATCTTAAATAATGCGACCGAAAAATCACTCGTCCTCCTAGATGAAATCGGTCGGGGAACCTCGACTCTAGATGGTTTATCCTTAGCTTGGGCAGTCGCCACCGCGATGGTCAGTCAGATAAGGGCGATCACACTTTTCGCGACCCATTATTTCGAATTGACTAGTCTTCCAGAAAACCATTCGGAAGTTAAAAACGTACATCTCTCTGCAAAAGAGTACGACGATAGAATCGCTTTCATGTATCGGCTAAAAGAAGGAGCCGCAAACCAAAGCTACGGAGTTCAAGTAGCGCGACTGGCGGGAGTGCCAAGTTACGTCGTCGACGCAGCAAGGAAAAAACTTACGCAAATCGCGATTGCGGACAACGGCCTTAGGCAAAACTCTCACCAAGGAGATCTGTTGAAAGAAGGACAAGACACGGAAATAGAAAAAACAGTCCGAAACTTAGATCTCGACATTGTTTCTCCGAGGCGAGCCTTAGAGATCTTGTACAATTTGCAAAAAAAGCTAGTGTGAGGAACATAGATTGTGCCTTGAGAAAAAACTGCTAGAATTCCGCTTTGCGACCTGCCTGCTGAAGGATTGAATATGGCTTTTGTGGTAACTGAGGCCTGCATAAAATGTAAGCACACCGATTGTGTAGAGGTCTGCCCTGTCGATGCCTTTTACGAGGGACCAAATTTCTTGGTAATCAATCCAGACGAGTGCATAGACTGTGCACTTTGCGAGGCAGAGTGCCCCATTGAGGCGATTTATTCAGAGGACGAAATACCAGACGACCAGCAAGAGTATATTGAACTTAACGCACAGCTGAGTCAAAAATGGGATAACATCACAGANAGCNCAGACCCAATGCCAGATCACGAGGANTGGGCGCAAGTAAAAAATAAAAGAGAACACCTAGAAGAGGATTAAGCGGAGTCAGGAGCTATAAATTAGANTCTAGANAGGCNATCCCGCTTACTTTNTAGGTAAAAACCGNAAAGGGTTTACGGGCTTNCCATCTNGTCTTATTTCAAAATGNAGAAACTCTTTCCCAGAAGCAGACCTTCCNACTTTAGAAATGACCGACCCGCTTGAAACCGATTCCCCCTCTTTNACTANAATCACATCGTTATTTCCGTAAGCGGAAAGATAATCTCCACCATGCTTTAAGATTACCAGCTTGCCATANCCTCNCAAATTGCCTCCNGCATAGACGACATTGCCATCAGCGGCTGCAAAAACCGGCGAATCTTTTTTCCCAGCAATNTCTATCCCCTTNTTTATNGGCTGAGATAATGAAAATTTAGTCAAAACTTCTCCATCNAGNGGCCAGCTCCANTCGACTGATTTCGCTCGCNGTTTTTTCNTCACCTTNGCTTTTTTCTTCTTGCCTTTGTCTNTNGNAACATNGNCNGCNTANGGCCCAGAATCAGATANGGGTGTTAATGAGACATCTTTCAAACTTAANTTTTGATTNAGATAAATNGTGTAGGGAGGTTTNATTCCGTTTGNCTTGGCTAAACTTTTGTAGTTCATTCCATATCGAAACGCTATNGAATAGAGNGTATCGCCTTTTTGAACGACATAAGATCCCTTAGNTCGNTTATTTTTGTATCCAGGCTCGAGCCCNACGCAACTNACTAACCCNATGAGANACNCTNTTAATAACGAAGCTCCTAATAACTTATCAAGANTCTTCATGAGTCGGATCCAAAGCCAAAACATATCGATTGAAAAAAGCNAGAAANNCTANACCAAAGGCAAAAGCTGATAGAGCAAGNGCGAATTGGGGATCTGATCCAGTGTNCTNGTAATAAAGCAAAGGAGAGATCGGATTCTGGGCTACAGAAAATTGCGTTCCGTCATCAGTAAGAAGATACGAGGTAGTAATCTGCCAAGGCCACAACGAGCTTANAGAACCAAGGATTAAGCCTATGAGGAAAGCGAATGTAAGTTGGGAGAACTTGCTGAAAAGCATCCGTATCAAATTAGAAAAAAGATAGAGACCCGAGGCGCCTCCAAGAGCCAACCATATCAAAAAGGAGTCAATTTCAGTTATTGCCCTGATAACTAGGGGATAAACCCCTAGAACCAAAAGCATGAAGCTTCCCGATATACCAGGCAAAATCCATGCGATAGTGGCAATCATTCCGGCAAGAAAAAAACTAATTGGAGTAAAACCGAAGAAATTAGGGAAAGGCCAACTTATGAGCGTTTGTCCTACGACAGCNCCAATTATGGTCAAAACAGTAACTTTCACACTAAACCTTTCGATTTTTTTGAACAACATGAAAATTGCGAAAACAATTAAACCGAAGAAAAAAGAGGAAATTGCAACCTTCTCCTCCATCAAAAAATAATCAATGACATTTGCAAAAATTAGTATTGCGGCGATCATGGATCCGAAAAGCGTAACCATAAAAGCGAGATCATACTCTTTCCACCAACGCGCNAACCCTAAATCNAAGAACNTNGCAAAANTCGAGGGGCTCAAGCGCGAGATGTTATAGAGTAATCGGTCATATATGCCAGCGACNAAGGCAANTGTGCCNCCAGAGANACCGGGAAACAGTTCAGTTAAGCCCATGAGCAATCCGATGAGGACGATTCTTAATTTCATATCGGTCGAGTTTACGATGTCCCAGCGAGAAGAGGAACAAATTTAACAGGCTCCATTATAGTCTTCTTGAGATCAGCGCCTGATTTCTTAAAAAGAACTAAATCCTGTTTATTGCCATCACCAACAGGAGCGATGACACTTCCATCATCCGCAAGCTGGTCTAGCAAGGATTCGGGGACGGTCCGAGGAGACGCAGTGATAATTATTGAATCAAAAGGAGCTTGACTCGTCCATCCCAGACCACCATCTGCATGCTTAAAGGAGATATTTCGATAGCCTATCTCTCCCAATATGCGACGAGCTCTTTTTATAAGTCCAGATATTCTCTCTACACTAAANACCTCNTCAACTAGCTCAGCAAGGACGGCTGTTTGATAGCCTGACCCAGTGCCAATCTCTAGCACCTTTTTTATCGACGGCCCACAGAGGAGTGCTTCAGTCATTTTTGCTACGACGTAAGGTTGGGATATGGTCTGATTGAAGCCTATCGGTAATGCGGTATCTTCATAAGCCCTATGAGCCAGAGCCTCGTCAACAAATAAGTGTCTTGGAATTTCNTTTATTACATCNAACAC
The DNA here is from genome assembly GCA_002711495.1 of Gammaproteobacteria bacterium. Classification (GTDB taxonomy): domain Bacteria; phylum Pseudomonadota; class Gammaproteobacteria; order Pseudomonadales; family Azotimanducaceae; genus UBA9659. Next base: position 16,920 of record PARM01000017.1, read on the forward strand.
TTTNTCATCCGAAATTCCTTGCTCACGAAGACGAACAACGAGCCGATTACGAGTCCTTCGCGAGGTCATGCCAAGACCTTCTTTTTTTTGTTTTAAATCCAAGCCACGACTCCTTTAAATTCTTTTCCCACGACACGTTTTCCATAATCATTCAGCTTGGGCTCTAGCTGATAATCGAGATTTGAAATCGCATAGTTTCTTNCGAACAAAATACTAATTCTCCGGAAGAATATATAATATTTCGCCGTCTTGAATCATACCCAGATCGGATCTAGCAATGGCCTCAATTGCCTGAGTATTATCTTTTAGATCGGCTATTTCCGCCCGAAGAGCTGCATTTCTCAATCTCTTCTCAGCATTCTCTTTTTTTTCTTTTTGAACTCTGGTTTCCNGAAAATGGATATGTCCTCTGCTGCCCTCGCCGATCCAAAGTCGGTATTGAAGCCCAATGATGCAAAAAGTTAAAAGAACCAGCACTAGCCTAAAACCAAACCTCGTCATTTACTGAATTCCTCCAATCCCAAAAAAGGAGCAGAGCTATGATCTTCTATTCGCAAAAGTCTGTTGTATTTAGCTATTCTGTCTGATCGNGAGAGCGAACCTGTCTTGATCTGCCCGGCACCAGTAGCCACCGCAAGGTCAGCAATAAATGTATCTTCTGTTTCACCAGATCTGTGAGAGATAACCGTCCTGTATCCCGCACCTTTCGCGATTGAGATAGCTTCTAAGGTTTCTGTAAGAGTTCCAATTTGGTTAGGCTTGATCAAAATGGTATTTGCTATGCCATTTTCAACGCCCGCTCGGAGAAGACTCGAGTTTGTTACAAAGAGATCGTCGCCGACGAGCTGAATGTGGCCAAGCTTTTGGGTAAGGAGTTTCCAGCCCGCCCAATCTTCCTCATCCATCCCATCCTCGATTGAGCTTATTGGATGTCTCTCCGAGAGACCATAAAGATAATCAACAAATTCTGATGAGTTATATACTTCGCCTTCCATTTTGTAAAAACCTGACTCAAAAAACTCAGTGGCCGCACAATCAAGCGCAATGTGAACATCTTTGCCCGGAACATAGCCGGTTCTNNCAATTGCNTCNAAAATNACNGCNATNGCGACTTCACTGNTNNGAAGGTTTGGAGCAAAACCNCCNTCGTCTCCAACAGTCGTTTGTAGTTTTTTTTCCTTAAGAACTTTTTTAAGGGAATAGAAAATCTCAGCCCCACATCTCAGAGCATCAGAAAAACTTTTAGATCCCGCCGGTTGGATCATGAACTCCTGAATGTCTATATTATTGTCGGCATGCTCTCCCCCATTTATTATGTTCATCATAGGCACTGGCATTATAAGGTTTTCGCCGCATGCACTTAATTGAGCTAAACGCTCGTATAATTCAAGTCCCAATCTTTTTGCAGAGGCGGCAGCTAACGCGAGGGAAACAGCGAGTATGGCGTTAGCTCCCAGCACTGACTTGGTTTCAGTTCCATCAAGCTCACACATAGTTCGGTCAGCAAGTTCCTGNTCNAGTCCATTNAGCCCCAAAAGCGATGATCGAATTTTTGTGTTTATNTTTCCTGCGGCTTTNAGAACACCCTTCCCAAAATATCTGTTCTTGTCNCCATCTCTCAATTCAATTGCTTCTTTTGAACCGGTAGACGCACCTGAAGGCACGCAAGCTAACCCTCTGTAAACTTTATCTATTTCAATCTCTGCTTCGAGCGTCGGACTACCCCTTGAATCTAATATTTCTCTAGCACGTATTCCCGTAATTTCCATAANTGTCTTATATGTCTCCTGACGCTATCTTATCTTTTACTATTAAATCGAGTTCGTGAAGAGTTTCTAGAAGACTCCTCATATCGCGCATTGGCCAACTATTAGGACCGTCACTTTTTGCTTGTCCGGGATCGGGATGAGTTTCTATGAACAGACCATGGATCCCAGCTGCGATAGCTGAACGGCTGAGGACTGGCACCATTTTCCGATCCCCCCCCGAAGAGGCACCTCTACCACCAGGAAATTGAACGCTGTGAGTTGCATCAAAAACAACCGGACATCCAGTTTCTCGCAAAATTGGTAGAGATCGCATATCTGAAACTAAGTTATTGTATCCAAAACTAACTCCTCTCTCACAAACCAAAATGTTGGGATTGCCCACTGCTCTGGCTTTTTCGACAACGTTTTTCATATCAGATGGCGCAAGAAATTGGCCTTTTTTAATATTGATCGGTAATCCAGTCCGAGCAACTCGTTGGATATAATTAGTCTGACGACACAGGAAAGCNGGAGTCTGCAAAACAGACACTACNTCCTTAACTTCGCCTAAGGGAGTNTCTTCGTGCACATCGGTAAGGGTATGGACACCCACCTCGACTTTTACTTTCTCCANAATTCGCAANCCCTCTTCAATTCCTAGGCCTCTGAAACTTTCGTGAGAGCTTCNGTTGGCTTTGTCAAACGANGACTTNAAGATCANAGGGATTCCCAGGTCATCGCAAACTGNTTTAAGATATGACGAACTCTCCATTGCAAGTTTNTCAGATTCCAAAACACATGGCCCNGCNATCAAAAAAAAGGGACTACTNTCNGTTACTTCATATCCGCAGAGATACATTAANGTTTCCTCGTATTAAAAAAGCAACNTTATTCACTTTCCAGTTTGGCAAATAAGAGCGGCCTCGATGAAACTCGTAAATAATGGATGTCCGTCTCTTGGAGAGGAAGTGAACTCGGGATGGAACTGGCTGGCAACAAACCAAGGATGGTCTGTNTACTCGACNATCTCTACCAAGGATTTATCTGCACTCCTACCAGCAATCTTTAANCCCGCGTCCTCAAGAATTTCTATATAGTGGTTATTAACCTCGTAACGATGCCTATGTCGTTCCCATATCTCTTGCTTTTTATAAATCTGGAAAGCCTTTGAGTCCTTTTCAAGATGACAGGATTGCGATCCCATTCGCATAGTGCCTCCTAGATCTGAGTTTTTATCTCGCTCATTTTTAAGACCATCTTGGCCAACCCATTCCGTGACTAAACCTATTACTGGATGGGGTGTGTCTGAGTTATTCTCCGTAGTGTCAGCTTTAGTCAAATTCGCTTTATTTCTTGCAATATCCACAACCGCCGCATGGAGGCCATAGCATATACCGAGGTAAGGAATATTCTTTTCACGTGCAAATCCCGCCGCTAAGACTTTCCCTTCAAAACCCCTCTCACCAAAGCCACCTGGAACGAGAATAGCGTCGGCATCCTCTAAAATGCTGACGCCGTCGTGTTCAACATTTACTGAGTCTATGAATTCTACGTCTACCTGCGTAAAAGTCCGAATACCAGCGTGAATCAAAGCCTCATTNAAAGACTTGTAAGCGTCGGAGAGATCCATATATTTTCCAACCATTTTTAATTTGACCACGTTTTTTGCTCTAAGTTGGCTCTCGACCACGCTTTTCCAATCACCAAGATCTGCCGGTTCGGCACCTAAACTAAACTTTTTCAAAATAATCTCGTCCAGCCCCTCCTCATTCAAAAGAACCGGTATGTTGTAAATAGTTTCTGAATCGGTGAGNGGAATAACAGCACTNGGNTCTACATTTGTAAAAAGAGCGATTTTCTCAATGGCNCTTCTNGGGATTNCGTGATCCGATCGTACNACTAGAATATCGGGTTGGAGTCCNATTGATCGNAGTTCCTTTACGGAGTGCTGTGTGGGTTTCGTCTTTGATTCGCCTGCAGTTGCAATNAAAGGGACCAAAGTCAAGTGCATTAAAAGCGCCCGGGAACTTCCTAACTCAAATTTCAGCTGNCTCGCCGACTCTAAAAAAGGTTGAGATTCTATGTCACCGACTGTCCCACCTATTTCCACTAAAGCAACATCAAAGCCTTNACTAGCCTCAACAATTCTCAGCTTTATTTCGTCAGTAATGTGCGGGATAACTTGTATAGTCGCACCCAAGTAATCCCCTCGCCTTTCTTTGGCGATCACATCCGCATATATTCGCCCTGTAGTAAAGTTGTTGTTTCTGGTTAGATTATTACAAGATCTTACAAACCTCTCATAATGCCCTAAATCAAGATCCGTTTCAGTTCCATCAGCAGTTACGTAAACTTCCCCATGTTGAAGTGGACTCATCGTACCCGGATCGACATTAATATACGGATCAAGTTTAAGCATTGTTACTTTTAACCCACGAGCTTCTAGCACAGCTCCGAGTGACGCAGCAGCTATCCCCTTTCCCAANGAAGANACGACCCCACCTGTGACAAATATATACCGAGACATGAAAATTCCATCTTTTTAATGGATGATCGAATAGTGATCAAGATGGAACTANAGNTTATCACGCATAGCTACTACCCACAATGAATTTAATTTACCGAAACCATAGACTCAAACAAACCGATCTCTCAAAACGAAGTCAATTTCAAATCCCTCAGAATTCGGGCTCGCCATCCAATTATCGGCTATCAACATCGGGATATCCCACTCCGACATTGCGCTCAAGGCAACTAGTTCGTTGCCAGCGTAGATAAGGGGCAATCTAAAACGGTGCCATGGGGGGACCTTTAGGTCTTGCAACAACTTCTTGAGGCTTTTCTTTCCACGCAACTTGAAAATCTCACCTCCCTTGCGAAACCGCAAATGGTAACCCTCCATCGACTTCAGGCCTTGACCCAAAACTAATTTTCTAAAAAGTTGTCCCCCTGCAACATCACTTTGAGCNTGCAGAAGCAACGAAGTGTCTTCAAAAAAATCTGGCACTTTTCTTCCAATATACAAGCGCCCTTTAAATTTTTTGAAAGTCAACCAAGAAAACTTCATGTTGATTCCCGATTCAGACAAAATTCTTGCCGCAAGCTCGGAGAGAAAAGGCTTTCTGGGTAACGGAACTCCTAATTCTATTANCCAANAAATAAGGAGGTTTTGAAGTTTTTCTTGTTTAAGACTTCTTAAACGGGCTAACTCTATANAATCCCTGTCAGTTTTTAGAGCCGATAGCTCCTTTTGCGCTTGGGACTCTATTTCTGAGCGCAAACGACCGTCTCTCACTAACTTTTCAATAATCGCGTTCTCAGCATTAGCGAAACGGTTCGTGATAGCTGGCACTAAATGGTGTCGAATATAATTGCGATCGAAATTATCCTCAAGATTTGTGGGGTCCTCTATCCACCGCAAGCGATTTTCTCTCGCATAATTCAAGATCTGAAGCTTAGTTAAGGTCAGCATTGGTCGATACAAACTAGCCACACCGATTGCTCGTTCTCTCGGCATTCCATTTAAGCCAAAACCACCTCCGCCGCGAAATAACTTAAANAGTGCAGTCTCAATTTGATCNCCTGAGTGATGCGCGAGCAAAATAAGATCATTCGGNCCCAGGAATTTTTTNAATGCCTCATACCGAGATTTTCTCGCCGCGGCCTCAATGCCCNCTCNNGCTTCAATATTTACCTCAGCTACAAAACACTTAATAGAGTAGGCGCCAGCAAACTTCACGCAAAATGATTCNGCCTCCCCAGATTCTTCACTCAAATTATGGTTCACATGNATTGCNAANATAGGTTTATCACAAATTTTGTGGACCAGATCCAACATGACNACCGAATCAACTCCACCACTAAGCGCTATATANANATTGGTNTACTTCGGATCATTAATCTTTTCTATCGAAACTCTATCCAACACGAAATAGAACCTGCTTATNTNTANTTTAGNTTAATCGCATCTTGGCCGAGTTTTTTTCTTAGCTCTTCAAGCAAAGAATCTTCCAAACTGACGTTCCATGTTTTTCCTAGAGAAATTTCTCCTTGGACTCCCTCAAGAGATACTCTTAGCCTAACCGCACAACCGTCCGCGGAATTGTGCCTATAATCTGACAAGATGCTTTTCAAATCACTGATGGAGCAGGTCGAACTCTTACCGCCTCCGATATCTAATAGCATACTTTTAGCGAACCGGTTTCGTAACTCTTGGACAGTAAAAACCGCGGATCCTCTGACGCGCAACCCTCCAGAAAAAGAATCCTCAGAGACGGTTCCCTTTACAAATACGATACGGTCTTGGTCGATTTTTTGGCTGTTATTCAGAAAAAGATCAGCGAAGATTGAAATCTCGATTCTACCCGTCTTATCATCAAGCATTACGAACGCCTGAGTCTCACCTCTTTTATTCTTGGTTATTCTTTTTTCTGTTATCTGTCCTCCAATCATGACCTCTGCGTTTTTATAACGCAGATCACAGATTTTTGAACTCACAAAGGTCGAGAATTCCTCTTCATACTGATCAACCAGATGTCCGCTCAAGCACAGCCCCAAACTTTCTTTCTCTCTCTCAAGGCGTGTTTTCAATGAAATTGAGTTCTTTACATCCTCTGGGTTTAAAGCATAGACAGCTCTGCCGCTTGAGGTCTCATCGCCAGAAAACAAATCTGTGTTTCCTGCCGCCTCATCCAAAGATTGTTGCTCCGAGAGCTTTATCGCATCTTCCTGGACCAAAAATAGAGCTGCGCGTCTATAACCGATATGATCAAAGACCCCTTTGGGCAAGTCAGAGATCAGACTATCTAGCCCACCGGACGAAATTAAGGCCTCTATTGATCGTTTATTTACCTTTCTATTATCAAGTCGTTGAAAAAAATCGAACAAATCAACAAATTTGCCCCCCTTTTCTCTCGAATTAACCAAAGACTCTATTGAACCCTCTCCTAGCCCTTTAATGGCGCCTAATCCATATCGAATGCTCCCATCTGGTTCTGCCTTGAACCTGTAATCGCCTTCATTTACATCTGGAGATTTAACCTCGATTTCCAGATTTCTGCATTCTTCAATGTTGAGAAGAATCTTGTCGGTATTTTGCATCTCAGACGACAACACCGCAGCCATAAAGTGTGCCGTGTGAAAGTGTTTTAACCAGGCCGTTTGATAGGCAATCAAAGCATAAGCGACGGAGTGAGGTTTATTGAACCCATATCCAGCAAATTTTTCCATCAACCCAAATATGTAGTTTGCTTGATTTTCGTCAACTCCATTCATTTGCGCTCCGACAACAAAGTTAGCTCTCTGTTGAGCCATTTCTTCAGGTTTTTTCTTTCCCATCGCTCTCCGCAAAAGGTCGGCATCAGCTAAACTATAGCCCGCCAAAACTTGGGCAATTTGCATTACTTGCTCTTGGTATAACATGACACCATATGTGTCTTCTAAAACGTGTTTCAAACTGGGGTGCAAAAAATCGACTTTCTCCTTCCCATGCTTACGATTGATAAAATCCTCAGCGAGTTGCATGGGTCCAGGTCTAAAAAGGGCAACGAGAGCGACGATATCATTAAAACAATTTGGCCTCACCTTTCTCATCAAATCCTTCATACCTCTCGATTCCAACTGGAAAACGGCGGTGGTTTTAGATTGTTGAAGGTTCTTGTATACCTCCTCAGATTCAAGGTCGAGGTCACTTAAGTTTATCGGAATTTGGCCCTCTTTAATTAAATCCTGATTAACAGTTCTTACAGTGTTGTCTACTATGGTTAAAGTCCGTAAACCAAGAAAATCAAATTTTACAAGGCCAGCTTTTTCAACATCAACCATATCAAATTGAGTCATGAGCCCCGCCCCGGGCTCATCGCAATACGTGGGAGTGAAATTCGTCAGATCGCTTGGAGCAATAACAACGCCGCCTGCATGACGACCCACATTTCGCGTCAAACCCTCAAGCTTTAGCGCCATTTCCATGATTTCCTGCGCGTCCTCATCTGCTGCGACAAAATCATCTAAAAGTGGTTCCTGTTTTACTGCATTAGCCAGAGTCATCCCAGGTTCAAAGGGAATCATTTTTGAGAGTTTGTCTGCCAGCGCATATGGCTTTCCTTGCACCCTAGCGACATCCCTCACCACTGCTTTAGCGGCCATCGTGCCAAAAGTAATAATCTGCGACACGGAGTTTTTTCCATAGCGCTCTATAACATGCTGAATTACGCGATCTCGGCCATCAATACAAAAGTCTATATCGAAATCAGGCAACGAAACTCGCTCAGGATTTAGAAATCGTTCAAATAAAAGATCGTATTGGAGAGGATCAATATCCGTTATTTCTAATGCGTAAGCAACCAAGGAGCCAGCACCCGAACCACGCCCGGGGCCTACTGGGATTTTGTTTGCTTTAGCCCAACTTATAAACTCCATGACTATAAGGAAATAGTCTGCGAAACCCATTTTGTTGATAACGGATAATTCGAACGTGAGTCGCTTCTCATAGTCACTATCCGGATAATTCCTAGAGATTTTTTTCTCTATAAATTTTTTGAGCCTCGCTGTTAACCCAGTTTTTGCGGTTTTCTCTAAAAAGGTTTCTGATGTCTCTCCCAGGGGCACGCCGTAATCTGGAAAGTAATAATTTCCTAACTCGATGTTGACGCTACAACGTTTTCCAATTTCCAGACAATTCTCAATAGCCTCGGGAACGTCGGAAAAAAGACTATACATTTCCGCCGAGGATTTAAGATATTGTTCCTCGCTGTAAAGTCTCTGTCTTCTTGAATCATCGAGCACACGCCCTTGATGGATGCAAACTCTGGCTTCATGAGCTTCAAATTCTTCTCGCTCTAGAAAACGAACATCGTTCGTAGCGACCACGGGGATTTTTTCTTGTGCCGCTAATTCTAATGCTGAGGCGTTGTACTCTTTTTCATACTCTCGGCCCGTCCTTTGGATTTCAATATAAAAAGTGTTTGGAAAGATAGAGGACCAAAAAGCAAGGCGCTCAATTGCTCCTGCCCAATTTCCAACCAAGAGAGCTTTACCAATATCCCCCTCTTTCGCTCCTGACAACGCAATAAGCCCATCCGATTTTTTTTTCAGGTCCTGACGTGAAATCGATGGGGAAACACTACCAGATTGGCTAGAGTAGGTGGAGGAGATCAATTGGCAAAGATTACGGTAACCCACATCGTTTTTGGCGATGAGAACGAGCGGTGTCACTCCAACACCCTCAGAGTCTGCTATCCATACGTCACTGGCTACGATTGGTTTGATGCCACTCGCCTCAGCTTTGTTGTAAAATTTTATTAAGCCAAAGAGGTTGTTCAGGTCTGTGACAGCAATAGCAGGCATTTCGTCTTGGACACATTTTTCAACCAGCTTTGGAATCCGAACAATACCATCGCTTAACGAATACTCTGTATGAACTCGCAAGTGAATAAATTGTGGTTTCATATTTCCAAAATTTTTTAAAATCTTTTCGATTCAGATTTTACTGCTATTGTAATAAAAATGTTGCGGTTCAGATTAAACCCAAAAGAAGATTTATTATAGACGATGCTTCTAGTGGCTCCGCTTAACTACCCCGGCCCTAGCACCAGTGTGAACGTCATCCTCTAAAATGACTTCTCCATTAGCTAAAGTCGCAACATAGCCTTCAGCTCGTTGAATAAATCGAGATTCTCCACCGACAAAATCGGGGACCATCTGCGACAAGCAAATTTTTGATGATGACGTCATGCACTCGTACTTTCTTCCCCCAAAACTCAAATTTTGTACGTCATTAAAACTTTAAGCGACCGATATATTAGAAAATTTACGCTCTTGTACCAGTGAAAGACGCGTCTCCAAAAGCGCCGAGCTTAATATTCCCGCTGATCTCATCCCCGTNGACGCTGGCAGNAACATCTAATGTCATGGGCATCGGAGATGTCATCTCCATTTTCCAAGAAAGGTTATTACCCGCAACTGATCCNCCATCAAATTCTTGCGTGCCCTGCGGTCCTTCCATCTTCCCAGATAAACTATCCCCATCAGTCACTAGCGTGATTTTCCCTTCCTGAGAACCCATGGGAGAGTTAATTTTGCAATTCCATGTTCCATCTGCGCTCACTTGGTCGTCCTTTTTTTTATAAAACCAAACAATACAAGCCTCGAGAGCAATCGGCAATTAAAAGATTTTTGGATTCGGCGAAGAACGTAACTACAAAGTTTCAAGTGGGTCAGAACAATAGCAACTTGGTTCGAGGTGACTTGATTTAACCGCGGTTCACTCGGAGACAATATCTCTAATATTTAAGTTAATTATTTCAGGGTCTTTTTTCAAATTAACGATCCGGGAAATTGCTTCATAATCTCCAACCTTACGGGCAGCNATTCCCGACTGAGATAACCGAGCTACAACTACGACTTCATCAAAATTAGCTAAGCTCATTCCATCGACCATTGCCATTGACTCATCCAAAACAATAGTTCTCGGCAATGATTCAGGATTTATTTGTCTTGCGGCAAGCGGCATCGGGGGGCCGTTTGCGGCCCTCGCATAGACATAAACTCGAGCGCTGACGCTTTTAGTAATACTCGCAGCAAGATCGACTTGAACCTGAAGTGTACGGCCGGAGTTTTGTTCTTCTCTGATCCCGTTTTCTTTATCATATGGACCAGTTTCTTTGTGATCTGTTTCCGCTATTCGCAGCATCGCGCGCCTGATAAGCTCGGCTCGCTGGCCAACCAGACCAGTGTCCAGAGCTTTTTGAAACCATGTAAGAGCAGATTCCCTATTTTCATTTTCAATAGATGCTATCGCTTTAATTTCCATCATTGCCACATCATTTGGATTAACGGAGAGCGCGTTATCAACGGCTTCCAACACAGGATCAGTCATCTCTCTGTTGTTTGCGACAAAAAGTGCACCGGCNTAGTTGGATAGGAGACCCGGGTCACGAGGAAAGGATACCAATAGTTCCCGGTATTTTAGAACCGCTTTGTCATAGTCACCTAATTCTGAGTAACCTTTTGCCAAAAGAAATTTAAGGTCGTGATCTTTAGGCTTGGTTTCGGCGCGCTCCTCCACCTCCTGAACAAAAAGTCTATAGCTTGGCAAATCTGAGGGATTGCTGTTGGCAAGTTTTTTTGCTAAGTGCACATCTGGGATAGAGCCTTGGCCAAAACCGATATCAAAATAAACAAAAGCAGAAAATAAAGGCAACAAAATAGACAGGAGCTTTAGACTAACCGCTCCTGAATCCGTCTCTGCGAAGTGTCGATCCTTTGTTTCAGCGCTAAATAACAGCTCTCTTTTTAATTCGGATTTTAACTGAGAAACATTATCTGGTTCCTCATCTTCTATTTCTTTCAGTCGTTCTTGGAAAACTAAAAGATTAATATCTTGACGTTNGATCCGAGCCGANGNTCTGAAAATAAGAGGTGCAAGGACAAATAATCCTGAGACNATCATCATCAAGANCNCGCANAGGTAAAACATTAGTCAACCTTNGCTTCGAGAATTTCGTTTAGCTTTTTNTCATCGTCTTCTTCCCAAGGTAATGNCTCNTTTTCTGCTCTAACGGTTTTCAGCCANATAAAACCAGATANAACGAACAGNANAAATGGGCTCAACCAAAGAGCCAATGTCTTTAAATCAAACCTTGGATCATAAAGCACNAAATCACCGTACCGNTAATACATAAAATCTAAAACTTCCTTATCCGTCTTACCNTCAATNAGCATTCGATGCACCTCNCGCCTTAAATCCTGCGCTATCATCGCATCCGACCCAGCAAGATTAGTGTTGAGACACTGTGGGCATCGGAGCTCAGAGATTAATTGCTCGTACCTATCCGTAAGTTCTTTATTTGGAAAAGGGTAGGCATCGATGGAAGCTAAAACGGCTTCTTTAGAAAACAAAAGAACAACTATGAGCCACAAACATCTCACACCTAAAGCCCCTTAAGATGNTCCACTACNGGTTTNAGCTCTTCTTCCCANATTTTGGCGCTAACAGGACCCACGTGCCTTTTCCTTATAAACCCNTTTTTATCAATTATAAAGGTTTCGGGNGCTCCATATACNCCNAGATCAATAGCTAANTTTCCTTCATTGTCTACAATGGAAAATACGTAAGGATCCTTATATTTTTTTAACCACTTCTTTGCNTCAAGATCATTATCTCTATAATTAATGCCGAAGATCTTGATACCCTGTTCCCTACTGATCTTTAACAGCTCTGGATGTTCAACCACACAATTTGGGCACCAAGTACCCCAAACATTGACAAGTGCCACCTCACCTATAAGGTCACTCGCACTCCTCAAAGTCTCTCCTGAGCCCAGGTCTCGGAGCTGGAAATTTGGCAGCGGTTTATCAACAAGCGCTGAGGGAAGAATCTTTGCATTCTCCAACTGAAACCCAAATCCGAAAAAGATCATCATTGCCAAGAACGCTAAAAGCGGAATAAAAAGGCTTTTCTGAAAACTCATGTCGTTGCCTCCAAAGAAAATATTCTAGCTTTTTTTTCTTTGATTGCACGATACCGTCGATCAAAAAGGGTCAGAAACGAACCTAAGGCTATAAGGAGGCCCCCAAACCATATCCAGCGAACAAATGGCTTTACGTTAACTCTGACAGCCCAAGCTTTTGCCCCGACTGGTTCACCTAGTGCAACATAAAGATCTCTTAAGGGCGATACGTGCATCGCTGCCTCGGTCATGATGTCTTGTGCAACAGGATAGAAGCGTTTCTCAGGCCTGAGGATCGCGATTTTATGGCCATTTCTCGTGACTGAAATCTCGCCTTGATCCGATATGTAATTCGGCCCCCTGACTTTTTCAACTCCAAGAAATTCGAATTGGTAACCCGATAAGTCTACCTTATCACCTGGCTCCATTCGCACGTCCCTGCCCTCACTATAATATGAAGTTATGACTACCCCTAGGATTGCGACAGCGATCCCTCCGTGAGCCAGAAACATTCCAACGTAGGAAGCAGACAGAACCAGTGTTCTTTTTAGAAGATTTTTCACTAAGAAAAAAAGTATCAAGGCGGCAAGGGATTTCAGCAGAATTCCATAAAGGAAAACATCCTCCCCGAAAAAAAACGAAGCGCTTGTAACGACTAAAATCACGGCTGGAATCGACCATTTGTTCTCAGATAAAACCAGCCCTAAGTCGGTGTTCCCCCACCTCGAGAATGGGCTAAATATCATGAAAAGAAAAAGAACCGCCATCAAGGGAACAAATACCGCATTGAAGTAAGGGGGTCCAACGGAGATTTTTTCACCAGCAGTAACCACCTCGTAAAAAAGTGGATAAAGAGTGCCAATCAGGATCGCGGCAGCGGAAACTACCAGGATAAGGTTATTGGAAAGAACAAACGCTTCACGGGATTGCCAGGAAAAATTCGCATGATTTTTAGAGATACCTCCCCTAAAAGCATAAAGAACCAGAGATCCACCCACCACTAACACCAAGAATACAAGAATGAAGACCCCTCTTAAGGGGTCTACGGCAAAAGCATGCACAGAGGTTAGAACACCCGAGCGAACCAAAAAAGCACCCAGCAGGCTCAGCGAAAAGGCGGCTATCGCTAAAAGAACTGTCCAACTTTTAAACACACCTCTTTTCTCACTTGCCGCCAAGGAGTGGACAAGTGCAGTGCCAACTAACCAAGGCATAAACGAGGCGTTCTCGACCGCATCCCAAAACCACCAACCGCCCCAACCCAGCTCGTAATAGGCCCACCAGCTTCCCAAAGTGATACCGATTGTTAGAAAGGCCCAAGCAGCATTAGTCCAAGGTCGCGACCATCGCGCCCAAGCACTATCTAAGCTACCCGCCGTCAACGTCGCAATCGCTAAAGCGAAGGGGACTGCAAACCCGACATAACCCATATAAAGCATCGGCGGATGAACAATCAGACCAAAATCTTGGAGCAAAGGGTTTAAATCGGCTCCATCCTGGGGATGAAAGGGTAAGCTGCGCTCGAAAGGATTCGAGGCAAACAAGAGAAAAGTCAAAAAGCCAACGTTAAGTCCGCCCAGAACCGCCAAAACCCTCGCGGTAATATCCGTGGTCAAGCTACGATTGAATAGTGCAACCGCGAGCGTCCAACCTGACATAATAAGGGTCCACAAAAGAAACGAACCCTCGTGAGCACCCCATATTGCTGATATTTTGTAGGGAAGCGGTAAAGCGGTGTTGGAGTTATTCGCAACATAGGTAACGGTAAAATCATCATTTACAAAGGCATAAAGAAGGCAAAAGAAGCTGACCAACATAAAGCTGAAAACACCAAGTGCCAAAGAGGACCCACTGCGCATAAACATTGGGTTCTGAAAGCGTACACCAAACGCAGGAAATGTTGCGAGGCCCAGACTTAAAGCCAGGGCTAAAAGCAGAGCAAAATGGCCAAGCTCGGGGATCATAGCGCATCACTCCAAGTTCTATTTTTTGTATGCTTTTCATTGAGCATGTCCGCCAACTCAGGCGGCATGTAGTTTTCGTCATGCTTTGCTAACACCTCGGATGCCACGAAATTTCCAGAATCCTCTAACATCCCTTTTGTAATTACTCCTTGTCCTTCTCTAAACAAATCCGGCAAAATCCCCGTGTAGATTATTGGAACGGAATGTCCTCGCATGTCGCTAATTAAGAATCGCACCTCTAGGCTAGTAACAGATCTTTCGACACTTCCTTCTAAAACCATGCCTCCCGCCCTTATCAGCTTATTTTTCGGGGCAGCACCAGAGAGAATTTGCTCAGTCGAGTAAAACAAGTTGATGTTTTCGTTCAATGCCAAGAGCATGAATGTTACACCGCCGCCTACCGCGCTCAGGATAAAAAGAATTACCGCTAATCTCTGCCTACGATGCGGCTTCATGACCCCGAATCTCATTCGTCGAACCCCGAATCTCGCGTATGTTTGCTATTTTCGTCGCGTATTTTAAAACGCAACCTCTTTTGTTTGATGATAGGGAAAAGCAAATTAATACCCAAAACGATGAAAGTGATGAAGTAGGTGCTTAGTACGAAAAAGCCCACTCCTTCCATCCAAAAAAAATCCTCTAGACTATTAAATATCAATTCGAATGCGCCCATGCTTTGACCCAAGCAGTCTTTCTCTCTCTCAGAATAATCTCGTTTCTGATCCGAGAGGTCCACACTGAGAAAACGAGTAGGTAATAGCCCGCAGCCATCACAAGGAGAGGCATCCACATCTCAGGCGGCATTTTGGGTTTTTCTAACAACGAAAAGCTCGCTGGTTGATGCAGGGTGAACCACCAGTCTACGGAGTACTTAATTATCGGTAAGTTTACTAAGCCGACTAAAGCAAGCACTGCGCAGGGGCGTCCATCATTACCTTTTTCCTCGAGAGCGTTTCTCAGGGCAATGATTCCGAGATATAGTAGAAACAGAACCAAGGTAGATGTAAGTCTTGCGTCCCAAACCCACCAAGTACCCCAGGTTGGCTTTCCCCAGATCGCTCCAGTGATTAAAACAAGGAAAGCCAGTGACGCCCCTAAAGGTGCCATACTCTTCGCGGCCCAATCAGCTAGTTTGATATTCCAGATCAGGAAGACTGCGCTGGAAAAAGCCATGATTAAGTAACAAGATTGGGCCACAACAGCGGCTGGAACGTGAACATACATGATTCTTACGCTGTGTCCCTGTTGGTAATCTGAGGGGGCAAACAATAGGCCCCATAAAGTGCCAAAAACCAAAAACAATATTGAGAGCAAGCCAAAAGCCCTTGGCCACTTTTTCGACATCCCAAAAAAGGTCTTGGGAGAACCTAATCTGTGAAACCAACCTAACATCCGATTACCTTCAATCTCCATTCGCTACTATAGCAAAGTTCTAGTCCTCCGCTGCTATTCGTAAACAAGCAGACGTCGCGAGG
>PARM01000018.1 GCA_002711495.1 Gammaproteobacteria bacterium
TTGAGATTGGACGATTCTTCTCTGGCAATGCGTCAGGAAACCTTTGGGATCAGATTACTCTGCTAGCGTAAAGAATACTTTGCATTTATTTTTGGTTCGGTCGCATCGCAAGAAACGCGTCCAGTCTCAACGAGGCGAATGATTGCCGCAAATGCGGAGCGAGCTGCCGCGGGATGAAGCGAGGGATCAGTCTCGGCGTACATGATCGGCACCATGTCTGAGATAATATTAATCCCTCGTTTCAAGCATGTTAATATTTGTTTCTCCCTCTCCAGCCTGTGGTCAATAAAGGCTGTTACAAATTCATGAACATTCTCAATGCTTGAGCCGTGTGTAGGCCAATATGTGGATTCTTTTCTGATTAAAAGTTTTTCCAGGCTATTTATGTAGTCAGTCATATTACCGTCAGGGGGACCGATTACGCTTGTTGACCAGCCCATCACGTGGTCTCCAGTAAACATCGAATTTTCTTCGAGTAATGCGAAGCAGAGATGATTAGAGGTGTGTCCGGGAGTATGAATACATTCGATATTCCAATCACTCGCACTAATAATTGTCCCATCTTTACACTCGACGTCAGGAATAAAGTCGGTGTCTCCTCCCGCTTCGGTGTTTTGACGATTCGCGACTCCTCCTCCGTGGGGTCCGAATCCATAAGTTTTTGCGCTCCAAAAATTCTTCAACGGCGCAGCTGCAGGAGAGTGGTCCATGTGTGTATGTGTGATCAATATACGCGTAATATTTTCACCCTGTAAAAGATTTTTAAGGGCTGCAATATGCTCTTCGAGTAAGGGTCCGGGATCGATGACCGCTACCTCTTCCCGGCCTATGATGTAAGTTCCTGTTCCATGGAAAGTGAATCCGCTGGGGTTTCTAGCCGTCACACGCCTGACGAGGGGAGTCAGTTTTTCTAACTTTGCGTATTCGAAATTATGTTCTAGCTTGAAAGGTATTTTAATCGCCAATTTTTTTCACCGCTCTTAAATAAAAGTAAGAAAATAGATGCTATAAACCTCGAAGACGAACATGGTAACATTTATCGAGTTTGAGTTAACTGCCTTTCCATCAAGTGAAATGATCGAGTTTATCTACGTTTCTCTGCTTTACTTAATGCTGTGCTTGGCGCCGCTAGTGTTTATTACTCTTCTTTGGGTTCCCGCACCTTACGGGCGTTATGTCCGTCCTGGATGGGGCCCAATCGTCAACAACCGTCTCGGATGGTTGATTATGGAAAGTCCAGCCTGTCTGCTAATGTTGGTTCCTTTTTACTTCCTGCACGAAAATATCGCAGCTTGTATTTTTTTGTCTCTTTGGCAGTCCCACTACATCCACAGGGCTTTTGTATATCCATTGACCTTAAAAAGCGAAAAAAACGTGCCTTTCATGATAATTTTAATGGCGTTCCTTTTTAACGTCATTAATGCTTATCTTAACGGTCTGTATCTCATTTCAAATGAAAAGACTTACACACTCGGATATTTGTCCAATTGGAATTTTATTCTGGGCGCAAGCTTATTTGTAATAGGTTTTTTGGGTAACAAAAAATCTGATCGATTGTTAAAAGAAAATAGGAAACTCAACACCTCCAGTCAATATCAAACCCCGGATAAATTTCTTTACCGTTTTATAAGTTGTCCTAATTACTTTTCGGAATCTGTTCAATGGCTGGGCTGGGCGATAATGGTTATGGGCCTACCAGCGTGGCTATTCTTTTTTTGGACTGTCGCAAATCTCTTGCCACGAGCGATTTCTCATCATAAGTGGTACAAAGAAAACGTGCCAGGCCATCCGAAAGCCAAAAAGGCATTTTTGCCCTTTATTTTATGAGGTCTCAATCCGTGTGGGGCTGCTCCTACTCGAGAATGTAAAAAGAAGAGCTGGGAGGCATACAATAGTGAAGACCATTAAGGCAACTATTCCTGTTGTTAGCAAAACTCCGATCGAATATATACCAAGGTGAGAGGAAAAACATAGTGCACCGAAAGAAGCAAGGGTAGTTAGGTTACTTAGGAAAACCGCTTTTGGGGTGCTTGAATTAATCAACTCTTCTGCGCTATTCGTTTGATGGAATCGTTTAACAATGTGAATGCCGTTGGCTACCCCTAACCCGAATATCAGTGGAATCACCACGACGTTGGCCATATTCAGAGGTAGATCAATGATCCAAGATACAGCCAGGGTAACAAAAGCTGTTATAAGCAGGGGTATAAAAACAAGAACAGAGTCGGTGATACTTTTCAATGTGAATAATAGAATTAAAAAAATTCCGCTACATGCTAAAAAAATAGCTGTCCAAAATGATTTCACCACAATATCACCGATCCCTAGATCGAGAACGGGTCTTCCTGTAAATTTATCAGCAATCGAGAGAACGCTTTCTGTAAAGTGCCTCAGTGACTCAACTGGGACGACATCGATCGATGGTGTTGCCGATACGATTACCTTGTTTTCCTCTGAGACTAGCCTACGGAGTTGAGTGAGTGGCAGGTCTTCCAGAGTTACTCCCTCTGCACTTAACGCGTTTTCTAACCAATTAATTTCCGATTTTAGGGGCGGAATGATGTTCTTTGAAAATTCGATTCTTGCATCATCGTTAGCGTTCGCAAGGGATTGCGCGACGTCAACTATGTCTTTAATAAAAATCCGCTCGGTAGAGCTGGGACTGGTTTTTGTCAACCGGTTTTCTGCGACGGAGCCTAAATTTTCTATTAGCTCTAGGTATTCGCTATCTTTAAATGGTTTTTGCTTGGTCTCCGATAAAAAAATTGAGGACAAGAGAAAGCTGGCTTCCTCTAGAATTTCCAGATTTTCTGATTGATTTTTAGGCAAATAATCTTCCGGAACCAAAGCCTGTTCAACAACAGATAAATTTAAAAGTTCCTTTTTTTTTCGTTCCGCCTCTGCTGCGCTGTCCGCAATATAAAAAAGAGTGTAATCGGTTACTAGGCCTTTGTCTTGGAGTTCTTTTAACGTTGACATCGCTTCAGAGCTTGGGTTCTTTAAGGATAGTGTGCTGTAATCAAATTCCGCTTTCCCAGCACCAAGTCCTGCTATGATTATAATGACTATCGTGACGTAGGCTATTTCCTTAGATCGTTGCTGATGAAGTCTTGTCAAAAAGTTTGCGAGGAACAGACTTTTATTTTTGTTAGGTTTTTTTGTCATTGAAAAAAAAGCTGGGATAAACGTAAGTGTGACAAAAACAGCGATCAACATTCCTCCAGCCGAAATGATTCCCATTTCAGCTAAGCCTCTGTATGGTGTTGGTACAAAGCTTAAGAACCCGATTGCCGAGGTTAATCCGCAGAGAAAAAGTGCTGGCCCTAGTGAACGTGATGCGTGTGTTAGCGCAGTGTCTCGCAATTCCTTATTCGCTAATTCCTGATATTTCAGGGACAAATGGACCGCGAAATCTACACCTAGTCCTATAAACATCACCAGAAAAATTATCGAGATAGTATTGTATTGTCCAACCGTGGACATTGCGAACGCAGCTGTCCAGATTAACCCTATAAACATTGAAAGATATATTGCCGCTATGAGTTGCGGGGATCTTATTCCCCAGATGAGAACGAAGAGCAAAATTATCACCGCGATCGACCCAGATAATTTTGCGCTTTCCATAGCATTGACTATTTCGCCATGTTCAAGAGCGACTTGACCAGTTAGGCGGATTTGGACATCTGCTTTGAAAGGGTGGTTGTTGTCTTCTACAGCCTTAGTAATACTGTCTACAATCACTGAATTGGGCAGATCTAAACCGAAATTTTGTCTCCCCTGGATAAAGATTAATTGATAAAAAATTTGATCTCCGTCTGGAGAAAATAACTGATCACGCCATGATATAGGGGTAAAATCTGGATCTAACGCCTTATCTCTGGCCAGACGGAGAGCCTCGCTAACTTGAGACAGCCCTGCTCCGATATTTTCTTCTGATTCCATAGCACTTATGAGAAGCATTAGGACTGACCTTATCGAATTGTCTGCAGCTATTGCACTTAAAAAGGGTTGTGCATTCGCTAATTTTTGTATTGTTTTCTCCAGGTCCCTTGGCTGCATGTAGAGGAAAATGTTTTTATCATAGTATTCGCTCGAGGCTGGACTAAAAACAGATTTGAACTCGTCTTCGGTTTTAAGGTCCCGAGCCAAGTCTTCAGCAACCAGTTTTACTTTGTGAGGGGCCGACCCGGAAATGACTATAAACGTTGTTTTGTCATATTGAGGAAATTGATCGATGAACTCATCATGCACCTTTCGCCAATCGGTGTCTTGAACAATTAATTTGGAAGTGTCCGAATTTATTTTGAATTTAATGACTGCGAAAGTACCAAGCATTCCGGTAAGGACTGCTAGTAGCAGGAGAGTCAATTTGTGATTATGAATAACTAAATCGGTCCAAGAGGCAAGAATTCTTTCGAACATTAGTCAGAGGCTCTTTTGCGCGTTTTTCTTGATTTCTTCGCTTATGTCGTCAACCAGACCGTTGAAACCGCTTTCTGACAGAGTCTTTCCATACGCAGCGCGTTTGAGAGATAGGTCGCTTACCCCATTTGCGACGATATCGTAGATCTGCCAGACTGAGTCTTTTTTCTGCAAATGATATTCTAAAGAAACTACAGCCTCGCCAGAAAAAAGTTGAGTCTTTACCGCCTGCCGATTCTTCGGGAGGCTTTTAGACTCGACGATTTTGAACCTTTGATTCCTATATTCTCTGAATCTTGCAGCATAGGTTGACGCTATTAGATCTTTTGTCAGCATGCGGAAACTTTGCTTCTCGTTTTCATTCAGGAGAGCCCAAGCTGTTCTGCCCACAGAAATTCGGGCAATTGTCTCAACAGCAAATAGTTTTGGAACCGATGGAAGGAGCAGAGAGAGCTTGGATTCGTAACTTTTCTCTTTCAACACTTGGGTGAGAGAGTCATGGAAGTCAGCGACCGTTTTTTGTGGATCAGAAATACCACCCGCGGTTAGGGTATGGCTTCCCAAAATTAACAATATACCGAAAGTTAAGCTAATTTTTCTCAATGAATTCAATAACCTCTAGATTAAAGCCAGAAATTGCGTTGTAACGGATAGGCGAGCTTAGAAGTCGCATCTTGCCTACGCCCACGTCTCTCAAAATCTGNGAGCCAGTTCCAACAACGCGATAANTTCCAGTGTCCGATGACTTTGCNACAGCTGGTGTGACTTCTGGAAAAAGCGAGACCTTCTTAAGTTCCTCTGCCTGNTTAAATTCCTGTCCTATCAAAACTATTACTCCGTGNTCTGCATCGTCAACAAATTTCATAGACTCCGACAGAGACCATGAGTCNGAAAATTCGGGGCTGACTGTTTGGAATATGTCTCTCAAAGTATTCAATAGGTGCACTCTTACTGGACAAGGAGAGTCTTGANTCACTTCGCCTCTNACTAATGCATAGTGCACGCAATCAGAAATATTATCGCGATATGTTTTAAGTACAAAGCTTCCGTGAGCGGTATTCACCGTTCTCTGATCCATTTTTTTAATGGTGGTNTCGTGAAGGCTNCGGTATTTGATGAGATCTGCTATGGTTCCAATTTTTATTCCGTGTTTTTCAGCAAACGCCTCGAGTTGAGGCCTTTTGGCCATGGTTCCATCTTCGTTCATCACCTCAACAATCACCGATGCGGGTTCATGGCCTGACAACCTTGCTAAATCTGTTCCGGCTTCGGTGTGCCCGGCTCGTGTAAGAACACCTCCGGGTTGTGAGATAAGCGGAAAGATATGGCCTGGTTGAACCAAGTCGCTGGGTTGCGCATTTTTATTAACAGCAGTTTTGATTGTTTGTGCTCTATCAGCAGCAGATATACCGGTAGATATACCCTCGGCTGCCTCAATTGAGACTGTAAAATTAGTTGAGTGGCTGGACCCATTTTTCTCAACCATGAGCGGCAATTTCAGCTGTCCAGCTTTTTCTTCCGTAAGAGTTAAACAAATTAGACCACAGGCATTCCTAGCAAAAAAAGTAACGTCATTTGCAGTAATGCAATCTGCGGCAATGATCAGATCTCCTTCATTCTCCCGATCCTCGTCATCCATAATAAGAACCATCTTGCCATGGCGAAAATCTTCGAGTATTTCTTCTATTGAGTTTATTGGCACAAAAAATCCTTATCCTTTTGGCTTGCTAATTATAACTAAAAGACTTAGCGAAAAGGAGCTATACTAAGAGAAACGTGAAAAGAATCAGTGACAAAAATCTTTTTCAGCGGTTTTTCTAAATCTACCTCATTTGTTACCTTATTTTTTGCGTTGAAATTTTAGTGCGCGAATTAGAGTTAGAGGGCAGTATCGAAATAAGCGTGAGGTAAAGCAAATATGCCGAGGATACTAAAGGACTGTACCAATTTTTCAGATCTTAGAGACTTAGCAAAACGTCGTCTTCCGAGTCCGATATTTAATTACATTGACGGTGCCGCTGATGACGAAGTTACCTACAGAAGGAATTCTTTGGCCTTCGAGGATTGTGACCTAGTTCCTAACGTTTTAGCTGGTGTCGAAGAAATTGACATGTCGGTTGAGGTTATGGGCTTCAAACTAGGGTTGCCGATCTTTTGTTCTCCCACCGCTCTTCAAAGACTGTTTCATTACGAGGGTGAAAGGGCCGTGGCTCTTGCCGCCCAGAAATATAACACCCTGTTCGGGGTATCATCATTGGGGACTGTTCCGCTGAGGGAAATAGGAGAGCTTATAGATTCCCCAAAGATGTTTCAATTTTACTTCCATAAAGACAGAGCTCTGAATGACGCGATGATTCAAATGGCTATTGAAGCGAAATTTGATGTGCTCACCTTAACTGTAGACACGATAACCGGAGGAAATAGAGAGAGAGATCTGCGGACCGGCTTCACTACGCCTCCCAAACTTACGCTGTCAAGCCTTTTTCAGTTTGGAGTGAAACCAGCATGGGCTCTTAATTTTTTGTTGAGAAAAAAGTTCGAACTTTCCCAGCTGAAGGATCATGTTGAGGAAGGATCAAATATTGCAATCTCAGTGGGAGATTATTTCTCGACGATGCTAGATCAGGCCTTGAATTGGAATCATGCGGAGGATTTGAAAAGCAAATGGAACGGGAAGTTTTGTTTAAAAGGCATTATGAGTCCGAGTGATGCCAGAAAAGCCGTTGATATAGGGGCCGATGCAATAATGATATCGAATCACGGGGGGAGGCAATTAGATGGGAGCAGGAGTCCATTTGATCAATTGGAAGAGATTGTACAAGAAGTGGGTGGAGAGACAGACATTATTTTAGATGGCGGGATTCAACGAGGAACACATATCTTGAAGGCTATGGCACTTGGCGCCACCGCTTGCTCTGGTGGACGAATGTACTTGTTTGCGTTAGCTGCCGCAGGTAGGCTAGGGGTCGAAAAAGCCCTAGAAAATATAAGATCAGAAGTCGAAAGAGATATGAAACTTATGGGCCTAAGATCTTTGAAGGAAATAAACCGTGGTATGCTTCGATTTAGGCGAGGTTAATTAGTAACTAAGATATACTCGCAGGAAATCAGATGGTCTCGGCTTGCTCGAATAGCCACCATAGGAGACCTTTTTGAGCATGGAGCCTGTTTTCAGCTTGCTGAAAAATTATGGACCTGCAGTCTCTAACTATTTCGTCTGTAATTTCATATCCATCATGAATAGGCATATCGTGCATTATTTTGCATGGTAAACCCTCTAAAAGTTCTGCGTTGACTTGGTACTTCATCAATGATTTTATCCTATCAGCGCTCTTATTTTGATGGTGCGGATCATTAAAATATTGCATGTCTACCCAAGTGTCCGTATAAATAAAATCGGCAAGATGAACGACTTCAGTTGGATCCGATTCATGAAAAACAAATGGCGATTCTTCGATTACTTTTTCTACATCAACATCAGTGCTTTCCTCGTCACACTCACGCTCGGGCGTGGAGAGTATTAAGTTTATTCCCAAAGCATTGCATATAAGAACAAGTGAATTCGAGACATTATTTTGAACTCCGAGATAAACTATCTGGATCTCTCGCAAATGCTTTTCACTCTGTTCTTGGACAGTAAATATATCTGTGAGAGCCTGACAAGGGTGNTACTTTTCGCAACAACCATTGATCACGGGAACCTGACTAGCCGCAACAATCTTTTCAAGGTCAGAGTTTTTTATAAGCCTTGCCATGATGCAGNTGACATTTCTTGAGAGATATTCTGTTTCATACTCGATTCCTGAAAGCACGAAGTTCGAGGTAGCCCAATCGATATAGATGGCGTTTCCTCCCAGCTCAAGCATAGCCGTCTCGAAAGAAACCCTTGTTCTTGTGCTGGTTTTTTGGAAAAGAAGCGCGAGAGTTTTTCTATCGAGAAGCGCTTTGAAGTCTAATGGCTTCTCCTTAATTTGTTTAGCTCGATCGAGGATATCTAGGATTTCAGGCGGGCTCAGAACTTTAAGATTCGGGAGATGTCTCATTTTCGAACTCAAAAAAAAAATCAAATAGCTGATTTGTTTGGGTGCGTAAGGAGTTAGCGAGAAAGTTACCAAAAAAAAACGATTTTTACATCACTAAAATCGATAATTTTTGTTTGTTTCGATAAACTTTCAAACATACATTCAAATATCAGGTTTTTACACGTGAGATTTTTTCTCTATTGAGGCTTTAAATGAATCACTTGATTTACTGTTTAAGCCTCCTGTTAATCATTTTTTCAAATGGTTTGCATGCAGCAACGCAGGAGGGAGCATTCTCAAGCAAGGGAATGGTCGTAAGCCGTTCTAGTCTTGCGTCTGATGCAGGCCTAGAAGTAATGCGTCAGGGTGGCAACGCAGTTGATGCGGCAGTAGCCACGGCGTTTGCTCTTGCGGTCACTTATCCGTCTGCAGGCAATCTTGGAGGTGGCGGCTTTGCTCTAGTTCGGTTGCCTGACGGACAAATCTTTAGCTTAGATCATAGAGAAACAGCTCCGAGCGCGTCTCATCGAGATATGTATCTGGATGAAACCGGAGAGCCTAGCAAGTATCTCTCGAGAGCTAGTGCTCTTTCGTCCGGCGTGCCCGGCAGTGTTGACGGTTTGCTCACTTTGTTGGACCGGTTTGGAACTATGCCAAGAGAGAAAGTGATGGCACCCGCGATTAGGCTAGCTCGGGACGGGTTTTTAATAGATTTTTTCTTAAGCAGGCATATCCGAAAATATGGCAAAAAACTCCAGGATTTTGAGAGTTCAAAGAGNAAATTTTCCCTTAACGGAGCGCAGNTATCAGAAGGTGATCTGTGGGTACAGCCCGATCTAGCCAAAACTTTACTTTNAATTTCGGAAAAAGGGCGGGANGGTTTTTATGATGGAGAGATCGCCAACTTNATNGTCGCCGAAATGAAANCNAGNGGAGGAATAATTACTCGTAAAGATCTGAAAAATTACACCTCGGTTTGGCGTGAGCCAGTGAGTATTGANTATCGCGGTAACAGAATTTGGACGATGGGGCCNCCTTCGTCAGGTCTACTCATTTTGCAGATACTAAATATGTTGGAACCTTTCGACATTCAAAAACTGGGATGGGGAAGTTCTAAACTTACTCATCTAATGGTAGAGGCTGAAAAAAGGGCCTACTCCGACCGAGCAGAGTATCTGGGAGATCCAGATTTTTTTGATNTNCCCCTCGAAATACTGNNTAGTAAANAGTACGCAAAAAAAAGATTCGAAGATTTTGAATGGGATCGAGTNTCTAAGAGCGAACANATNAGTNACGGTAANATTAANCGAGAAAGCAGAGAGACTACGCATTTTTCGGTGATGAGTTCCGACGGCATGGCTGTGTCTTTTACTACGACTCTTAACAGTCCTTATGGTAATAAAATAGTAATCCCCGGTGCTGGTTTTTTATTAAACAATGAGATGGACGATTTCTCGATTAAGAAAAATGTTATGAATCAGTANAATTTGCTCGGGAGAGAAGCGAATTCCATTGAGCCTAACAAGAGAATGCTAAGCTCTATGTCGCCCACTCTGGTCGTTAAAGATGANATGCCTATATTAGTGACAGGATCTCCCGGTGGTTCAACAATAATCACGACGGTTTTNCAGGTAATAATAAATTTCCTGGATCACAAAATGCCCNTNCANAACGCCGTCGGTTTTCCCAGATTTCACCATCAATGGANACCCGACACTATCTTNCACGAGANGGGTGCTTTCTCCCCNGATACTCGCGAAAATCTTGAACGATTGGGNTATCAATCATTCCGTATTTCAACCTATGGNGGAGGCATTGGCGATGCTAATTCTATTTCCTTTGATGGTTCCCTTATCCAAGGGGTTAAAGATCCGAGGGCGAGTGGAGGAGCCGTCGGTTTATAAAAGAAGTAAATGGACATGACCAAACTAAACGTTGATAGTTTTAAGGCTTACGACATTCGGGGGGAGGTNCCTGACGTTCTTGATAGTTCTATCGCCTATGCCATTGGTAGGGCTTTTTCCGTCTTCTCGACTCCGAAATCGGTAGTTGTCGGGCACGATATAAGGCTCTCAGGAATAGAAATATCTGAGGCGCTCATCGAGGGTTTAAGAGATAGCGGCGTTAATGTTTTTTTTATCGGCTGCTGCGGCACAGAGGAAATTTATTTTGCCACTGCGCATTATGGGTTTGATGGTGGGGTTATGGTAACCGCGAGTCACAATCCAAAAACACACAATGGAATGAAAATAGTGACTTCCGGTTGCCGGCCAATCAGCAGCGACACTGGGTTAATAGAAATCAAAGAAATTGTTCGAGAAAATTCGTTCCCGATCTCGTCTTCGAACGGACGGGGCAGCCTATCTTTTCTAAAGCATCGCACCGACTATCTTGAAAAAATACTGAGTTTTCGACGGGGATGTCAGAACAAAAATTTAAAGGTGCTAGCGAACCCGGGAAATGGATCAGCTGGGTTGGTGTTGGATCCACTGAAAGATAAGCTGGATTTTGAGGTAGTCGCAATTAACGATAGTCCTGACGGCAATTTTCCAAACGGTGTACCGAATCCACTTTTGATTGAAAACAGAGAATCTACGTCCAAGGCCGTCAGAGAGGCCGGTGCAAACATAGGAGTCGCTTGGGACGGGGATTTCGACAGATGTTTTTTCTTTGATGAGGCCGGTAATTTTGTTGAAGGATATTACTTGGTGGGCCTATTCGCCAGAGCGTTGCTAAAAGAAAATCCAGGAGAGACCATAATCCATGACCCGCGTTTAGTTTGGAATACCTTGTATATGGCTGAATCTCTGGGAATCCCCGTACAAAGTAAAGCAGGCCACGCTTTCATAAAGGAGAAAATGAGAGAAGAAAACGCAATCTATGCTGGGGAAATGAGCGGACACTATTATTTTAGAGATTTCTCGTATTGCGATAGCGGGATGATCCCTTGGCTAATTTTAATTGATATTATGTCTGAAGAGAGCGCTGCGTTGAGCCAGCTGATTAGTAATTGCGTCTCCATGTTTCCTTGTTCTGGAGAGATTAATCTAGAAGCAAATGACATTTTGGGCACTATAGAAAAAGTAAAAAACCGTTTTAGCGCAAGCGCGCGAAGCATAAGCCGAGTTGATGGAATAAGCTTAGAATTCGAAGATTGGCGCTTCAATTTGAGGGGGTCTAATACTGAGTCGTTGCTTCGACTCAACGTCGAGGCCAGGGAGAGTATAGATCTGATGAAAGAGAAAACCGAGGCACTTGTTTCATTCTTGAAGGAGAATTGTCAATGAGTTGGTTGGGAAAGATACTTGGCGGCAGCTTAGGTTTCGTTTTTGGCGGGCCACTCGGCGCAATACTCGGGGCGACTCTGGGACATCATGCTTTAGATTCCGGGCGAAGCATGTCCGCAGATGAAAATCGGCAAACCCTTTTCTTTTTGGCAACCTTCTCAATGTTAGGGAAATTGAGTAAGGCTGACGGACGAGTGTCTTCGGAAGAGATAAGAGTCGTAGAGCAACTGATGGATCGGAATTTAAAGCTCTCCAGTGAGGCGAGAAAATTTGCAATTGATATCTTCAATCAAGCTAAAAATTCGAATGACAAATTTCGAGACTATGCATTTCAATTTTANGAGGAGTTTCGNGACTCTAGGGAAGCGCTTTTTCAGCTAATAGATTTATTGCTCACNTTAGCCAATGCAGACGGTGTCATGCATCCGGAGGAAGAAAAACTAATTGAAGAAGCCGTTGCTATATTTGGTTTGGAGCGAGAATATTCTCAGCTAAAGGCACCGTATTCCCAAGCTGATGAATTTGAAAAGTCTCTAAATGTTCTTGGTGCTTCTCCGGATGAGTCTTTCTCTGAGATTAAGAAAAAGTATCGTCGTTTAGCCATGAAGCATCACCCCGATAAGGTTCANGCGCAGGGGGTCTCGCCAGAACTAATCGCTATCTCAGAAGCGCGTTTTAAAGAAATTCAGCATGCTTTTGACATCGTAGAAAAGCGATTGAATTAAATCCGTATTTTTTCTTAAGCATCTTATATAATGGTCGGCATAATTTGATGTTCCCTCAGGGCTGCATGGAATATTATCTCAAGGCGAAGTGCTTGTTAGATTTATCCTTTCGCCATTACCGCTCCTCTGCAACGATATAAGGTCAATTACAATATTACCGGCTTCTAACAAAAACGGGTCTTGTTTTTCAAGTTTACTCTCCGTTTTTTCAATATTTTCTGCGGCTGAGCTTGGTTCGCTGCGATCAGGGCCCTCCGCTTCTTTTTGATTTTGGTCGCCTGTTCCTTCAACATCCGACAGTGACGTTAAAAGAGCTCGTCCTAGAGCTGCTCTTTTTTCATTCTCTAAATTTAACCAAAAATTGTCTCGATCGTCTTTCTGCGATCTTCTATCTGAATCATTTAGAGAGACATAATCTGCGTTTCGGGAGGTCTTTCGAAATTCATAGGCTGCGTTCTGATATAAAAATTCTGGATTTTTCTTGACTCGTTCATTATGAAGCTCTTTGAGCGGGGTTATTACCTTAGCGATCCCCCCTTTCCTCACGTAACGGCCAATAATCCTGTCCCATGGGAGAGGTTTGTCCAGAGTGCTCTCGCCTACGATCTCAGGGTCATAATTAAACGGAAATTTAATGTCTGGAGAGATCCCTCTTTCTTGTGTGCTGTCTCCAGACACCCTATAAAATTTTGCCTGAGTGAGTTTGAGTTGTCCTCTGTTAAGAGGAAGTAAAGACTGCACGGTTCCTTTACCGAAGGTCGCGTTTCCGAGAATTACTCCGCGCTCATAGTCTTGAATCGCGCCCGCAAAAATCTCGGAAGCTGAGGCGCTAAGTCGATTGACTAGAACCGCAAGNGGACCATCATAGAGTATACCGGGAGATCTATCCCGAAGAATGTCTACCCTGTTGTTCTTCATTCTTATCTGCACGATTGGGCCTCTATCAATGAACAGTCCTGTTAGAGTTCTTGATTCCTCCAGCGAGCCGCCCCCGTTGCCTCGAAGATCTATGACAAGCCCTTCTATTGCTCTAGAGCTTAAGTCTTCAATAAGCTTTGTTACGTCGCGTGTGGTGCTCCTAAAATCCTTTTCACCTCTTTGAATAGCGTCAAAATCAACGTAGAAGGTAGGTATTGAAATTACCCCGATTTTTCGCACCCTGTCCACTTTTCTATACTCTTCATCTATTTCCGGGACTTTTATTTCTAAGATCTCAGATTTCGCCGTTTGTTCCTCCAGTTCAACCTTTTTNCTTGTTATGCTAATTTTNTTCGAAACAGTATTNAGTTCGCTCGCCGATATTATCTCTAGCGTAACAACAGTATTTTTCTCCCCACGAATGAGGTTAACGACGTCATCAAGTCGCCAACCGATAACATCAACAATGNCACCCNCTGTTCCTTGTCCCACGCCTATTATCTTNTCATTAGGCTGAAGAGACCCTGCCTTGTCAGCCGGTCCAGAGGGGACTAGTTCAACTACTTTTGTATGCTCGTCCTCTGTCTGAAGAACNGCACCAATGCCCTCTAATGACAAACTCATGTTGATNTTAAAGTTTTCGAANGTCTTAGGAGANAGATATTGTGTGTGCGGGTCGAAGCTNCTGGTAAATGAATTTATNTAAATCTGGAAGACATCTTCACTGTTAGTCTGCTTGGTTCTGTTAATGCGGTTTTTGAACCTCTTGATTAGTATGTCTGCTATCTCGTTATCCTGCTTCCCGGCAAGCCTAAGGTTTATGATGCTATCCTTAAGTCGCTTACGCCAGAGATTATCTAAATCTGCTTGCCACGGTTGCCACTCCGCCTTTTCTCGGTTGGTTAGCAAGCGCTCATCAATCGTAAAATCGAACTGTTCTAAGCCTTTCTCTAAGATGGTTATTATTCTCTTGAATTGAGAAACGCTTAGAAAAAGATAGCGATTAAAAATATGAAATGCTGGGCTTACGTCTCCTTGTTCTAGCATTTCATCCAGCTCTGTCCTAAACTGGAAGAATTCTTCTATGTCTTGCATCAGAAAAAAGCTTTTACTTGGATCTAAATTGTTAATGTATTCGTCCAGCAATTTTGCTGAGGTAGCATCATTTAGAATCACGTCCTGNTAATGACGGTCTCGAAGTGCAGCAAGGATATTCATCGTTGTTTTTTTATGTTCTACCGAGGGTAATAGCGGTGAAATCGAGTTCTCGGCCGAGGCCACTTCGTTACTTTGGCGCCTTGTTGACGCGTTCGCCAGNACAAAAGTCTTTAAAGGAGTGAGTTCTGTTTTCTCTTCGGCCGAAGGTGCGCGGGTTTCAAGCGTCTCAGCCACTACAGACGCTGAAACTAAGAAACAGCAGTACCCGAACAATAGAATTTTTTGGTTCATTTTTTTGTGAGGGCTATTGACTACCCGAAGAGTTTAGATGTGCTTTTAAACAGGATCAAGTTGACTTTTTATTAAAAAAAATTTTTGGTAGCGGCGGATTCTAACAGTGTTCCGGAGCGCCCTGTGAAAAAGAGTGAATACTGATCGAGATTCCGTGGGAACCCCGTTCCGGTAAAAATTTAAGCGGCTGATTTGTTATGAACGCGCAATTAAGGTTTAATGCTCTTACTCAGCCGATATTACATTTCGCCTTTTTCATATTTAGGCGAAAGAAGGAAGCAAGTGTCTTTAAAATCAGTGCCTACCAAGATCAAACGAAACGATTTGCGTAAATTCTTATCTTCTTCGACTTTCGCGGTTGCTTTTATCCTTTCTGCTATCTATTTTTTTGACGTTGAGTTTTCAAAAGTAGCAGCATTTTTTTTCTACTCGGGTTTGTTAGTCATTTCGATGATAGTGCTTGCGCTAATGATGTTCTTGGTAATGAACCAATTTAGAAAGACCAGAAAAGCGCTGTTGGACTTTAAGGGCGACAGCCAAAAAAAAATATGATTTCTTCAGTTGAGGGCTTTAAAAAATCGGTCTTCTCTTGGGATATAGAAGTTGCTGTAATCCAACGAGAATGCGACTAATTTAGCTCTACCGAAGACCTGTTCTCTGGGAATCAATCCAATATTTCTTGAATCTATGCTTGAGTTACGGTTGTCTCCTAATACAAAGTAGTAACCCTCTGGAATATTTGCTCTTATAGCGGAACTGGAGGCGTGTTCAGATTCTTTTTGAAGCATGATTGGGTGCTCCGAGTCTTCAAAGACTTCAAGGGCGAACTCATTTTTCGTTATAGTATAGAGATCTAAATGGTTAAACAATTTCTTCTTAAGAGGCTTATAGTTTGCCTGGACTTTATTAACTCGGACTTTATTATTTACTATTTCAATGGTTTCCCCGGGAAGGCCTACAATTCTTTTTATTAAAAGTTGTGAGTTGTCGTGTTTTTTAAAGATCACAATTTCGCCTCTTGAAGGATTCCCCGTTTTGATGATTTTCCAACTTGTGAAAGGCAACGCAAAATCGTAGGCGCTTTTTTCTATTACTACTCTGTCGCCTTCAATTATTGCCGGTCTCATTGATCCGGTGCTGACATGATTCCAGTCCAGAAAAGAGGATCTGCCCGCAAATATAATTATAATGATAACTGCTAAGACTTTGTATTCGTGGAACAAATTTCTTGGCAAATCGATAAGCTTACTTATGTTTTTAATCTCCCTAATTTGAATTTCATTGGGGAGTTTAAAGTATGTGTTTGAGGAAAACCAAATCTGGTCATTAGGTCGTTTTCGGGTTCTAAGCTAACTATGAAAACCGCTTACCAGTTTTATCACTTCGTCAATAAATAAAGTCTTGTACTCCATGTAAACACAGCTTGAATGGGGTGTTATCATAACTTTTTCGTTCTCCCAAAGCTTTGATTCCTTTGGGAGCGGCTCGGTGTCGGTAACATCAAGGAAAACCCCACCGAGGTGGCTGAGCGTTGATTCGAGTGCTTCCGATCTGATAGCGTTTCCTCGACCAAAGTTGTAGACAAAAGCCCCAGCCTTGCATTTAAGCAATAATTCCTCATCTAAAAAGCCTTTATCCGACTCTATTCTGGGCAGTATTAAGATTATGTGGTCTGCCTCTGGTAGCATTTGGGACAAAAATTCAACCCCGAAAACACCTTCTTTTTCATTTCCTCCCGATCGATTAATTGCCAAGACATTCAATCCAATCTCTTTGAAAAGAGAGCTGCAATGTTTTCCAATATTTCCGTGACCGATTATTAATATGGTTTGGTTTTTCAGTAACCTGCAGTGGCTTTGTATATTTCTATCCCAATTCCGGTTTTGGTAGTTTTTAACCATTAAGTTCATCTTTTGATTCATGAAAAATACCGCCCCGAGAATAGATTCCCTCATGATTTCGCCATGAAAGGCTCCATAAAAAATGGATGCCTTGCCTGTCGGATCAGGCTCAACCCAATCATTACCGGCAGCGGGAGTGATCACGGCTCTTAAGTTTGGGAATAGTTCGTAATCTTTTGACTTTAGGTTCCATGTGAGAAGGAGGCTCGCTTGTCTACCCGATTTTTTTAGAGACTCGTAGCTATCGTGATTTTGNAATTTAGCTTTTGGGANGGCTTCTCTTAANGATTCGTAGTCCTCNTCTCCGAAGTTGAAGGCGTTAATTGAGCTGCGAAGGCAAGTATGTATTTCCACTACATNCCCCTANGCCTCATCACCTTTGTAATCNAATNAANNTTTTTTGNGTTCTTNTTNTTTTGCCTTAAGGCCCTTTATATGCATCTCTACCAACCTNTGNNCGTCATCATATNTAGCAAGGATNTTCCCATCTTTTTGNACNACGATTTTCCCGTCTGATTTTCTNCGAAAAATACTATTGGGTGNCTTTGATTTATTGATCGACACTANTGNAGNACTGGAATTCAGGCAATTTAATGGTCATCCCTTCAAGATCCTCACTTATAGGAATACAGCAGCTCAATCGCGAGTCTTCGGTGCGGTCTGGGTTAAGATCTAGCATTGATTCTTCTATCTCAGAGGGCTGCTCAAGTTTTGCTCTCCATTCTTGATCAATCAACACATGACATGTTGCGCACGAACANTCTCCTCCGCAATCTGCGTCAATCCCNGGGACTAGATTTGTCACNGCGGCTTCCATNACGCTGCTATCGACNGTCCCTTCAACTACGTGTTCCGTACCNTCAAATTCGATAAACTTAATTGTCGCCATTTCCCCACTCNATTAATGTTANCTTAACTCTGTCAGCTTAACATTTTTTTTAGNTCGAAGTTTACATCTGATAGTTGTTCCGGGTCGGCTCTTTTCCCGTAAAGTTGTTTAGCCAACATAAATTCTTTTGGACTATTTACAGCATCTACGGCTACGATCTTTTGATTAGTGAGGTAGAAAACGGCAAATTTTTCTTCGGATACTTCTCCACGAGTTACGCTCAATTCGCCATCCGAGGAAAAACCTAGCATTTGCAGTTTCAGATCGTATTGGTCGCTCCAAAACCAGGGAATTGTCGAGTAATTTTTGTCTCCTCCCAATATGTTATTCGCTGCGACTCTTGCCTGTTCCATTGCGTTGGGAACTGACTCTAATCTTAATCTTCTATTCAAGATCGGGTTTGGGTGGTTAGAGCAATCCCCGATTGCGTATATATTTTCTCTTGATGTTTTACAATTCTCGTTAACAAGAATTCCATTCTCGCAGTCGATACCCGAGCCCTCCGCTAGTTCTGAATTTGGTAAAATTCCTATGCCTACAATTACCAAATCAGATTTAAAGGTTTTTTGCTCGGTAATTACACTCGAAACGAAGTTAGCTCCTTCAAAGCTTTTTACCTGAGCATTACAGACAATTTCTACTCCTCTTCTTGAGTGAAGAGAGTGATAAAATTGACTCATCGACTCTGTGGTCACTCTTTTTAGTATTCGGCTCTCCATCTCTAATATCGTAACTTCTATACCGAGATCACTCGCAACTGCAGCCACCTCAAGCCCTATATAGCCGCCACCAACTATACAAAGTTTTTTTGCAGTCTTCATTTGGTTTTTAATAGAGTTGACGTCTTTCGACGATCTAAGATAGTGAATCCCATCGAGGTCGCTCCCTGGAATTCTCAGCTCTCTAGCTCTTGATCCCGTCGCAATAACTAAATCGTCGTATTCATATTTTTCNGACNATGCGGTCGATACAATNTTTTTNTCANGGTCTATTTCTATTACCTTCNTNTTNANNTTCACGGTAATATTTTTGNTNCTGTANAACTCGGGGGGCCTAACTAAAGTTTTTTCAAAATCTATTTTNCCCGCNAGATAATCCTTTGATAGTGGTGGTCTNTGATAAGGGAANTCTGACTCCTCACCAAGNATCGTGATGGGATCCTCGAACTTCTCTTGACGCAAGCTAGCTGCTGTTTGCGCAGCTGCTTGTCCTGCTCCGATAATAACTACTCCTGCCATTTTGTTCTCTATCCTTCTATCTTGCTTTGCTGATTGGCTGTATTCTNTGCATGCTNACGTAATTTTTTAAGGTGGAGATTANACGTGGATTATAACAAAAATGAAATAGAAGCATCCGTATTTCGAAGATTGNTTAANCATTTGCAAGAAAATACTGAAGTGCAAAACATTGATCTTATGGATTTAGCGGGATTTTGTCGTAATTGTTTAGGAAAATGGTACAAATCAGCTGCTGAGGAGAGGGGTATAGACATCGACTATGATGATGCAAGGAAGATTATCTATGGTATGCCTTACGCGGAATGGAAAGATAAGTATCAAATTTGACTTGAAAGCTGCGAAGCGCTGTAGTCATAGAAGAATAAACAAATTATACAGCCATTTTTGCCGAAATTGGTTCGTGGTGTTTATACTCTTTAAGATGAAAATCTTCTAATAAAAAATCGTCAATCTCTCGCTGCTTCCGTTCTTGAATATACAATTCGGGCAGGCGTTTCGGTTCTCTTTTCAATTGCAATTTGACCTGATCAACCGCGTTCAAATAAACATGAGCATCCCCAATAGTGTGAATGAACTCATGTGGCTCAAGATTTGTAATCATTGCGACCATATGTAGCAGCAGTGAATAGGATGCAATATTGAAGGGGACACCTAAGAACATGTCTGCGGACCTCTGGTACATATGCAAGGAAAGTTTTTTATTCGAGACATAGAACTGGAAGAAACTATGACAGGGAGGCAAAGCAACCTGTTCTGGTCCGATNTCGCCAGGGTTCCATGAATTGACTATTATTCTTCTGCTGTCAGGGTTTTCTCTAATTAAGTCGATGGCGTCNTGTAATTGATCAACTGTTTTTCCTTCTGCNGTATTCCATTTTCTCCACTGGCATCCGTATATGCGTCCCATCTCTCCTNCGATTTTGTTNCCNGTCCTNTNGGAGNAGTCTNCGTAGTTAGCGTCCCATATNCGATTTTCGGAATAGATAGCCTTGAGATCGTTAAGGTTCGAGGATCCCGATATAAACCATAATAATTCCGAAACCATAACTTTCCACGCAAGTTTCTTTGTGGTGACTGCTGGAAATCCGTCGGACATTTTATATCGTTCTTGAAGACCGAAGACAGATTTTGTTCCAACACCAGTCCTATCTGTCTGTTCGGTGCCTTCAGCGAGTACTTTCTCTAATTGATTCAGGTACTTTTTCATTTAGCCACACTTACTATCGCCGCAATTGAGACAGGTCATACAACCGTCCATCATNACGACCGCTGTGACATTACATTTAGAGCATAACTCAGATCCNGCTGGGTAACCTGTTTCCTGCGGATCTAACNGATCCGAATTCGCGCTGTTCATGNGTGATCGNTTTTCATCGATGAGTGCTCTATGTTCCTTNGANAANTCTTCTGGTTTTATNAGCCCAATTTTTTTCATGTGGGTCTCCAAAACCTCNCCAATTTCCGCAACTAGGGACGGCATGAATCTACCACCTTTTTTAAAGTATCCACCTTGCGGGTCAAAAACCTGCTTCAGCTCCTCGGCAAGAAATACCGAGTCCCCGCCTTTTCGGAAAACCGCCGATATTACCCGCGTTAGAGCGAGGATCCATTGAAACTGCTCCATGCTCTTCGAGTTTATAAAAATTTCGAAAGGGTGTTCTTGCTCATGCTCAGTTCCCGGGTTTAGGACCATGTTGTTGATAGTGATATACATTGCGTGGTCCGACAGGGGGGTTTTGATTTTATAGGTGTAGCCTTTTAGCTCCTCTGGTCTATCTATTTCTTCATTCATTAACTCCTTCGCAGGAGAAACGTCTATATTGGCTGCTCCTGTTTTCTTAATCGAGTAACCTACAATCTTACTTTCTATTTTTTTTGCCATTCGCTTATATGTTTCCTTTGCCTAGTTCCTATAAAAGCCTAAAAAGCTTCTCGAGAATGGGCGCTTAAAATTTTCCGTAATAACCCTCTTTCATTGCATCGAAAAGATTAGCTGCCGAGTGTAACTCTCCATCGTATTCAATCTCCTCGTTTCCTTTAACTTCAACTTTTTCTCCGTTCTCTAATTCGAAAAGGTAAGTTGTGTTCTCCAGGTCTTCATCTTTTACTAAAACACCTTGAAAGGCTTCCGGGTTAAAGCGAAAAGTCGTGCATCCCTTTAGTCCTTTTTTAAAGGCGTGTAGGTAAATGTCTTTAAAGTCTCCGAAACGGTAATCTGTAGGGACATTTGCGGTTTTAGATATAGATGAATCAATCCATTTTTGCGCCGCCGCTTGAATGTCTACGTGTTGAATCGGTGTGATGTCATCTGCGGTTACAAAGTTTTTTGGCAAACTATCTGCTTCTCCCGGGCCTGCTGACGGGTTAATGAGTGTCCTGTACGCCAGCAGTTCGTACGAAAAAACGTCTACTTTTTCCTTAGTTTTTTTTCCTTCTCGAATTATATTTCTGGAGTAGTGATGCGCAAAGCTTGGCTCAATGCCGTTGCTGGCGTTATTTGCTAANGACAGGCTAATGGTTCCCGTGGGTGCAATAGAACTGTGATGGGTGAACCGGGCTCCTTTTTCTTCTAAGGCTTTAACTAAATCCGGTTCAATCTCAGCCAGTTGCTGCATGTAGCGAGAGTACCTCGCGTGAAGTACTTTCCCTTTAACGATGTCTCCAACCTGAAGACCGTCTTTCGCCATCTCTGGTCTGGTTCGNAGCATTTTTGCGGTTATTGTAAAATCCTCTTCCATAATTGGNGCNGGGCCTTTCTCTTCCGAAAGTGCAAGAGCNGCTTNCCACCCTACAACCGCCATTTCTTTTGTTACTTGCTCTGTGAANTCTATTGAATCTTGATCACCGTAAGCCATTCCTANCATCGTGATTGCAGATCCTAACCCCAGATATCCCATTCCATGTCGTCGCTTTCTTTCGATTTCGCGTTGTTGCTCTTTTAGGGGAAGTCCATTTATCTCAACAACGTTGTCCAACATCCTGGTAAAAACGGCAACAGCGTCTGAAAAATTTTCCCAGTCGAAGGCCGCTTTCTTGGTGAAGGGCTCCTTGATAAATTTACAAAGATTAATTGATCCTAGAAGACAACTTCCATANGGAGGGAGTGGCTGTTCTCCGCAAGGNTTTGTTGCTCTGACGTCCTCACAAAACCAATTATTATTCATCTCATTAACTTTGTCTATGAGAATGAAACCTGGTTCAGCAAAGTCGTAAGTCGANGACATTATGAGGTCCCAAAGCCTTCNAGCTTTAATAACCGAGGTAATCTTGCTTGCCACTAAACCTTCGTCGTTTGTTAAATATTTTCCCTTTACTGGGAAGTCTCTCCAGAGTATTTTTTCTTTGTCAGACAGGGATATCTTTTCAGCCAGAGCTTCTTTCTCTGTTATCGGAAAGCTNAGANGCCAATCTTGGTCCTCAATCACGGCTTCCATAAACTCTTTAGTGATGAGGAGAGACAGATTGAATTGTCTCAGCCGTCCATCTTCTCGTTTCGCCTTTATGAAATCCATCACATCNGGGTGCCCCACTTCGAAGGTGGCCATTTGAGCGCCTCTCCTTCCTCCCGCTGAAGANACCGTAAAGCAGGTTTTGTCATANATATCCATGAANGAAAGNGGTCCNGAGGTGTANGCTCCGGCCCCTGATACGTAGGCGCCTTTGGGTCTGAGNGTTGAGAANTCATAACCTATCCCGCAGCCTGCTTTTAACGTCAGCCCTGCTTCGACGTTTTTGAATAAGATGTCATCCATAGAATCTTCTATGGTTCCAGAAACTGTGCAATTTATGGTAGAGGTAGCCGGTTTATGTTCATGGGCTCCAGCATTTGACATGATTCGACCCGCAGGTATTACCCCTTGTCTTAGGGCCCATAAAAATTTTTCATACCAAATGTCTTCNGTTCCCTTTGCCTCTACGCTAGCCAACGATCGAGCTACTCTTTTGTAGGTATCTTCAATACTTTTGTCAATCTGAATGCCCTCTTTACTCTTAAGACAATATTTTCCCTCCCAGATGTCNAGNGATGTTTCTTGAAGTTCTATGTTTTNAATATCTNNGCTTTGTGGAATTTCGCTTTCTTTCTCTGCCAATGAATCCATATCTTTCCTCTAAANTATATATCGCGTCNCTATTTTCGGGATTTNTACTNAACCTCAATTTTGAGACAAANANTCCCTNTGAGTTCTTTTGCTNAGACCTNGGCAATAAGAACTNGCTTTTTCACAAGTTATCAACAGGTTTNGTACAGNTTTTCACTCTTTTTNGGAGTCTNATTGTCGGCACTAAATCCTCGGACAACGACAACATATTGTGCCTTACGTTTCGATCGAACACAATATATTGTTATTTTTTTTAAGTCTTAAAGAATGGAAAAACGATGAAAGTAAAGGGTCAGGTCTTGCTAATCTTAAAAATTTTTGAGCGACAAATTTTGTAGTTTAGATCGGAATCCTGCACCCCTTCACTTGAGAGGCCTAAAATTCCTTTTGTCTACTAAGAAAATATCTTTAGTCTCCGTCTTCAGAATTGGTACACTCATTATTCTACGGTAAAAAGAGAATTTGCAATGCACCCAAGTGAATTGGTATCGAGATTTCCCGAAAAACCCGCACTTACAGTTGCAGAGACGGGAGAGAGCTTGAGCTTTAAAGAGTGGGATGAATTCTCAATGAGAGCTTCCCAACTCTTCAGGAGCCTTGATTTAAAAAGGGGAGATCACATTGCTATCCTGATGGAAAATGATCTCTCATTTTTGCCGATCTGCTTCGGGGCAAAAAGGTCTGGTCTTTACTTCACAGCGATATCATATCGATTACAAGAGGAGGAAGTCGATTACATAGTCTCCGATTGTCAGGCTAAACTGTTCATCACAACCATCAATCAACGACCTGTTGTGGAAAAACTTAATTTATCCAACTGTNATCATAAATTAATGATAGGCGGGACGATTCCTGGATTTGATTCTTGGGAGGAGACATTTTCAGAGCAACCCGCAAAAAAAATTGAAGACGAATCCAACGGTATGCAGATGCTTTACTCCAGTGGCACTACGGGAAGACCGAAAGGGATTTTAAGGCCGTTGCCAGTGGAAGGATTTTGGGGTTGAAGANGACGCTCCNAACCTTTTTTCGGCGCTTTATAACGTGACTGAGCAAAGTATATACCTGACCCCNGCCCCACTTTATCATTCTGCTCCTCTNACATTTACGATGGGNATGNTGGCAATGGGAACGGGTTGCGTAATTATGAANCAATTTGATCCCGANTTGGCCCTAGNGACTATAGAGAAATATTCCGTTACGCACAGTCAGTGGGTTCCAACAATGTTTGTGCGGATGCTCAAGCTGGATGAGTCGATTCGATCAAAATATAGATTAGATAGCCTTGAGTGCGCAATACATGCAGCTGCCCCTTGTCCGATCCCCGTAAAAGAACAAATGATCGAATGGTGGGGTCCAGTTATAAATGAATATTATGCGGGAACTGAAGGAAATGGTTTCGTTGCAATTAATTCAGAGCAGTGGTTAAGCCACAAGGGATCAGTGGGTCTGCCTTTAACCGCTCAACTTCATATTGTCGATGAAGAGGGTAATGAAGTGGCGGTTGGAGAGTCTGGAACAATCTTTTTTGAGGGCGGTGGCGAATTCGAGTATTTCAACGACGAGGAGAAAACAAAGGATTCTCGGCACTCAAAAGGCTGGTCTACCCTTGGTGACATAGGCTATGTTGATGAAGAGGGGTATCTATATCTCACGGATAGGAAAAGCTTCATGATTATTTCTGGAGGTGTCAACATTTATCCTCAAGAAACAGAAAATCTTTTAGTGACACACCCAAAAGTCATGGACGTAGCGGTTTTTGGGGTGCCAAATGAGGAGTTCGGAGAAGAGGTTAAGGCTGTCGTTCAACCAGTCGATTGGAAAGATGCGGGGATTGAATTCGCTAACGAGTTAATAGATTTTTGCAGAGACAACATTTCACACATTAAGTGTCCNAAATCNATAGATTTTGAGAAAGAACTGCCNAGGCATCCTACNGGTAAACTTTATAAGCGAATACTTAAAGATAAATACTGGCAAGGCCATGAAACTAAAATTCTCTGATCAGGATTTCTGTGATTTCATGTCTCAAGAGATCTCAATAGACGCCGCCCAATTTTGAATGGTCCCATGAGACAATCTTCTTCGGAGTGAACACCATGCCCATGCGTTTCCCTGCTGTCTTGAGCATTCCTTTTCGAATTGTTTCATCAGAGTCATCCGACAAATCACCTCTTTGAATAGAAATTTTCATTAAAATGTCGCGCGTTTTTTCTAAATCTTCAATCAAATCGACCTGTGTGTAAATTAGTACGCTTTTGAGCTGGTCGTAGGAATCACCCGACTCAACTAGTAAGGCGACTCTTGGGTCTCGCTTTAGGTTCTCAATTTTTTGGCTCTTCTTGAAAGTTGTCATGTAGACCGTATTNTCNTCATCAACGGCGTACCACATTGGCATTGGATGCGGGTATCCATTTTTCCCGTTCGAGACGAGGATAATCGTCCGTGATTCCTTGAGATAACGGCTAATGTCTTCTAAAGACATTTTGATTTGNTCTCTTCGTGACATTTTAATCCCAAAATATGAATTTAAGCTCAAAGAGTAGGGCCTTTGCAGGCCGCTTGCAAACTTAGCATAAATTCGGATTTAAGATTAGAAAATTAGTCTTTTGGTTAGTCCAGGTTTATAGATGACGGTGCCACGGCCCGATTGCACGCTTTTCTGTGGCACAATAGGATCAGCCTTAAAGGAAAGAAAAAAACCTGTGAAGTCACTCAGTAAATTAAATCCTTTGCTAAGCAATTATAAAAGCCAAATCTTCCTTGGTTTGTTTGCCTTTTTCGTTGCCCGTTTTTTTGAAATTTCTACATATTATTTGGCGTCCCTTGGAATAGATTTGATCGGTGATTTGTATCAAGGGATTATNAATNGNCCTTTCACATTAAGTGAATTGGTGGNTGGCNTAATAATAACGGTAGTTTTAAGGTTTTTTATTGTCTCNGTCGCTCGNAGAGCAATAAGGCGAGTGGGTATTGCNGTTGCGCATGATCTNAGNCAGGNTCTNTATAAATCTGTTTTGGTCTCAAGGNCCTACTTTTTTTTCCGCCTNNAGCGTCGGCGATATTATGACCAGAGCTATCCAAGATATTTCGTTNGTGCAGCGTCTNGTCTCNTTTGGCTTTATNGCTTTAGTGATNATGGTCTATGCNCCTNTATTTGGCGTGGGTGCTATGTTNACTAAATCANTCTCTCTTACTTTGCTTGTCGCACCTCTCTTACCTGTGATTTTTGTTTACACGCTCAAGATGGCNANAGAAATGGGAGACAGCAGTNGAGAAGTGCAAAATAAGTTAAGCCAGCTTTCTTCCCACACCCAAGAAAATTTGTCGGGAATCAGGACTGTCCAAGCAGGCGTCCAAGAGAGAAACGAGTCCGATAGATTCTGGAAGACAAATGATGCTTATGCCCTCTCTTTTTTCGAGCAAGCACGGATAAATTCTCTTATGTCTGCATGGTTGCCATTCTTCGCTTCAATAGCTCAGCTCGTTATTGTTCTTTACGGCGGATACTTAGTCATGGCGGGAGATATGTCCGTGGGAGACCTGGTCTTCTTTTTCGCTTGTCTCTCAATGTTGTTAGCGCCCATAAAGATGGCCGGTTTTTTAGTCATGCTAGTTCAGCGAGCAGCGGTCGCGTCCGATAGGATTTTTGAGATAATAGAAGCCGACCCCGAGATCAAAGATAAACCCTCTGGTAAGACGCCTAATAAAATCAATGGAAAAATTCTTATCCAGAATCTTAATTTTTCCTACCTTGATCAATCACCTTTAAATTTGCGGGATATCAATATAGAAATTCAAGCGGGNGAGTGGTTGGGAGTAGTTGGCAAAGTTGGAGCGGGAAAGAGCACTTTGCTGAAAATGTTAACTCGACTACTTGACGTCCCACCAGAGTCAGTTTTCTTAGATGGTCACGAGATTTTTTCTTACCCTCTTGGACAGCTGAGGAAAGAGGTAGTCTTTGTGATGCAAGACTCCTTTCTGTTTGACGAACCAATTTTTTCAAACATAAGTTACGACAAACCGGATCGCGATGTCGCAGATGTATGGAGAGCGGCCGACTCGGCCAAAATTAGTTCTTCGATATCCGGTTTTCCAAATAAAATGCAAACAGTCGTCGGAGAAAGAGGTGTAACTCTCTCTGGGGGACAAAGACAGCGGACATCTCTCGCGCGAGGCTTTGTCAGAGACGCTTCTGTATTGATCCTTGATGATTGCTTCTCGAGTGTGGATACCGAAACAGAAGAGCACATCCTGCTCCAGCTTAAAGAACTCAGAAGANACAAGACCACGATCATTGTTTCTCATAGAGTNTCTACNCTGAGGCACGCAGACCGAATAATTTATATGGCAGAGGGAGCGGTTAAAGAATCTGGATCCCACGCTGAACTGATTAGCAAAAAAGGCTCCTATTATAAGCTTGAGAAAGCGCAGAACCTCTCAGATAACGTTCTCGCAGAGCTAACCTGAAAGATGGAAAAGATTAGATCAGAGAAAGATCATAGTGTGTTTGAGAATGAACTTTCGGGTGCAGTACTTAATTTACAGCTCTTGGCACGCATATTTATCTGGTTGAGGCCATACCGATTACAACTTGTTGCAAGCGCCATTTTAGTGCTAATCGCTAGTTTAGGGGCTGTAGTTCTCGAAATTTTAA
The DNA here is from genome assembly GCA_002711495.1 of Gammaproteobacteria bacterium. Taxonomy (GTDB): domain Bacteria; phylum Pseudomonadota; class Gammaproteobacteria; order Pseudomonadales; family Azotimanducaceae; genus UBA9659. Next base: position 27,609 of record PARM01000018.1, read on the forward strand.
TATCGCGTGTCCTTGTTGATTACATCATCATGAAAGATTCTGACTCAATAATGCCAGATCTGGGAATGATTTCGCTCACTCAATTCGTGGAGGAACAGACTCGGTTCGGAGATTTATTTTCGGTTGGTTTACTCTTTTTTGTGATCACTATTATTCAAGCTCTTTCGGGCCATTGGCATCGGATGACGTTAACAGAGTCGATCGTTAAGGGGCTGAGAGATCTCCGACAAGATCTATTTGAACATTTAGAGACACGACCCAGCGCCTTCTACGATAAGGTGCCGGTTGGAAGGCTAATGACCAGAGTTACTAATGATGTTGAGGCTCTGTTTGAGATGTTGAGAGGTTTCGGAAGCCTGATTGGAGAATTTATCCCGTTTTTTGTGGCTTTAGCCATAATGTTCTCAACCAGTGTGAAATTAACCCTCATTCTACTCTGTTTAATACCGGTTGTATGGGTCGTCACATTTATCTTTAAAGGTGTAACTAGAGAAATATTCAGAGAGGTTCGAGATAGCGTTTCTGCCCTTAATCAACGTCTTCAAGAAAGCCTTTCAGGCATTCAAGTTGTTCAGTTAAGTGTCAGGGAATCAAGAAATTTTCTTGATTACTCGGTTCTAAATAAACTGAATAGACGATTAGAGTTCCGGTCGATCAATCTCTCGACATTTTATGGAGCTTTTAACGACAGCCTTATTGCTATTGGTCTTGGGATGGTCATTTGGTTTGGGGCAGAGGAGGTCCTTTCAGATTCGATGACCCTTGGTGGTGTTATTTTGTTTACTCGCTTTATGACGATGCTGTTTACGCCGGTTGTTTCGCTTGGGGAACAATTGAATGTTTTATTTAGAGCTATGGCAAGCGGTGAACGAATATTTCAAGCCTTAGACTGGGATGAACAGATAAAGGAGCCCGAGTCTCCGAGTCCGCTGCCTGATCGGCTTTTGGGTCGAATCGAGTTTAAAGATCTAAGTTTCTCCTACAATCCTAGAGAGCCTGTTTTAAGTAATGTCTCATTCTCAGTCGATGCAGGAGAGAAGCTCGCGATAGTAGGTCCTACCGGCTCTGGAAAGAGCACCTTGATCAGATTACTAGGGCGTTTTTATGATTTTAGCGACGGCTCAATTTTTTTAGATGGCATTGATCTNAATCAGATTCTCAGTAAGGAGCTTCGTCGAAGGGTTGGGGTAGTGCTTCAAGACTTTCATGTTTTTTCTGGATCGATNTACGAAAATATCTCGCTTGGAAACCCGCTGGTTACAAAAAAGAAAGCCCAAGAAGCTGCTCTGATAACAAACGCACATGATTTTATTTCTCGACTGCCNCAAGGGTATGACACCGTGATGCTCGANCGGGGAGNAAACTTATCGCATGGGCAAAGGCAGCTTTTGGCGTTTGCAAGAGTTCTTGCTGCTGACCCGGAAGTTCTAGTGCTCGATGAAGCCACCGCGAGCGTGGATACAGAAACGGAACTACTTATTGAGANAGGCTTGGAGAATCTTATCCNNNATCGCACCGCTATTCTTATCGCACACAGGCTACAAACCGTTNGGAAATCNGACCGGATTCTTGTTCTCAATGAGGGCAAGGTTGCGGAGTTTGGNACTGAAAAAGAATTGCTNTCTAACCGNGGTCTTTATCATAAGCTGCATCAGCTNCAATTTCAGGACAAATAGATGANGCTNGCTCTTCCCAGTCTTTGNAGACGACGAANCCCCTTGAGAGTTCGGTTCTCNCCCCANNTATTATCGCGACATGGCTAGTGAAGTTGCTNGCGCATCNTTCTTTTAATNCATCAAAGCTAATNATTTCTTNCGTATCGATGTTTTTTAACTGTGCAAGCCATTCNCTTTTTTCGAGTANTTTAAAAGATGAATTTTTCAGCTCTTTTTGAGAATCAAGCTCTTCCCAGCGCAACCACCAGCCTTTTTC
>PARM01000019.1 GCA_002711495.1 Gammaproteobacteria bacterium
AAAAGAAAAAGGACACGTTCGAGTAGACGTTTTGCATGAAAAGTTTTCAGAAAAAACTAAGGCTATCATTGAGATTGCTGGGACACTTTTCTTTCTAATGCCGTTTTGCTTTTTCATATTCTTTGTGAGTCTGGAATATGTGGGATTCGCCTGGTCTATTAAAGAAAGTTCGCCAGACCCGGGAGGTTTGCCAGGGGTTTTTCTTCTCAAAACGTTGATTCCACTCATGGCGATACTCGTTGCTTTTCAGGGAATTTCTGAGTCCTTGAAAGCTTTCGATCGTCTAGGATCGGTATGACCCTAGCCCCAATAATCTTGGTCTTAGCCGTTTTTGCAGTGCTTATTCTTGGATATCCGGTTGCAATTTCGTTAGCGGGTACTGCCTTGCTTGCAGCGGTCATTGGGATCTTTTTCGGGACATTTGATCCAGCTTTCTTATCTGCCACACCGAGCAGAATTTTTGGAATTATATCCAATCAAACCTTAGTTGCCGTTCCACTATTCGTCTTAATGGGCGTTACCTTGGAGAAAACTAAACTGGCGGAGCAACTCCTAAACACAATGGGAAGAGTGTTTGGTAACCTCCCGGGTGGCCTTGGAATTTCAGTAACTGTCGTCGGTATGCTAATGGCAGCAAGTACGGGGATTGTCGGAGCAACCGTAGTGACGATGGGCCTAATGGCATTACCAATAATGCTTAAGTCAAAATACCACGTTCCCTTAGCAGCGGGAACAATCTGTGCTACTGGCACTTTAGGACAAATCATACCTCCCTCTATTGCTTTAGTCCTCCTTGGAGACGTCTTGTCAAATTCTTATCAGCAGGCCCAATTGTCTCAAGGCATCTTCAATACCAAATCGGTTTCCGTTGGAGATCTTTTCGCTGGAGCCTTAATCCCCGGATTATTGCTAGTGATACTTTATCTGCTTTATATAATCCTAGTTTCAGCCTCTAAGCCTCAGTTGGCTCCAGCGATACAAGAACAGGAGTCTATCACCTGGCGAGATCTTTTTGCGAGCGTATTCCCGCCACTATTTCTTATCTTCGCTGTCCTTGGTTCCATTTTAGCAGGCGTAGCAACGCCCACCGAGGCGGCTGGCGTAGGAGCTTTGGGGGCTATCTTGCTAGCTTTCTTAAAAAATGAACTTAGTGTTAACAATCTAAGGGAGATATCGATCTCCACAACTAAAACTACCTCGATGGTGTTTTTTATCTTAATCGGNGCNTCGCTCTTCTCGCTAGTTTTTAGAGGCTACGGTGGCGAAGAATTAATCGAACATTGGTTCTCTCTAATTCCTGGGGGNNCNACNGGCGCTTTAATTATAGTCATGCTGGTTATTTTTCTGTTGGGTTTCATTCTAGATTTTATAGAAATAACTTTCATAGTCGTTCCAATTGTTGGACCGGGATTGCTTGCTCTCGGGGTGGACCCAATTTGGTTAGGGGTGATGATCGCTGTTAATTTACAAACGTCTTTCCTGACGCCGCCTTTTGGTTTCGCTTTGTTTTATCTTCGAGGTGTCGCTCCAATTCAGGTGGGAACGAAAGACATTTATAAAGGGGTAGCGCCATTTGTTTTCATTCAATTAATCTTGCTATTTTTACTCGCTTTTAATCCGAGACTAGCGACTTGGTTGCCAGANATCTTGTATGGATAATTTCTTTANGACCAAACGTCCAGNCCCTCCTTTTCAACTTTGAGAAGCTCGTCAAGGTTGTGCGAAAGGATCTTTTTTACATTAAGTTGCATCATATGGCGGTCAGGCGCGTCGAATTTAGCGAGCTCCCTTTCTAACCGNTCAGCTGACGGCGCTCGTCCGTCTCGCGCTCTTGTGAGGAATCCATTTGTATACTTTCGAAGCAGTTCATAATCTTTCGTGATTGCAATATCTCCTCTCAATATCACCTGACGCCCAATATTACTAGGGTCCCAAATACAAAAAGAAGTGGCCGGATTCCTTTTCCAAGCATAATACTTGGCACGATTGGTNGTAGAAGTNACNGTTATTTTACCATCNACCATTACGTACAACATTATGGCCGTGACTGGTTCCGATTCTTTCGTTACCCAACTGACGACAGCGTGACTCGCCGTCTCTAAAATCTTTTTAACTTCTGGCCCTTCTAACGTAAATGGTGCTATCTCTCTTCGGGCAAACCAGCTTGGACGCTCTGAGTTCATCNGCGAATCCGGTCTAGATACATTANTTGCCATTGCCTCGAACATTAATGAAGGCACGTTCTGATATCTGGTGATAACTTATGACGCCTTTNCTGTATTCATTGTANGATTTGTAAATCCTTTGACTNAATTCATCNTCATCNGANGGAATTTCGGATATCATTTTATAGGAAATCTCCTTGAAGGCATCCAAAACCTCTTGCGGGAGCGGCCGAAGCTCAACATCCTGATTATCTACAAGTTCTCTTAACGAGAAATTATTTCGAGCCGTATACTCCGCAAGCATGTCAGTGTTTGCTGCCAGAGAGGCCGTCTCAAGAATAGCTTGGAGGTCAGAAGGCAAACTATTCCAAGCGTCTTTATTAACTATAACTTCAAGCGTGGGCCCTGCCTCTTGCCACCCAGGATAATAGTAGTATTTTGCTGTTTGATGCAGCCCGAGAGACAGATCATTATATGGGCCCACCCACTCGGTCGCGTCAATCACCCCTGTTTGCATGCTTGTAAATATCTCACTAGCTGCCATTCGTACAGCTGTCCCTCCAGCTGCTTCAAAGACCTCCCCTCCCAAACCGGGAATCCTCATTTTCAGACCTTTGATATCCTCCAAGGACGTAATCTCTTTGTTAAACCAACCGGCCATTTGGACCCCAGTGTTCCCACCCGGAATNGGGAAAAGGTTGTAGCGATCGTAAAGCTCTCTCCACAGCTCAAGACCGCCGCCGTGGAGAAGCCATCCATTCATCTCTTGTGCGGTCAAACCGAAAGGTACTGCTGTGAAAAACTGAGCAACTGGGACTTTGCCTTTCCAATAATATGAGGCGCCATGGCCAAGTTGAACGGTTCCTTGTGAAACTGTCTCAAATACCTCCATCGCAGGAACAATCTCTCCCGCACCATAAACTTTAATTTTTAGCCGGCCATTACTCATCGCTTCAATTTTTTTTGCCATTCGCTCTGGCGAGGTACCAAGACCAGGCAGGTTTTTTGGCCAGGTTGTAACCATTTTCCAATTATAAGTCTCTTTCTTTTCAGCACTTGACACTGCTGCGGCCTTCTTGGCTGGCTGNTTATCACACCCAATCGCGACCAATACACAAATTAGCAAACATAATCTCTTCATTTTTATCCCACCGCTTTTAAGTTAGCGTAAGCCGTGACTAACCACTTACTGCCAGAGCTAAAATTTACTTGAACTCTGGAAGAGGTTCCATTTCCCTCATAGTTCAAGATCACACCTTCCCCAAATTTATTGTGTATTACCCTTTGACCCAATCGAAGGTCTGTTCCATCAACTACGCCATCTCTCAATCTGCCTTTAGGAGTGCTGGGTGTCACGGTATTATTCATGCGTACTTCTTTTATAATATCCTTAGGAATTTCAGAGATAAATCTTGACGGCCTGTTCATTGTTTCGTTGCCGTGGATTCTTCTGGATTCTGCGTAGGTTAAATAAAGCTTTTTCATTGCTCTGGTGATCCCAACATAACAGAGTCTGCGTTCCTCCTCTAGTCGCCCAGGTTCCTCCATGGACATNGCNTGAGGNAACAAACCTTCCTCCAAGCCCGCCAAAAAGACTANTGGAAATTCTAAACCNTTTGCACTGTGCATCGTCATCATCTGAATACAATCCTCACTATCACCGGCCTGTTTTTCACCTGCTTCAAGAGAGGCATGATTCAGAAATTCTTCTAAGTCACTGAGTCGAGATTCCTCAGGTTCTAAGCCGTCATCATCCAATAAATACTCGAAGGAGGGATCAAACGTTTGTGCTGCTGTGAAGAGTTCCGCTAAATTTTCTAACCTCGCTTGGCCTCGTTCGCCACCCTCTTTCATGTGATACTCTTTAAGACCGGTTTCTCTTACCACTAGCTCGACGATTTCTTCAAGATCGAGTTGGTCACTCTTTTGCTTCAGTAGAACGATAAAGTCAAGAAATCCTCGAACCGAGTTAGATGCCCGCGAGCTAAGNATGTTATTCTCAACTAACTTCTNAGAAGCTTCCCATAATGAGATGCCATTNCCTCTAGCGAAGGTTCTTATTTCATCAACGCTCTTACTCCCGATTCCTCGGGGCGGAGTATTGACTACCCGTTCAAAGGCAGAGTCTGATCTTGGTTGGCTAATTAAACGCATATAGGCGAGAACATTTTTAATCTCCATCCGCTCGAAAAACCTCTGTCCCCCATATATCTTATATGGGATCTGACTTCGAAGAAGAACTTCCTCGAGAACCCTTGATTGTGCATTTGATCGATAAAGAATTGCTGCCTCACTTCGCATGTGTCCTTGAGAAATCCAATCTTTAATTCGATCGATAATGTAACGAGCTTCGTCAATTTCGTTATAACCCGCAAACAGATTTAGGGGCTCGCCCTCCCCCAGGTCTGTCCAAAGCTCCTTACCCAGACGACCAAAGTTCTGATCGATCANTCCGTTTGCAGCCTTCAAAATATTGGAAGTAGAACGATAATTTTGTTCAAGTCTTATGGTGTGGGAATTCGGAAAATCTTTCGAAAATTGCTGGATATTCTCAATCTTAGCTCCGCGCCAACCGTANATTGATTGGTCGTCATCACCCACAACCATAAGATTGCCGTTTTCACCGGCAAGCACTCGCAACCAAGCATATTGAACNGAATTNGTATCTTGGAACTCATCTACCAACAAGGCGGAGAAGCGGTTTTGATAATGCTTTAGAAGTTCAGGTTTTTTCAACCAAAGCTCGTGAGCTCTTAGAAGCAACTCTGCAAAATCGACCATGCCACCACGTAAACAGGCATCCTCATAAGCGGTATATATTGCCAGATGAGTTTTAAGGTAGAGATCATCCATGTGCTCAATATTTTTTGGTCTGAGGCCCTCGTCTTTTTGACTGTTTATCCACCATGTGGCCTGTCTGGCTGGCCACTTTTTTTCGTCTAAATCTAGGCCCAAAATAACTCGCTTCACCAGTCTGATTTGATCGTCCGAATCTAAAATTTGAAAGTCTTTTTGCAATCCCGCCTCATCGAAGTGAGCACGCAAAATTCGGTGCGCTATACTATGAAAAGTTCCTACCCACATCCCCCTTAGGGAGGACCCTAACAAATCTTCGATTCTCGCCCTCATTTCTGAGGCGGCTTTGTTCGTGAAGGTAACGGCGAGTATACTGAATGGCGAAATGCCTTCGGCCTTTATGAGCCAAGCAATTCTGTGCACTAATACCCTCGTCTTACCGCTACCCGCACCAGCAAGCACTAAAGAGCTACCCTTGGGTCCAGCAACACATTCTCGTTGAGGCTCGTTTAAGTTATCTAAAAGATCGGAAACATCCATCGCATACTATTTAACAATTTTTTCCTTCGGCTTGTAACAATTTTTTTTTCTCGGTATTTTCTCTAAAAATCAAGATTAACAGAGATGAGAAGAATTATTTTAAGTCGGAAAGGGTTTGACTCAAGCTCGGGGAAAACGGCTTCGCCTATATTCTCGGACGACACAATCTTTTCGATACCAATACCATCAAAAGTGTCGTCCCCCCATAGATACTCTGACTTGGAAGTCCATGGAATATCCGGAAACACCGCTCTTAAGGAAGCCTCTGTTTCCTCCGTTGCCAGCACTGATTACTGTCACTTCGACCCTGACCTGCGAACTGGGATCGGTTTATTTGGACAGGCCAACTCCTCGCAATCTGAACTTCGTAATAGGGAGGTGGGAAAAAATGACCTGTTTTTATTTTTCGGCTGGTTCAAACGTTTCCACCTAAAAGAACGCGATANACATCATTTATTCGGTTGGTTACAAATAAAAGATATATTNACCTCTGATATTGATATTAAAAACTACCTCCAAGAACGTGGGCTTGCTCATCCTCACGGTTTTGGAAACAAATCTAATTATCCAAACAACGCCCTATACATAGGACGAGAGAAAATGAGTCTTGTAGAGAGGGGAAGGGAAATTCCAGGATTCGGTATTTTTAAGAAAACCAGTCCCGATCTCGTTCTCTCCGAAATAGGAAAAACAAGATCCCATTGGAAATTCCCCAAGAAGTATTTTTCTAAATCTAAAAATTTATTTTTGAACAGGCTGAAATGGGCTAACGATAAAGACTGTACTCTGCAGTGCAAAGGGCAGGGACAAGAGTATGTTCTAAATGCCGAAGACAATCCGAAAATTATAGCTTGGGCATTAAGCCTTATTGAGAGACATTGTTAACGCCACTGAACTCGAGCAAAAGTTAAGGTCGAACAGTAATAAATATCTCTTTCAAACCCTGGGCTAAGGAACATTCCGTTGGCCAGTGGCGAGCCCAAACTAACTTTGCTTATTAATTCGCCACTTTGAATATCCACAACTATTATCTGATCGTCTCTATCCTGATAGTGATTAATAACCAGCTCACCTGANTCNGGGAAAACNACTGGCTGCATGGAGGGTCTGACATNAATTTTCCAAGCCAGCGTNAGTTCTCCTGAGTCAGTGGAGATNCCNGCCAAACCTCCGTTGATACTGTCCCATGCGATGCACATCTTATGCTCGGGAACATTGACTGGAGGCGCTATGATGCCTCCCCCCGCTGCGCCAAAAGGTGAAATTTTTTTAAGGGATCCATCCGAAAGAGAAAACCTTAACAATCGTTGCGGTCCACTCCAGGGCGCTGCTNTCTGCCAGCTCAAACGTGAGAGCACCTCAGAATCTTNAGCTTTGAACCTTCCGTTGGGGTGGTTTCCATATATTGCTCTTAGGGAATCTATATCGCCATTATCCATCAGCCAAAGATAATCATCTGATATACACCCATCCCAAGACAACCCCTGAGATCCTCCAATGCGACGATAATGTGGACACCAAGTTTTATCCAATTTTAGTTGATCAGGCTCGACCGCGACCCGCCAAACTTTTTCAATGCCGGGNACATAAACAAACTCGCCTTCTTCGGTTTTATCACTCGCTATTCTGCCCATCGATCCCTCTGGCAGGATCAAAGGTTTGTGTAATAATTCTAAGGTATCCGGATCAAGCCGGCTAATGGTNGATTGNCCCTGATTTTCCAAACGCAAATCTTTGGTAACAATGGTTCCATCTGATAAAACAATCAACCCATTGTGCGCCTGATCAACAGGNAGCTTGGCTTCNCTGACAACTTCGCAATCAGGTGAAAGACTGTGAAGATAGTTTCCATTNANCATCATAATGTTACCGTTGGAGTGAGCGGCGATNGCACCNCACCAAACGTGCTCTCCGCAGGGCAATTCTCGNGACTCAGAAATTACATCAAGTGACTCTGGATCTAATTTTTGCAACCAGCCGAAGGGCGGAGGGCCCTTGAACGAAGGCATAGTCCCCGCAAGATAAAGCTCTCCAGGGCCTCTNTGAATTGTCATTACATTCCATCGCCCGTTAGTGACGCTTACGACTTGCGGGTCTCCCTCTCGCGCAAAAATTCCGCCTAAGGCAGCCTTTTGCCTGCGGTTCCCGCCGCACTCCACAGGCCAGCGAGAAGGATAATAACCCTCAAGAGCATCCGTTCGGTCTAATTTTGTGTAGGTCATTTTCTAAGGTTTTTTAAAAAGTAATGTCATTCGATCACTTTCCCCAATCGCCTCATACTTTTCTTTATCTTGTTCTTTCATTGCCATAGACGGAGGAAGTGTCCAGACTCCTCGCGGATGGTTCTTAGTATCACGCGGGTTAGCGTTTAATTCCGACTTAGCTAATAGAACAAATCCTTTTTTCACTACCTCGGAAATCGCCCACTCTTCAGTAACGTATCCACTTTTCTTCATTGCTTCGATGCTAGTTCCCGGTTCAGCTCTGTGCTCGACAACACCTAATATCCCTCCCGGTTTAAGAGATAAAAAAGCACTGTTTAAAATGGTATCCAACTGCGGACCTATCCAATTATGTAAATTGCGAAACGTTAGTACCGCGTCGGCCTCACCGGGCTCGGAGAATTTGGAGTCAAGATTTACGATAGTCACCGCTTCGTAAATCTCATTATTATTTATTTTTTTTTCAAATCGGCTTCGACTTCTTTCAAAGTAACCGCCTAGATCAGGATTAAAATGAGCAACGATCAAGTCACCCGACTCTTTCAGATAAGGCGCTAATATTTCGGTGTACCAGCCCCCTCCCGGAGATAGCTCGATGACGGTCATATCAGATTCAAGGCCAAAAAAAGATAGGGTTGCATAGGGGTTTCTATAAACATCTCTAAGCGTATTGGCGTCACTCCTAGAGCTACTCTCAACGAAATCTTTTAAATCACTTGAGTGCAAATTAAATGAGTAAAATAAGATTAGTAAAAGTGAAAGCTTACTGGTTATTGAAATCAACATGATCAATTACTCCCATCATTAAACTTAAGAAACTTAATTTTTAACTATTGTTCTCTTCAGGATAAGTATTTGGTGCTTTCAGTCAATTACTCCGTAGAGATTCCAGGCGCATCCGAAAAATCCTCCCAAAACCAAGATATAAAGGGGCAGCATGCTAATAATTAAGCCTGGCATCCTTTTTTCAGCACTTTGGTAATAACCAAGGGCGTAAAGCATCCTTCCCAAAGGCCACAGTAAACTAATTGTCGCTCCCCAAAAGGGATCAACGGCGAGAGAAAATAGCCATAACGCTGGAAGAAAGATCACCAGATGTTCTAACGTATTTTGATGCGCTCGAACATATCTAAGATATTCAACCGGACCGTCGTGGGAAGGAGCCTGAACACCAAATTTTCCCCGTGCTGAGCCGGATTTAATGAGAGTGAAGTAATAAGTTAAAAGCGCAATCCCAGTTGCTAAACCAGTATAAAAAAAATCTTCCATAATAGAGCCTCCATTTAGGTCTTTGTCACCAAATTTTTTCGAGCGAAGTATAGCTAAGCTTTTTTTGTCTTTTTTGGTCTTTTCCTATTCGGGTAACAAGCTCGACAGATAAAGCACTGTCTTCCATCACACCCTCTTGCGCTGCAGAATTCTCGGCCGTAAAAAATAATTTGTAAATGCAATTTATTCCAAGACTCCATTGGGAATATTCTTTTTAAGTCTGTTTCCGTTTGATTGACATTTTTTCCATTTGATAAGCCCCATCTTTGAGCGAGTCGGTGAATATGTGTGTCGACGGGGAACGCCGGATGGCCGAAGCCCTGGGAAATTACAACACTAGCAGTTTTATGCCCGACCCCGGGCAATTGCTCCAGAGCCTCAAGACTTTCGGGGACAGATCCCCCATATTCCTGAACTAGGATATCGGACAGCTTTAAAATTGCGCGGGATTTTTTTGGAGCGAGCCCACAGGGACGAATAATATTATAAACCGTTTCTTGATCTAAGCTTCTCATCTTCTTTGGTGTTTTTGCTGCTCGAAACAGTAAAGGAGTAACTTTGTTGACTCTCTCATCTGTGCACTGCGCGCTCAATAGAACGGCGACCAGCAACTCGTAATTATTCCTGTGATTGAGCGGGCTTGGTGTCTCCGGGTATAATTCATTCAGATGTTTAAGTATAAATTCTGCGCGCTCCGTTTTTTTCATCTTACATTGCGGAAAAAAAAGTTTTTCTATAATTACGAGATAAGGTTTGTATCTTATTTCGAGTTTAGCAACTTTTGGCTAATTAATCCTCAAGATAAAAATTTGATCAAGATAATTTATGAAGGCTAGACTTCCAATTGAACACTGTCCCTTTAAGGGGAGACAAAAATAGGTTGAGATTAGTATTTAAATATCCTGGGAGGAAAAAAAACTTGGACTGCGAAACAGGTTAAGAAATTTATGATCCGCAGAGCGTGCCCCCCTTATCGTCTTCATTAGCGGGACTAAAGACCGCCGAGCTGAACAAAAAAATAAGAGATTGGGATAATCAAAGCCCATAGAGCGCTCGAGGAGACTAAACGCTTTAATTTGAGCTCCTGAATCGCCTCTTGCGAGATTTGGGTTCCTACAGCAAAAAAGCCGATTAAAAGAAAAACCTGACTTGCATCCCTCATTAATAAAGACGCGACTGGCAGGTCAATTAATGAGCCTAGTCCAACCGAGATCGAAAATAAAAGCACAAAAAACGGAAAGGGTATCCTTTGAATTTTGTTACCCTGGAAAAAAATCAAGAAAAGCATTAATGGCACCAAAAATAGTGTCCGCAACATCTTTATGGTTGTAGCAGAATCTACTGCATCAGGACCATAATTTAGGGACGCGCCGAGAACAGCACTAGTATCATGGATCGCTAAAGCAGCCCACGCTCCAAATTGTAATTCTGAAAATCCCAGCAACTTTCCTAGCATCGGGAAAAATGCAATCGCTATTGCGTTCAGAACAAAAACAACAGTTACTCCGATTGCTAGATCAGCAGGTCTCGATCTTATAATAGGCGCTATCGCTGCCATCGCGGTACCGCCGCAAATAGCTGTTCCTGAGGCTATCAGCAGAGAAAATTTTCTCCCTACCCGAAAGATTCGACCCAACAACAAACCTAGAATGAAAGTGACACTTACATAAAAAGCTAAAATTGGGAAAAAGACTTTCGTTAGCTCAAATACTTCAAGCGCATTGATTGACAACCCAATTAAGATAATCCCTACCTGAAGCAACCTTGTTGCAAAAACCCGGGTATAAAATCGATCATCTATTTTACCTAGAATGGAAAGAGTAGCACCTAACCCTAAAGCTACAATTGGGGAGCCCAGTGCTACCACTATAGCTAAGAGTATAAGGGAGACAGAAATTATGAACATTAAGTTGCTTGCCTTATTTTTTAAGAGTAGCGAGAAAAAAGCTTTATACTGTTTGAGTTAGAACTAAAAAAATTTCCCGAAGCAACATAAAGGTCAAAGCGCACCAGCTCAAAATGAATAAGGAAAATCTGGCCCAGACATGGTTGCTTGTGCTTTGCACAATAGAGTGAAAGAACCTCAAAACACAATAAGTCCATGCTAAATTTAAGTAGAGTTGATCCGTATGATTTTGGGCCCAAATTACAAATACGACCGCATAGAAAAGGGTAGGTTGCTCCCAAAGGTGATTGTAATTGTCTGCTACTCGTTCAACTTTACTTGGGAATACCCCGCCAAGGGCAGACGGATGGGATAACTCTTGAAGGTTGATGCCCTCTTGTTGAAGTTTCATAGAAGCGGGCAACCTGGTGGCATACATCCAAATCAACATTAAAGTACTCAGTAGCCCCATAAACAAGACAGGCAGCAGGATAAGGTCATTCATATTTCTTCCTTGTTTTTAGAAGGAGACTACCATAGCAGACAAAGACTCTCATCAAACCGTTGAAGGCCAAAAAATTAGTTGCTAGATTGATTATAAGAGAATTAGATTTTCAACAAGAATTCAACGGTCTAATCAAACCTGAACGCAGGTTCAAAATTAGAAAAGTAGAATAGAACTATGAAAAGTTTTTTGAATAAAACAGCGGTTATCACCGGAGCGGGCTCNGGTATGGGAAGGTATTTAGCCGTGCTTTTGGCAAAGGCTGGATGCAACGTAGCAATTTGTGACATAAATGAAGACGCACTCGCTGAAACGTCAAAGATGGTAAATCATTACAACGTAGCCTGCTCAACGCACACGGTTGACATTGGAGCAACAGAGCAAATCGATGCTTTCTACGAAGACGTCATCGAACGCCATAAGACAATTGATCTGCTTTTTAATAACGCCGGCATAACAGTGCTTTCCAACTTTGCAAATATGCCCGAGGAAGATTGGGATCGTGTAATCAATGTTAATTTTCACGGAGTAATCAACCTGTCCAGAAAGTTTCTCTCCCACTTAAGTGAGAGACCAGAAGCTGCACTTATAAATACTTCCTCTATTTTTGGAATGATTACGGTACCCAACCAAAGCGTTTATCACGCCGCTAAATTTGCTGTTCGAGGTTTTACTGAATCCCTTGCTAAGGAATTCAAAGGAACAAATTTACAGATACACGCAGTTCATCCTGGTCATATAGGAACCAACATTCTTGCATCAGCTAAACGACAAGAATCTTCTCCTGANTTAAATTTGGCCAACATAGTGGGAAAGAACATCTCGCAAGAGGAGCANGGGCATATATTCANGAAAAATGGAATGCATCCNAGNNGGGCAGCGCAGATTATACTTAAAGGAATCAAAGCAAAAAANTCTCGTATTCTTGTTGGGCTCGATGCTAAAGTAATGGATCTATCCCAACGAGTTGCGCCTACTCACTATCAGAAATTATGGCCTTTTCTTCTCTTGCCTTTGTTCGTATTTCGTCGACACTTGAGAAGACCTATTTCAGGCCTTCCCGAGTAATCACTAATTTTCGAAAGCGATAGCCTCTCGCAAGGCTTAACGATCCAAGTTCTCAATTAACAAGGTCGGGACACCACGGGTGTGAGATTTGACGGTGCAAACTATCGTTCGTGGTTTGCGTCCGTCCCTAATATTCGAAACTTCAACGCCAATATCTTTGAGCCGCCGATGGACTGCTTCCAGATCACTCACGGACCAAGCTAGACCCCAAAATGAATCTTTCGGAATGCCATCTTTTTCAATCTCTCCTATGACTTCTATAGTTGTTCTATTCAGCCGAAAGAAAAGCATACGTCCACCCCATTTTTCTACAGTCTGGTCAAGGCTGAGCTTAATTCCAAACTTATCACGGTAAAGCGAAATAAATCCGTCGGGATCATTTGTGTGCACGACAACGTGATCTAATCGATCAATTTTAGAACGGCTCTCGTTTGATCCTTGAAGCTTTTCAGATTCGTGGTTAATTGCAAATATGAACAGCCCCCTTGTTAAATCGCGAGAGAAAAACAAGTTACGCCAAGAACGGTATTTTTGCTGGTGTGAGTCAAGGCTTATTCCTGAGACAATTTTTTTTGTGGGCACTTTCTTTTCTGAAAGTTTTTCTTTAAGCCTTCCTAAATCGCTAGCCTCAAATGCTAAACCAGCTAGTCCTTCTCCATCGGAGTCGATCACTGAATTTACAAAATCAGCTCCAGCACCTTTTGTTCGAGGCGCCAAGATTTCTAAATATAAATTATTGAATGAAAAAATCGCATTCTCTGTTCCTAGGTCATCATGCACCCCCCGCCAAACAGGCTCGCATCCGAAGACTTTTGAGTAGTCGGATGACGCGGATGCCAAATCACGCGTCATTAATATCATATGATCGATGCTACGAAACAATGAGAACCCCCTGTTAATACCAACTTGTTCACCTTATCACTTCCTTTATAAAAAGATCTATTAAGAGTAGCTACCTCTATAGAAAATTTTAAACTTACTCGGTAAGCTGGCAAAACAAAAAAAGACTAAATCCCTAAGACAAAGGACAGCCTTATGAAGAACTTTTTCGTTATGTTACTTTTAACTCTATTCGCCGTCAGCTCAACGGCCTCTAACCATAAAAAATCCTCAATAACTTTTGCAGAACGACAGCCGAGCGCAGAGATGGAAATTACTTCGGTCCAACTTAAACCAGGTGGCGGAATAATAATGGCCGAGGGAACGATGGGCGAGTACGGACGAGTCTATACTACGTTTGAACTAACTGCGGATTCTGGACGCTCCGGGGGGCTCGTAACTGGGGAAGGAAGAGGTTTTGGCCCTGATGGCTATTTTGGTTATGCCTCTTTCAGCGGGATTTATCATCGTGAGGGAACCATTTTTACCATGTATACCCTCGTTAGATTGGATGACGGCACGCAAAATCTCGACAAGATAATCTTTGATGGGTTTAAGCGGACACTAACCCACGATGTTCATATCGTCAGATAAAGGTTATCTTTCGTAGGCTAGTTTACCTATGGGGCCTGCCTATTGCNGGCCCTTTGTGGCTATTAATAGAAGGCTAATCTCTGAAACAAAATTTTACACACTTGCAACAAACTCATACCGCATTGGTCTTAACTATTCGCTCTCTAAAAGTGTTAACAACCTTGTCTAAACCTACTCGTTCTTGTTCCATCGAATCTCTGTCTCTTACGGTCACAGTTCCATCTTCGAGAGTCTGGAAATCGATAGTAATACAAAGTGGCGTTCCAACCTCATCATGGCGCCTGTAACTTTTTCCAATGTTTCCCGAGTTCTCAACAACTACTCGTCCCAGCCTAAGCACTTGGAGCTTACTCTTAAGCTCATATGCTGCTTTTACAAGACCCTCGTTATTTCTTTTTAACGGAACCACTGCGGCTTTAATTGGGGCCAAATGGGGGGGCAAAGAGAGAACCGTTCTCTCTTTGCCTTCTCCTAAATTCTCAACTCTATAGGCCTCATTAATGACCGCTAGCACACCTCTGTCCACTCCCGCAGACGGCTCAATCACAAAAGGCACAACCCACTCTCCAGTGTCCCTTTTTTGAATCGCTAATTTAGAGTTCGAGGTCTTATTCTCTTTGACGATTGCCGTTAGATCCAAATCTTTTTGATTCTTTGAATGAGATCCGAGATCGAAATCAGTCCTGTTGGCTATTCCCTCGAGCTCCTCGAGCCCGTGAGGAAATTTATACATGATATCTACCGTTGCTTTTGAATAATGAGAGAGCTCCTCTTGAGGAACATAGAGCAGTTCAAGGTTTTCGTCACTGATCCCTTGCTCTTTCCACCAAGCCAGTCGCTTTTTAACCCAAATTTCGTGCCATTCCTCGTCTGACCCTTTCTCGACAAAGAATTCTAGCTCCATTTGTTCAAATTCTCTTACCCTAAAGATAAAATTCCTAGGCGTGACCTCATTTCTGAAGGCTTTGCCGATTTGAGCGATTCCAAAGGGCAAGGTTCGCGACGTAGAATCCACAATATTCTTAAAGTTGGTAAAAATCTGTTGTGCCGTTTCGGGTCTAAGATATGCAAATGAAGAGCCGTCATCGACGGGGCCGACCGCAGTTTTAAACATCAAATTGAAGGCTCTCGGTTCCGTGAGATCATTTGAGCCACAAGCTGGACACTCTTGTTTTTCTAAATGATCAGCTCTCCATCTGGCGTTACAGCTCCTGCAGTCAACGAGTGGATCAGTAAAGGTATCCTCGTGACCCGACTGTCTGAGAACAGCCGGATTAGTAAGGATCGAAGCATCTAGCCCCTCCACATCGTCCCGCTCATAGACCATGGAAGTCCACCAAGAGTGCTTTAAATTGTTCTTTAATTCAACCCCTAGGGGACCATAGTCAAATAGACCCTGCAGTCCCCCGTAGATTTCGTTAGTTTGATAAATAAAACCTCGTCGCTTGCAAAGGGCGACTAGCTCTTCCATCGTTTTAGCTGTCATTAATATTTCTCGATTTGTTGATTATCACGCTGACTTTAAAGAAGAGAGCGAATATTAATTCTTTTTTGATGAGATAAGAACTCTGGGTAATCCTCGACAGACAAGAGTAACAGAATTTGTATCTTTTTAGTCAACTCAGAAGTTTTGAGTAAATCAACTCTTGAATATTTCAGGGTATTCGAATCGAAGTAATATCCCGTCGCTTTCTGAAATATTGCCTATCTGGTTTAAGGAGCTCCTCAGGTGCATCATGCCGGAAGGAGGAAAATCTTGAAAATGCCGTCCGCACAGCCAGTTCCCTAAATCTTGCACTGCAGGGTTATGTCCTATAATGATCGTTGCATTTTTAGCTAACGTTGAAAGGACATTTAGGTAATCCTGAAAAGTTCCTTCATAGAGCTCATCGAGATAGAGAATTTCGTTTTCCTGAAAGCCAATCTCTCGACTAAAAGCTAGAGCCGTCATTTTTGTTCGAATCGCTGGACTACATAAAAAACGATCGATTTTTAAATCATAACTCATCACCCTGCGAGCCATTAATATAGCGTGCTCCTCTCCTAGACCTGTTAAGGTTCTATCAAAATCAAGACCCGAGTAAGCGATCGGTTCGGCTTGCGCGTGCCGAACGATTATTAAATCTCTCTCATCTTTGCACATCAGGAGTTTTTTAGAGTACCGTTCCAGATAAAAAATTTTTGAATATTTTCAAACGAGTGAGACGCAAGCGAGTTGTCTCCGGTCACAAACCAAAAGAGAATTTCAAAAAAAGGTAAAACAATACGGTAAAGATTGCTCCAGCGGGGATTGTAATTACCCATGACATCACAATACGTCCGATTGAAGCTAGATCAAGGTGAGCCACACCTTTAGCTAATCCAACGCCAATCACAGCCCCTACTAAAGTATGGGTTGTCGATATCGGAAACCCCACATAAGTGGCTGCTACTACGGTGGAGGCTGCTGCCATATTTGCTGAGAATCCGAGACTCGGAGTCAAGGTTGTAATCTTGTTACCAACTGTGGCTATTACTTTTCCCCCAAGCATAGCTAGACCAAACACGATCCCAATTCCGCCAAGCAAAAGAACCCAGGAGTTTACCGCAGTCTTCGAGGCGATTTCTCCTTCCATCGTAACACTAATAATTGCGGAGACAGGACCTATAGCATTTGCGACATCATTAGAGCCATGCGCAAAAGCTATAGATGCTGCAGTTACAATCATCAGGAGTGCGAAGGCAGATTCAACTCCATATTCTTTAATCTTCTCTCGATTCAGTCTCAGCAAAAACGANGCTANCAACATCACAAAAAGCCCAAAAACAAGCGTAATTAGGATTATTTCATTGTCGGACAAGGGCAGTCCGACATGCTTTAAACCTTTTCTTGCAGTGACCAAAGCAATGATCACTGCGGCAAAAAAAGTGTAAAGAGGTAACAGAAAAATTGCGGCCGAGATAGGTTCTTCTTTATCAAGAATCAATCGCTTCGCGCTTAAGAAGATCAAAAAAGACAAGCTTCCTGAAATGAGAGGGGAAACAACCCAACTAGCAGCAATATTTCCCACTTTTCCCCAAGATACTGCCTCGAAACCCATCGAAATTATTACGAACCCTACTATCGCTCCCACAATAGAATGCGTGGTTGAAACCGGCCAGCCTTTTCTACTGGCCAGAAAAAGCCAAGTGCCTGCAGCAAACAATGCGGANAGCATGCCGATAATGAAAATATCGGAATCATTCGAGTATAAACTAGGATTTACTATGCCCTTCCTAATAGTGGAAGTTACCTCTCCCCCTGCAAGGTAAGCACCTAGAAATTCGAAAATTGCTGCAATTATGACGGCCTGTTTTAAGGTTATCGCCTTGCTTCCAACAGACGTGCCCATCGCGTTTGCAACATCGTTAGCGCCAATACCAAAAGCCATGAAAAAGCCAGCTAATGCGGCTATTATTAAAATTAAGGTGGGATCTAAAAACAAACTCTCCACAGCCTTTTTCCAATGTCACAGAAATGGCCATCTTATCTGATCTACAGCGCGAAGTTATATTAATTTTCGATTAAAATTAAGATAAGAAAATGCCGTAAGTTTTCAGCCAAAAACGGAGTCTGGGCTTCAAAGCAACATTAGCATTAGCTTTTAAGAACTTTATAATTAAGTTAACTTGAAGGTATTTTGAAAATAATCACCTAATAAAAGTTAGGTTGGCTCTCCGACTATTTTTTGGTTAGCTCAGCTTGAAGCAGAGCCACCTTCTTCTCAATACCCCCTAGAGCGCTGTAGCCACCAGGACTCCCGTCAGATCGGATAACTCTGTGGCAAGGCACGGTAATGGGAAGAGGATTTTTTCCACACGCGTTTGCTACAGCTCTCGACGAGTTTGGCGAACCTATCAAAGTTGCAATCTCTTTATAAGACCTTGTCTCACCAAACGGGATTTTAGCTAGCTCAGACCAAACCTTTTTCTGAAAAGGAGTTCCAAGCTCAAGCTCATTTCTTTTGCAAATCAGCTATCTCCAGTTGTCTATCTGTTAAAATCTTAGCTTCATTACGATCATGAGTCACCAACAGAATAGTGATCTGCTTTTCAATAAGCACTTTTGATATTTCAGAATAAAGTTCGTTCTTTAATGACTGATCTAAAGCGCTAAACGGCTCATCAAGCATCAATAATTTTGGCGCGGGAGCAATGGACCGTGCCAGCGCAACTCGTTGTTGCTCGCCTCCGGAAATCTCATGTGGAAATTTTTCAGCCAGGCTAGTAATTTTTAGCATCTCCAATAGATTAGCAACAACCGTTTTTTTCCTCTTTTCTTTCCTAATTCCAAAAGCAATGTTGTCCCTAACCGACATATGGGGAAAAAGCGCCTTTTCTTGAACCACTAGCCCGATCTTTCTATTTTCCGGAGAAACCATTGCCCTGTGACCAGATACTAGATTTCCCAATATAGTTATACTTCCGCCATCGGGTTTCTCTAAGCCTGCAATTAAGCGGAGCAATGTGCTCTTCCCGCAACCCGAAGGGCCAAGCAATCCTATACGCTCGCCTGCTTGAATCTCTAGCTCCAAGTTGTCCAAGACTCTATTACTTCCAGTGTAGGAATATGAAAGCTGTTCAATTTTTAGGACACTAGTCATCGCTACTCGCAGATACTCTTGATTCTCTGATCATTTTCGTAAGTAATATAATCGGGATAAGACCGACAACAACAATGGCGATAGCGGGTGCAGCCGCTTGATACATTCTCTCCTCCGCTGCATAAATATACGTCGAGACGGCTAGCGTATCAAAATTGAACGGCCTTAGTATCAATGTGGCAGGCAATTCTTTAACAACATCTGACATCACAAGAAGTATTGAAGTGAAAATACTAGTTTTAAGAAGAGGCATGTGAATTTTTCGTAACAGTGTCCAGCTTCCTGAACCCAAAACTCTGGCAGAACTATCTAGAGACTTGCTCAGTCTCTCATAGCCTGACTCAATTGACGAGTTAGCAGATGCATATGTCTTTATTACGTAGGCCAACACTAACCCGACCAGCGAACCGGTCAGAAAGAGCCTTGAGCCTTGAAGAACACTGTTGTCTATAGATAGATAGAGTTGGACCAGTCCGACTGCGAGAATCAAGCCCGGAATTGTATAACCAATTGATAGAAGGAAGCTAAGCTTATTTATGGCCTGATTGGGCGCAACCCGACTAGAAAAATTAATTAACAAAGCTATGTACGCACAAATTACTCCTGAGCAAAGTGCTAGCGACAGCGTATTGAAAGCGGTGACGAAAAATTGTTGGTTGAAAAAAGCTAAGTTGCTTTGGTAAGCCCATTGAACGAGCTCTAAGATTGGAAGAATAAAACCAATTAACAAGGGTAAGAAACAAATTGAAAAAGCAATCAAAGAATTTATGCCTGTAAGTTTAAGATCAGACTGCGGGGAAAAGCTTGAATTGTTTGTTGTGTAATTCTGCCTTGTCCTGGCACTCCTTTCTACTAAAAAAAGGATGCCAATCGTAAGCAAGAGAAAAGATGCTAGTTGCATCGCAGTATTAAGGTCGTACATTCCATACCAAGTCCTAAAAATTCCCGTTGTGAATGTTTGAATTGCAAAGTGATCTACCGCACCAAAATCTGAAAGGGTTTCCATAATGGCTAAGACTAGCCCGCCAATGACAGCCGGTCTCGCGATTGGAAGCGCTAAACTGTAAAAAACTTGTATCTGGCTCAGCCCAAGTATCCTAGCTGCCTCTTTCATTGATTTTGATTGGTTTAAAAAAGCGCTTCTGCAAACCAAATAGACATAGGGGTATAAAGTAAAGGAAAAAACAATAATGGCACCATACACATTTCTAATATTTGGGAAAACAACTGTATCTGGTTCCAACTGAAAAAAGTCTCTGATAAGAGTATTTGCATCTCCATAAGGATCGAATAAACCCGTAAAAGTATACGCCATAACATATGGTGGCATCGCTAAAGGAAGAATAAGCGCCCACTCAAATACGTTCCTCCCCACAAAATCATAGTTCGTGACTATCCATGCCGTGGTAGTGCCTATCAAAAAAACTAAAACAGAGACTCCGATTACCAGGGTGATTGTCGTATTTACGTAATCAAATAAGACGTATTCGAATAAATGGATCCAGTTCTCGGAGTAAACTCCGAAAAGACTAGCCAACACTGCGAATAGCGGTGCCGTAAATATTATTAGAACTAAGTACGGGAAGAATCTTAGAAGAGAAAAATTACTGTATCTCAATTTTCTTTAAGGCTACTACAATCTAAAGATAGAGCTTAAACCAGTATAATTTTATTTCCAACCTGAACGGTCCATAAGTCTGATCGCCTCAGGGTTCAGCTCACCAAATTTTTTGACCGAAATATCGTCTTCTTTAAAACCGACGCCTAGCCCAGCAATTTCCTCACTAGGAAGAACCTCGGTCAAGATAGGGTACTCGTATGATCGATCTACCATATATTTTTGTACTTCCGGTGAAAGTAAAAATTCAAGAAATCGATTGCCGTTTGCAGGATTCGGGGAATACTTCAAAATACCAGCACCACTTATGTTTATATGGACCCCGCGCCCCTTCTGATTCGGAAACAAAACTCTTACTTTTTTGGCTGCATCCAATTGCTTTTCTCCAGCAGCGCCAGACAGCATGATTCCAAAATAGTAGCTATTCGCGACAGCTAAATCGGCTTCGCCATTTGCAACTGCCATGATCTGAGATCTGTCGTTCCCTTGCGGCTTTCTCGCGAAATTTGCGACCAACCCCTTTGCCCAATTCTCTGTTCTTTCCAGCCCAATATTTGCGATGAGCGATGCGACCAAAGATTGGTTATACATATTACTTGAGCTCCTAATAACAACCCTATTCCTCCACACATCGCTTGATAAATCCTCATAATTTAGGTCTAAAATTTCATCTTGACTGACTGTTTGAGGATTATAGAAAACCACCCTCGCTCTCTTAGCGATCGCAGTCCATTCATTGTTGGGACCTCTCAGATTTTCTGGTACTGTCAACAGAACATTTTCTGATTTTATACGCTGAAACAGACCNTCNTTCTGGACTTTCCATANATTACCAGCGTCAACGGTAAAAAAAATGTCTGCCCGAGAATTTNCNCCCTCAGATTTTATCCTTTCTANCAATGCTGGGCCTTTNCCAGAGATAATGTTAACTTTTATGCCAGTGAGGTCAGTGAACTCCTTATAAAGCGCTGAATCAGAATCGTAATGACGGGAGGTATAAATGTTGACTTCAGACGCTGCGAAAACTTTAGGCAAGAAAACGATCGACAGGGCAAAAATTAAATTTTTCATATCTGTCATTCTACCTTATTGAGAACGATTCTCAATAACAAACTTTTACCTGCAGATCGAGTCAGAAAGCCGCGATTAGAGCCAGGAGACCTGTGACTAACGTCAAGTAAGCTCCCGGCAGTTTCATTAGGGTTTTGTGGTTTCCCAAACTAAAAAAAATATTATCGAGATAAATGCTACCTCCAATAAACCCTTGAAAAATTGCATTCCCAGATGAAACCAACGACGCGAAAACAAAAAACCAATTAGTCAATTTGTTACACTCGTGATTTATGAATGAAAAAGATTAAAAATCTGGTCTGCCAACAGCAACTCACATAAAGTCTCGTAATCAATTAGAAAGACAGGGTAGCCATGCTATATTGCCCTTACCAATAAAAAAATTTCAAAGGGCCCCTAATGGGAAAACTAGCCGTATTCGGACACTGCGACTCAAGGCTTTCAGAAATAGAAGAGATTTTTAGAACCTCATTGGAAAGCGGTTTTGATACTGGTGCTGCTATTGCAATAGAAAAAGACGGTGAAATGGTAGTAGATCTTTGGGGGGGGTACAAAGATCGTAATAGATCTGAAGCCTGGTCGGAAAACACCATTCTAAATGTTTTCTCGACAACAAAAGCCGTAACAGCCTTATGTATCGTCAAACTTATAGATGACGGAAAAGTCGATCTGAGTGACAAGGTGACCAGATATTGGCCAGAGTACGGTTGTAAAGGGAAAGAAGACACGAAAGTAAGCGACTTCCTTTGCCATCGCGCTGGAATGTTCGGATTCCAAAAAGGCTTTCCTGATATCAAATTTGGAGACTGGAAGAGCTGGATCGAGTTGCTTCAAAATCAGACTCCCTTTTATGTTCCAGGAACAACCCAAGGATACCATGCCTTAACCTACGGCTGGTTAGTCGGGGAAATCTTGAGAAGAATAGATGGGAGATCTGTTGGTCACTACTTTAGAGAGGAAATAGCGGAACCATTCGATATTGACTTCAAGATAGGCCTTGATGACGAAGACATAACTCGATGCAGCGACATTCTGGTCGATTCAAAACCGAGCCCTAAGGCGCTTGAGGTGCTTAAATTCGTCCCTAACTTCCTTCTTCCTAAGGAAGTAAAAAAATTGAAACAATTTTTAAGCAAAGGAGATTTCAAGATAGCATTTGATGGCGGTATAGCCGACTCAAATTACGTCAACGAAGATGAGTGGCGGAAAGCCGAGATACCTTCCGCGAATGGACACGGGACTGCAAGATCCCTGGCTAAGCTATTCGGTATTCTGAGCACAGGATGCGAGCGAAGTGGAAAGATACTCTTAAGCGAAAAAACTCTGATAGAGAGCATAAAACCAATATCTAGGGGCCCCGACACAGTGTTGTTTGGAGCAGATGTAAACTTTGGGGTTGGTTTTGACATTGGGTTGGGAATAACCACTATTGCCTCCAAAAAACATCCCGCCTCGCTTTTTGGTCACTGTGGAATCGGAGGGTCAGTTGCGTTNGGTGACCTAGAGAAAAAAGTTGGCTATTGTTTCTTGTGCAATAGGATGCACAAATTACAAGAGCTCTACCAAACCACAAACAAACTGACTAGGGCTTTGTATAAGTTGATTTAGATTAGTCATTAAAAGGGTATTATTTTTATGACACTTCGGTTATGACGCTTTATAAACATTTACGATTGTGACCCCTATAATTATCATAAATAGGCCCAGAGTCACTTTCCAGTTTAAGGCCTGCCCATAAATAAGATTACTGAGGATAGCTACCGCAAAAACCCCTAGTCCAGCCCAAGAAGAGTAAATTACAGCCAAGGGAAGTCTCTGAGAAACGAGAGCTAGAAAGTAAAAAGCTGTTGCGTAAGCAAAAAGCAATGCAACGGTAGGAACTAACTTAGAGAAGTTCTGAGATAGGGGAAGGAGCATTGTACCCAGGACTTCGAGAGAGATTGCAATAAAAAGATAAAAGTACCAAGTCATTTTTTTCGCCAAGCTAAAATATTCGCGAAGTCTACTTTAAGTCGTTTGTGAGATGCCAATTTCAAAACTCTTCAAAGTAAACTATCACTCGTAACAACTTTTTAGAATAAGAAAAACGCAACCTCTTTTGCAATCATGAAAATCAAACATGCACCAGAGCCAAGAAATATAAGCTCTCTATGAAGCATTATTCGAAGTAATCTGGATACCAGAGTGAACAATCCTAAGAGCTGCATAGAGCCATGCTAAATAAAGATGGGTAGTGTCTACATGCTGGATAAGGTAGATCTATGTGACAAAAGCGTAAAAAAGGGTTGGTTGCTCAAACAGGTGATTGTAATTATCGGTGATATTTCTTGAACCAGTTGGCAAGTTTGGCCTGAGATCTTCTGAATGTTTCACAGCTTGCAACTTTCCGAAGTATTTTATAATTGGGGGTACCAGAGTAGCTGCTAACAGCAAAAACAAGGCGCCTGAGAGAGTAATTACAAGAAACATTGGGTATAATATCCCTCTCCTAGTTTAACCAGGTTTTATCAATACTTGTTCCAAGAGTACATTTCAAAGTCGACGTCTCTATGCTCGATTCGTCCAGTATCTAAGATAAAAAATTTTGTATTAGGGTTTTGTAGTTCCGAGTTAAATATTGCCATTTATATTTAAAACCCCACCTGTTGAATCTATTCGACAGTAACTGACTTTGCTAAATTTCTGGGTTGATCCACATCAGTGCCCTTAAAAACCGCAACGTGATAGGCAAGTAGCTGGACCGGAATCGTATATAAGATAGGAGAGGTAAGCTTGGAACAGGCGGGGATCTTGAGAACGGTAAGTCCGGATTCTTCGTCTAAGGAAATACTTTCGTCCGCAAATATCAACAATTGCGCGCCGCGAGCTCTGACCTCCTCTAGGTTAGATTTGAGCTTTCCTATCAATTCATCACTTGGGGCTACTGCAACTACTGGCATCGAGTCATCTACTAATGCAAGAGGCCCATGTTTCAGCTCTCCTGCGGCATATCCCTCGGCATGAATATAGGAGATTTCTTTAAGCTTTAAGGCTCCCTCAAGAGCAATCGGGTAATGACTTCCCCTTCCGAGAAAAAGGGCATTGTTTTTTTCGACGAATCGTTCAGAAATTCGCTCAATATCTGTATCGAGTTTTAAAATTCGCTCTAATTCAGATGGCAGCGAGTTCAATGCGTCCAAAATTTCACGGACAACAGAAGGAGAGCATCCTCTGGACTGGCCGATCGCACTGGCAAGCATGAGAAGATTTACAAGCTGATTTGTGAATGCCTTGGTAGAGGCGACGCATATCTCTGCGCCCGCCTCCATCATGAGTGTAAAATCTGTTTCTCTAACGATAGAACTGTTTGGTGTGTTGCAAAGGCTCAGCGTTGCTAAATAATTCTGATCTTTAATATTTCTAACGGCCGCAAGCGTGTCAGCGGTTTCGCCGGACTGAGAGATAGCTACTAATATGGTGTCGCTATGGACAACATTATTTCGATAGCGGAATTCACTCGCAATATCTACCTGGCACGAGACGTTGACTAATTGTTCGAACCAATACTTAGCTACTAGCCCAGAATAGAAGCTGCTGCCACATCCTATAATTTGAATTGACTTCACTTTCTTAAAAATTGATTCTGCTCCAACCCCAAAGCACTCAACTAAAACTTTGTTTTTTCCCAAACGACCTGCGAGTGTTTTCTTTACAGTTTCGGGCTGCTCAAATATTTCTTTCTGCATGTAGTGCCGAAAATTACCTTTGTCTACCGGATCATTTCTTACGTCTAACGTAATCGCACGCCGCTCGATTGAGTCACGATTGTGGCCAAAGATAGAGATTTCACTTTTCGTAAGTTCTACGATCTCTTCGTCCTCTAAAAAAATAAACCTATCGGTAACAGGTCTAAGCGCTTGTGGATCAGAGGCCAAATAGTTTTCGCCAATTCCTAAACCCAGCACCAGAGGGCTTCCAAGACGTGCGGCAAATATCTTCTCAGGATTAGTTTCGTCAACTACAGCGATCGCATAAGCACCCTCCAATTTATCAAGCAGCGATATCATTCCGTCTCTGAAATTTTTTGCATACTTCAATTCGAAATGCAGTTGATGGGCGATAACCTCTGAGTCGGTGTCTGATTCAAAAATATAACCAGAATCTTCCAAAGCAGATTTCAAGGTTTTGTAATTCTCTATGATTCCGTTGTGTACTATCGCCGTACCGCCAGATCGATGTGGATGAGCATTTTTTTCGCTAGGCTTCCCATGAGTGGCCCATCTCGTATGCGCGATTCCAATGGAGCCTTCTAGCGCGTTTTCCTTGTAAGCTTCGTTCAAGCTCTCTACTTTCCCCAAGGTTCTCAGCCGATTAAGGCTTCCAGAGGAGTCAAGAATTGCAAGTCCTGCGGAATCGTAGCCGCGGTACTCCAAGCGGCGCAGTCCCTCTAAAAGAATGTTCCCAACTTCCCTTTTGGCTGCTACCCCAACAATGCCGCACATTTTTTATTCCCTTTTCTTCGGTTTCGTCCAGCCAGAGACATTTTTTTGGGAGCTTCGTTCAACCGCTAAATCTCCATCTTTTACATCTTTGGTGATCGTAGATCCAGCTCCGACAGTTGCATCATCCCCTATAGAAACAGGAGCAACCAGGGATGAATTAGAACCAATAAACGCATTTTTTCCTATTTTAGTTTTTGATTTATTAGTGCCGTCATAATTACAGGTAATAGCTCCAGCTCCAATATTTGCACCAGCACCAACCTCGGCATCGCCCACATAGGCAAGATGATTTGCCTTAGCACCTATACCAAAGGAACTTTTTTTCACCTCAACAAAATTGCCAATAGAGACGTCGTCACCAAGTAACGCACCAGGGCGCAATCTCGCAAAAGGACCAACGCTGCAGTTTTTTCCTATCTCTGCACCCTCTACGACGGAATTTGGTTTCAGGACCGTGCCCGCGCCAAGTTTAGAATCGACAACAACACAATTGGGCCCGATCTTTACGTTGTCATCAAGGACAACTTTTCCTTCGAAAACACAATTGATATCTAAGCTGACTTCTTTCCCTGCAATCAAAGTCCCCCTTATATCAATACGTGTCGGATCCAGAATGTGAACCCCGGACTCCATCAACTTCTCGGCTTTATCCTTTTGCAAAACTCTCTCCATTTTAGCTAATTGAGAAAAGGTATTGACGCCTTCAACCTCAGAAGGGTCGAATACCGCTATAGAAGACACCGAAGCTTTTTCTTTATTTGCGATCTTAACTATATCCGTTAACAAATATTCTTTTTGGACATTATCGTCAGTTATTTTATTCACCCAATCCTGTACCTTTGCTGAATTAATTGCCATAACACCCGTATTAATTTCATTTATAAGTCTTTGTGATTTGCTGGCGTCTTTTTCTTCAACAATTTCCGACAATTTTCCTTCTTCTCTCACAATTCTTCCATATCCTGTTGGATCCGCTACTGTAGTAGTCAAAATAACAAGGTCGCTCTTTTCTGATAAAAGCCCTTGCATTGTTTTGCTTTTTATTAAGGGAGCGTCACCCA
>PARM01000020.1 GCA_002711495.1 Gammaproteobacteria bacterium
CCAGCCTCCCTCTCAGAAAAATTTACCAGCGTTTAAGCTCAAACTGGAGCTCTCACGTTCCGGTTATTGTTGTGGGGAACTTGACGGTAGGCGGGACAGGAAAAACACCATTTGTCGTGTCTTTGGTAAGATACTTGAAGAGCATAGGATACAGCCCCGGCGTTATCTCTAGAGGATATGGCGGCAATGCAGAATCTTATCCCGTGGATGTATCTGACACGGTTGGTTCTTACATGTCTGGAGACGAACCGTATTTAATAAGACGACGAACTTCTGCGCCCGTAGTCGTAGATCCAGATCGCGTTCGAGCCGCCAAAACTCTGCTAACAAATCATGAGGTTGATTTGATAATTAGCGACGATGGGCTGCAGCATTATAGGCTGCGGAGAGATTTCGAAATTCTGATCGTTGATGGAGAGAGGGGATTTGGAAATGGGTTTTGCCTTCCTGCAGGTCCTTTGAGGGAGCCAATCTCAAGACTTCGAACAATTGATCTAGTATTGGTCAATGGAGCTAATTCTAGTGAGTCGATCCCCCTTGATAAAAAGACATTCAGTCTTGACGTTGTGCCAACTCGACTTGTAAACCTAGGATCTGGTGAGGAAAGAGAGGTTAATGCTTTGAAAGGAATTCAGTTGACCGCGATCGCTGCACTGGGTAATGCCAACCGGTTTTGGGCGACTTTGGATAGACTGGGTTATAATTATCGAGCAATCGAGTATCCAGACCATTACCCTTTGAATGAAGAGGATCTGTCATTTAATGATGGAGTCATTTTATTAACCGAGAAAGATGCTGTGAAGGTAAAATATCTGAACATTAAAAAGGAAAAAATCTGGTATCTTGAAGTTGAGGCTATCGTTCAAGAAGAAGTAATGGAGCTAATTACTGAGATGCTTGTAAAGTAAAGGCTTTGAAATATGGCACTAGATAAGACTCTTTTAGATATATTGGTCTGCCCTATCTGCAAAGGAAATCTGACCTACCAACAGGACAGTCAGGAGCTGATTTGTTTTGTCGACAAACTCGCGTTTCGGATTGAGGATGATATCCCAATAATGGTTCCTGACGAAGCAAGAAAATTGGAGATAGAGAAATAACCTCTTTTAACGTCATAATCCCAGCAAGATACGGGTCTACCCGATTACCCGGCAAGCCTTTGATCAAGTTGGGTGGTTTGACCATGATAGAGCGTGTCTACAGGAAAGCGCGCGAGAGTGGGGCCGAAAAAGTCGTCGTCGCGACGGATGATAGATATATATTGGAAGAGGTTAAAGGTTTCGGTGGCGATGCGATGATGACGTCAAAGGAACATCTTTCCGGAACTGATAGAGTTTTTGAGGCTGCCCAGGGGTTAGGTCTGAATGCAAACGATATTATTATAAACGTGCAAGGTGATGAGCCTCTTATTCCCCCTCGCTTAATCAAACAAGTTGCCGCTGGGATAAATGAAGAAAATGAAGTTGTAACGTTGTGCGAGCGGATTACATCGGTTGAAGATTTTCTTGATAGGAACATCGTAAAGGTAGTCCGAGATCAAAAGCAACAAGCCCTGTATTTTTCGAGGGCACCTATACCCTGCTCTCCCGAAGTCTCTGCATATAAGAAAATCGACAGCTTCAGTCCAGAGCACCTCCGCCATATCGGTATTTACGGATATACTTTTAGACAGCTTGAAAATTATGTGAGAGCTGAACCGTGTAAGTTAGAATTAATAGAGAAATTAGAGCAACTGAGACTGTTGACTTACGGGATTAGGATTAAAGTACTAGAAGCCTTGATTGGTTCTCCGCGAGGAGTGGATACAGCGGAGGACGTCAAGAGAGTTGACTTCCAGTTGAGGGAGGAAAAATAACTTGAGTTTAGTAGTCTTTTTGAAACAAAGTTGTGAGACTTGCAAGTTAGTGGCTCCTTTGCTGGAAACTTTTCTTGAGAAGAAAAGTGCAGAAATTCTTTGTCAGGATGGTCCTTATTTCTTTCAGGGTCTGGAAGTAAGCGAAGATATCGGATTGAGACGATCATGGGAAGCGAAAATCGAGATAGTTCCAACGGTAATTCGCTTTGACAATGACGGAAACGAATTAACTCGGATCGAGGGGTGGAATTCCGAAGAATGGGCCGACCTTCTTCAAATTGAGATTCCCGAGACAATGCTCAAGTATAAACCTGGCTGCGGCTCAGATACCTTGGTGCCAGGGGTGTATGAAAAACTTGCAGTAAAGTATGGTGAGGCGACAATCAGGTCCAGGAGGATTTTNGTTGCAGAGCAGGANGATGANATTGAAGCATGTTTCTCTCGAGGATGGTCTGATGGGCTTCCTGTTGTGCCTCCTACAAAAGAGAGGGTAATGCGAATGCTTTTAGGAACCTCTCGCTACCCCAATGAAATTATAGGCGTNGTTCCTCCAAATTTAGTGGAGTGTTCGGTTGAGAAAATCGCGATAAACGCGGTTTTAGCCGGGTGTCTCCCGCAATATCTGCCTGTCGTAATTGCCTCAGTCGAAGCTGCGTTACAAGACGAGTTTTGCATGCACGGATTGTTGGCCACGACCTATTTTTCAGGGCCCTTGGTGATAGTAAATGGTCCGATAACTCGAGAGATAGGTATGAATTCCAGGGTTAATGTTTTAGGGCAAGGTAACAGAGCTAACTCAACTATAGGAAGAGCTTTACAGCTAGTTATACGAAATATTGGAGGAGGTAAACCCCAAGAAGTTGATCGCTCTGCTTTTGGCACGCCCGGGAAGATTGGATTTTGCTTTGCCGAGGACGAAGCGGGATCATGCTGGCAATCACTAGCGCAAGAACGCGGAATTGAGCCTGGGTGTTCCTCAGTTACTCTGTTTGCGGCAGACGGAGTTCAAGCAATAGTCGATCAAAAATCGCGAGATCCTGATTCTTTAAGCAGAACTTTCGCGGCCGGGCTTAGATCTGTTGGACATCCAAAACTTGCGTTAGCATCCGACGCAATTTTGGTTGTCTCGCCCGAACATGAGCGCGTTTTTCGCCTTGCTGGTTGGACTAAAGATGACTTAAAAAAAAGACTGAAAGATCTCTTGACCATCTCAGGAAGTGAATTAATTGAAGGCGCCGATGGGATATCTGAAGGTCTACCTATGAGATTTAAGTCTAAAAAGATTCCGAAGTTTAGAGACGGTGGGTTACTGATCGTTCGGGCTGGAGGAAGGGCGGGCATGTTTTCTGCTATAATAGCAGGGTGGGGTGCTAGTGGCAAAGTCGGAAGCGCTCCTGTTACGAGAAAAATTACTTGAGAGCAATATTATGAAAAAGCTGATTGATCCTACGAGTGAACTGAAATCCCCTAAAAGAGTTCCCTTAAAAAGACTGGCTGATCTTCAGAAAAAGACGGTCGGTCTTTTAGATATATCAAAGCCTAAAGGAGATATTTTCTTAGATAGAATAGCTGTGGGACTTAATGAGAGGGGAGTTCGAGTGAAAAGGTTCTCGAAACCCACCTTTACTCGTCTAGCCCCGATACAGCTCAAGAATGAGATCGTAGGAAGTTGCGATGCGGTGATTGAGGCTCTGGCCGATTGAGGCTCTTGTACGTCGTGCAGTTTGCATGACATTATGGATTTGGATAGTCGAGGCTTGCCTGGAGGATTTGTAGCTTCTTCTGAGTTCATAGAGGCCGCAGAAGCGCAAGCTGCTTCGCTTGGATTTGATCCTTTTAAAGTGTTTGTTGAACATCCAATACAGGATAGAAGCGAAGAAGAAATAATTCATCTGGCAGACCGATACTTCTCGGAAGTGATTGCGCTAATCTCAACTTCAAATTGCTAAGTTGATGCTTTATTTAACTTTATTTGGGCGCCATTCGGATTCCTCCATCAAGACGAATTACCTCCCCGTTGATATAGCTGCATGTTACGATATGAGCCGCGGTTTGGGCGAATTCCACTGGGTTTCCTAGGCGTTTTGGAAATTGTGTCATCTCGATTAAAGGCTCTCGAACTTGTGGGGGGGCTGACTTCATCATAGGTGTTTCAAAAATACCGGGGGCAATGGTGGCGACTCGTATCCCGTCTCTTCCTAAATCTCTTGCAATAGGCAAAGTCATGCCTGCAACACCCGCTTTAGATGCGCTATAAGCAGCTTGTCCTATTTGGCCATCAAAGGCGGCAACCGACGCTACATTAATGATGACGCCTTTTTCGCTGTCCACTGTTTGTCGCTCATTATTTTTCATTTCTGCCGCGCATAAGCGCAAGCAATTAAAAGTTCCTAGGAGGTTTACTTTTATTACAAACTCAAATTGTTGAAGAGGCATAGGTCCGTTCTTCCCTAAAGTCCTCGCTGCCGCTCCAATGCCAGCACTATTGATGTTAATATGCAACGCTCCAAAACAGTCTTTGGTTTTGAGTATGGCTTGAGTCACATCATTTTCATCAGAAACGTCGCCAGCCGACCAATTTGCGTTTTCCCCAAGCTCTTGAGCTGCCGCCTCCGCACTCTCCCGGTTCAGATCAAAAAGCATTACTTTTGCCCCAGCGGCTACAAAATTTTCTGCTGCCGCCCTACCTAAGCCGGAAGCTCCGCCTGTGATAAACGCAACTTTTTCTTTCAAATCCATTTTTAGCTCCTCTTTTTACAAGCGTATTGTATACTTTTTTGCTATTACGTGATCATCATCGAAGCTAAAGAGAGGAGCATTTGGAGTTTCAAGAAAGGTTTTCCTTGAAAAAGCTGAATAGCCTGAGACTCAGCTCAATGGCCCGGTGGTTTTGTCAAGTAAATAATCATGAAGAATTACTTGAGGCGGCTGCGTTTGCAAAAGAAAGATCTCTCCATATATTCGTTTTAGGTTTAGGCACAAACCTGATTTTAGGCAAACACATAGACGGTTTGGTAATAAGAAATAATATAAGAGGAAAAACTTTTTCTGACTCTGAGGTTAAGGCCGCCTCGGGAGAAAATTGGGAAGAGCTTGTCGGGTTTTGTAATTATAAAGGAGTTCCAGGCCTAGAGAATTTGGCTCTTATTCCAGGGTCCGTGGGTGCAGCGCCGATCCAAAATATTGGCGCATACGGGGTAGAGCTTAGCGACAGATTAAAAACTGTTGAGACTCTCAATCTGATCACGAACGAGGTGGTCACATTTTCGAACGCAGATTGTGAGTTTTCATACCGGGATAGCAGGTTCAAAAAAGAAAAAGAATGGTTTGTCACCGGAGTAACTATCAGTCCAAGGAATGAGCTAGTTTTTGAGTATCCGGACGTGAAGGCATATCTCGAAGAGAATGAATTGAAAGAGAGTTCAAAAGCAATCTACCGAGCTGTATGCGCCGCAAGGGTCAGAAAATTGCCTGATTTTCGGAGATTTCCAAATGTCGGAAGCTTTTTTAAAAACCCTATTGTCACAACTGAGGAATATCAAAGGCTCAAAGATCGTTTTCCAGAAATGCCTAAACACATTGATCCACGGGGCATCAAGCTCTCAGCAGCATGGCTTATCGATTCTTTGGGACTAAAGGGCGAATCGGTAGGGGGAATCTCTATTTCTCGCCAACATGCTCTTGTACTTGTCAACCATTCGGCGGCAACTTTTGATGACCTTCAGAAAATTTCCAAGTTTATCAGGAAAAGGGTTTATAGTGCCTATAATGTGCTGCTGGAGGTAGAGCCGGAGGTTTGCCCGCCTCAGTTAAGCTTATGATTGCCGATAAAGCAGTTGGGGCGAAAGAGACTCTTCTCTTTGTCACTTTCTGATGGCGCTCCTCGGGTCGTTATCAGCACGCCCTAGTTGGCTCGGATGGCTTTTAGGAAGGACTCTTTTTTCATCAGCTAGACATGGTTCTGCTGGTATTCTTGAAGCATCCTCTAAGATTGGCCTCTGAGAAGCCCTGCTTGGATTTATTCTTGGGTCATTGGATGCCCTTCCAGAGAGAAAAGGCTTTTTGTCGTCACTTTTGCCTGCTGGGGCGCTACCTTTAGAGCTTACACTTGCTCTAGATCCGTCTGCCGATATCGGTTTATCTGAATTTTCCGAATTTAAGGCTGTATCAATTTTCTCAGAGGATGAAAGTGATGGATTACTATTTTCTACTTGAGTATCTACTTGAGATCTGAGATTGGTCATGCGCAGCGACTTTAGCTTGTATCGACTCAATATACGTATCCCCGGTCGACACTTCCTGCTCCGCAATCTTTTCTTCCTGAACCGATTGCGCTAGGTCAGCGACATTTGGTTCAGTAGGCGACAGGTCATTGCCTCTTGTGCTTCGAGATTTTCTTCCTCCCCTGGCCCGTTTGTCCATATCGAGGTTTTTTGTTCTTTTATCTTGATCGAGTTCAGCGGAGGAAATAGAGTCAGGCGTCCTCATCATCTTGTTTCCGTCTTGTTCAGATTGTTTCCGTGATTTGGGATTAGGTTCCTGAGTTAGATCAGAATTAAAGAATTCTTTGTCCTTATAACTTCCTTCTCCATCTTGCCCTGATCTTCGAGCTCTTTTACTTCTCTCTCCGTTTGCGGACTGGCTGCCTTGGCTACTTTTTCGGCTTCGTTCTATATTACTCGGTCGGCGATTTCTGATGTTTCTATTTCTTCTTTTTGCNCNGTCTNGCGAATACGATGCNGNCTTGGTTTTTCCNAATAAAAGTTTAAAAAGCNGATTTAAAAGTCCCATTCGAGNCGGTTTNGCNCNGCTTTTCTCGNGNGCNCGGGGTGTNTGATCAANCTTTTTAACAGCTGCNTCNTCAACNGCAGGTTCANTCACTCTTTTAGTTTCNAGATTTTGATTTTCTNTCTCTCNTTCCATCTCATATGAGTGAGGTATGCNGCTNTCTGNGTCTTGAGAACGGATNCGNTCAACCCTGTAGTGCGGNGTGTCTANNTCCGNATCCGGGATCACNACGACAGAGACCTTGTTTCTTTGCTCGATNTCTAAAAGCATTTTTCTTTTTTCNTTTAAGACNAACGAGGAAACGCTNATAGGTAAAAAGGCTCTNATTTCTGANCTGGTCTCTTTTAAAGCCTCNTCTTCAACCATTCGTANNACTGCTAACGCGGATGATTCTACATCTCTAATGCTCCCTAACCCATCGCATCTTGGACATACAACGCCGCTCGTTTCTCCAAGAGACGGCCGAAGGCGCTGACGAGACATTTCTAATAAACCAAATTGNGANATTCTCCCAATCTGAACCCGAGCTCTATCAATCTGGAGCTCATCNCGCATTCTATTTTCGACCATCCTTTGGTTTTTTGACGACAGCATGTCGATAAAATCGATCACCACTAAACCACCTATATCTCGCAGTCTTAGCTGCCTGCAAATTTCTGTTGCTGCCTCGAGATTCGTATTTAAGGCCGTGTCTTCAATGTCGGCTCCCCTAGTTGCTCTGGAGGAATTTATATCAATTGAAACCAAAGCCTCGGTTGGGTCTATTACAAGAGAGCCTCCGGATGGCAGTCGCACTTCTCTGTTAAATGCTGTTTCGATTTGGCTTTCGATTTGGTACCTATTAAAAAGCGGCACATCGCTTGAATACNTTTTCAACTTAGGTTTGAAATGNGGCATTACNTGCTCAATGAACTGATTGGCTTGGTCAAAAGCTTCAGCCGTGTCCAGTTGGATCTCTCCTATATCGTCTTTTAAATAGTCTCTTACCGCACGAGTGATTACGTCGCTCTCTTGGTATATTAAGAAAGGAGCCTTTTTTTCTTCCGACGCTTTCTTGATCGCGTTATGNACGTTCAGCAGATAGTCAAGATCCCACTGGAGTTCCTCAGCGTTTCTATCGACCCCAGCAGTTCGAATTATCACCCCCATATTTTTGGGCATATCAAGGTGTGACATAGATTCCTTTAACGCCTCACGTTCTTCTCCTTCGATTCTTCTGGAAATACCTCCAGCGCGAGAATTATTAGGCATCAGGACTAAGTAACGGCCCGCAAGAGAAAGCATAGTCGTNAGCGCAGCCCCCTTTGAGCCCCTTTCTTCCTTATCAACCTGAACAATCAACTCTTGGTTTTCTTTGATCACGTCTTGGATGTTAACCTTCCCTCGGACGCTCCCCGGCGGAACGCTAAAATATTCCTTTGCGATTTCTTTCAGAGGCAGAAATCCATGGCGGTTGCCTCCATAATCAACAAAGGCAGCCTCAAGACTGGGTTCGACTCGAGTAACCTTAGCTTTGTATATATTCGATTTTTTTTGAACTCGGATTCTCTTTTCGATATCCAGGTCATAGAGTTTCTGGCCATCGACTAACGCAACCCTCAGCTCTTCTTCATGAGTTGCGTTTATCAGCATTCTTTTCATATCGTTCCACACTTTTTTTCAAAGCACTGGAGTTGGATTTGGCGTAATAGAAGACATGTTTGGGCCAGCACCTTTTGCTGGAAACCTGAGGGTACGGCGTGACCTTTGCTTTGTCGGGAAACGCCGAAACTGTTCTTTTTTACCATATGAATCCTTTTTCTAAAGGATTCAAAGCTATCTAATCTGCCTACTACGCTGAAACCGAACTCCGTACGGTTAATAGCATGTCTAGCCGAATCTGAGGGCTAGACAANTAAAATTCTTGTATAATCCAGAATAAACTTGCGGTTTCGAGCCCATCTTCTAACACCGCTCTTATCATGACTTGGATTATTTACATGCAGCTTCTTTTAAAAATTTCCGCTACTTGCTGGGTCATTATATCGNCTATAAGTATAACAAGATTTCCAAAAAATCCTAACTCTAAAATTCTTTTCGGCCAATGCAGACTTTTCAAACTGTAACCTTTATAAAAATAGCGGAAGATAGCGTTGGCCAAAGGCTTGATAACTTTTTGTTAAAAAGGCTCAAAGGAGTACCTAAATCAAGGGTTTATAGGTTAATTAGAAAAAAAGAAATAAGAGTAAATAGAAGCCGAGCAACCGCTTCAACAAAGCTTTATTTAGGTGATGAGATNAGATTGCCACCGATCAGACTTAATCCGGAGGAAGAGCAGTATGCTGATCCCTCGTTGGACCTCGAGAGCCAGATTGTTTTTGAAAATAATGAATTAATCGTGGTTAATAAGCCAGCTGGACTAGCTGTTCACGGAGGCTCGTCAGTGAAATTTGGTTTAATTGAAAGCTTAAGAGCTAGCCGAAAAAATGATCGTGTCAAAGAAAGACTTGAGCTAGTCCATCGGCTTGACAAGGACACTTCTGGCTGTCTGATGGTATCAAAAAAGCGCGCTACCTTAGTTTTTTTGCAAGATTTGCTTCGTAGACCCGGAAGCATAAATAAAAGGTATACAGCGCTTGTTCATGGAGACTGGCCTGAGAAATTAATCACTATCAATCAGAATCTTACGACATTTTCCAATCAGGGACGTGAGCGTTGGACAAAGGTGAGTGAATCGGGGAAAACTGCGAGAACTGCTTTTAGAAAAAAGTTTGGAACTGAAGACTTTTCCCTGGTCGAAGCATTTCCAAAAACTGGAAGAACCCACCAAATACGGGTGCATGCGCTCTGGGCACGTCATCCGATAGTAGGGGATTTGCGGTACGGCGATAAATTCAAGGAAGCAGTTTTAGGTCTAAATGTGCGGATGATGCTCCACGCCACCCAAATCTCAATACCTCAAAATACTCGAGTTGGGAAATTAGATATTGAATGCCCCCTACCTGATGAATTTGTCACCACAATCAAACGGGTATTAAATTATGATTTTTAACAATGACATATAAGATCCTTATAAATTAAAATATGAGTTCCTTTGGCTCGTATGGCAGGGTCGATTCCTGTTCAAATGTGGGTTATACGAAAAACAAAGGTTGTTTCCGTTGATCCAAAAAAGGTATTAAATGAAACAATGTTTTTGCCCAAGACGATTTTTTGCGCTTTTCGGCATCGATCTACTTTAAGCTACCCATTTTGCGTAACGGTAGTTACTATTCCAAAAAAGTATTTATAATCCTCTTGTGACTGAAAACCGAACAAATGATTAAATAAATTTTTTTGTGGTTGTCTAGCTGAGGCTAGCAAATTAACTCCTACCCTGGCTGAAGACTCGATGTCTTTCCCCCCAAAAACTGCAGATCGGTTTTGCTGAACCAATTTAAGCGCTTCACTATGTTTTTCAGCTGAAATAATGTCTGCTGAATCTCTACTTCCTTTGACACCTTTAATTCTACTGCCTAAAATATGGTCGCTCGAAAGCAGCGGATTAAGAAAGCTGAAAGAAATAGAATACGCCAGGCAAGGGCGAAACAACGCGACGTTCCAAGGATCGGAACCTTTGGCCAGCTTTGTTAGATTTCGCCAGCTGCTTTTAGGAGAGGAGGGGGAGGTAAAATTCTCGCTCAGCTTCTCTATGGATGAGCAGTGCCGTACCGTAATAACAGGTAACGCATCGACGTCGGTTAACCTTGAGTGTCAGGTATGCCTTGAGGAGCTTTTGGTGGAAGTATCCTGTGAGATAAATACGGTCGTATTGGACGGACTGGAGGAGTTATTCGATTTGAACCAGGAACGCGCGGCACTTGTTGCAACTGGTAAGACCGTCTCGCTGCAAGATATTCTTGAAGATGACCTCATGATTGCGTTACCTATGGTTCCCAGACATCTCAACGGATGTAGTCAACACGATCCGATATTCGTTGAGAATATTGAATCAGGAGAGGATTCGGGTTTAGCTAGCCATGACGAAACTCATAGGCCTTTCAGCGATTTGGCGTTAAAATTTAAAAAGCAACAAGACATGAAAGAGGTATGATATGGCTGTTCAAAAAAGCAAAGTCACACGAGCGAGAAGAGGGAAACGGCGATCTCACGATAGGCTAGGTTCCCCAACTCTCGNTGAAGATCCCACTACCGGCGAGACTCACAGAAGGCATCATGTTACAGAAGATGGCTTCTATAGAGGACAGAAAGTGTTATCGGTTGATGCATCAGACGATTAGTAAAAAAACCATTCAAGAAATTTGTTCAACGTGAGTCGTCTTGCTTATGTTTTTCCGGGCCAAGGATCGCAATCCGTTGGAATGTTGGCGGCAAAAAGTGTTGAGGCAAGGGACACCCTTGGAGANGCCTCTGAAGCCTTGGGTTACGATATGGAAGGGCTGATCGCTGCTGGTCCGGAAGAATTGCTCAATCAAACTGAATATACCCAGCCTGCACTGCTTACCGTCTCAGTAGCCTTATTCAGATATGCAATGAATAACGGCGGCGAATTTCCGGACGTTGTTCTCGGGCATAGCTTGGGTGAGTACGCGGCGTTAGTCGCAGCGGGAGCTGTCAGATTTGAAGATGCAGTAAAATTAGTCCGCAGGCGAGGCCAATACATGCAAAAAGCCGTTCCGCTCGGTAAAGGTGGGATGGCCGCCGTTTTGGGCCTATCTGACGAGGAGGTGATGGAGATTTGCTCTTCTGTGACGCGGGAATCGAAAACAGGGCTAGTTGAAGCTGCAAATTTTAATGCTCCAGAACAAGTTGTTGTTGCTGGAGATAATGAGTTACTNAAAGTTTTGATAGAAAGATGTAAGGAAGTTGGTGCAAAAAGAGCGATTATTCTAAATGTTAGCGCGCCTTTTCATTGCTCGTTAATGAANCCAGCGGCGCTAAAAATGGAGGAACTGCTTTACGATACGGAAATAATCGCTCCTAAAATTCCCATTGTTCAGAACGTAAGCGCGACATTCGAGATGCAACCAGAGTCCATTCGAAGAAATTTGGTCGATCAGATCTACACTCCTGTTCGATGGACTGAGTCGATAAAAGCTGTTTGGAATAACCAAATTGAAAATTATGTCGAGTGTGGACCAGGGAGGGTGCTCAGTGGCCTTATAAAGCGAGCGAAAAAAAGCGCTGTTATAGGATCTCTAAGCTCTGAAATTGGAGCGAATCAGTTAGAAAGCTTAGGAAAATAATGAAAAAAATAGCAATAGTCACTGGTGCAAGTCGAGGGATAGGCCAAAGTATTGCAGAAAAATTAATAAGCTCTGGTTTTTTTGTCGTTGGGACATCAACCTCTTATTCGGGTGCAGAGCTGATTACAGAAAAATTATCAGAAGGCGGGTTGGGTATGCAGTTGGACATTTCGAATACCGAATCAATTAAACAGTTTGCAGATGAGGTGAAAGAAAATCTTGACTCGCCACTCGTTTTGATCAACAACGCTGGAATTACCAGAGATAACATTGCCTTACGAATGAAAGATAAAGAATGGGACGATGTTATAGAAACAAATTTGAGTGGACTTTTTAGGATAACAAAAACTTTTCTCAAAGGCATGATTAGGGCGCGGTGGGGACGGATTGTTAATATATCGTCTGTTGTCGCGTCAATGGGCAACCTTGGCCAAAGCAACTACTCGGCTTCGAAAGNCGGGNTGGAGGGGTATACCCGTTCGCTAAGTTTAGAGTTGGGCTCTCGCGGTATTACCGTTAATTCTGTTGCCCCGGGCTTCATAAAGACTGATATGACAGAAGAAATTGAAGCGGCTAATCAGCGTGCGATGCTCGATTTGATCCCTCTGGGCAGATTTGGCGAGGTTTCCGAGGTGGCGGCTCTGGTCTCATTTTTGTGCGATGATGCAGCTGGTTATATTACGGGAGAGACGATTCATATCAACGGTGGGATGTATCGCGGTTAGATTAGTCCGAATCTTTATGAGAAAACTAGCACAAAAAGCTTGAATCAGTATCGGCCATTTAATTAAACTACCGCTTCTTTACAGCAGAAGGAGTAATTCTGGCCATGAGCANTATTGTTGAACGAGTTACAAAATTAGTATGTGAGCAACTCGGGGTCAAAGAAGAGGAAGTTACCCCTGAAGCTTCTTTTGTTGAGGATCTTGGGGCAGATTCTCTCGACACAGTTGAATTGGTCATGGCTCTGGAAGAAGAGTTTGAGACTGAAATNCCTGATGAAGAAGCAGAAAAAATAACCACCGTTAAAGAAGCGATCGACTACATCGAAGCCAACACGTAAAAGAGTCCCAGCGATAATCTGTTCACTTCCATTTGGTTTGCTTTNTAATCATCTCCTTTAAAGNATTTTTGATTGGGGNAATACATTGTCGAGCAGAAGGGTTGTAATTACAGGCATAGGCATGGTNAGCCCNTTAGGCGCTGACGNGANAACGTCNTGGGNCGCTATGTTGGAAGGAAAAAGCGGAATTTCTAGAATCACGAGTTTCGACGTTGCTGAACACAGCGTAAAAATCGGAGGCCAGGTCCCGAAATTTGACATATCAAGTTACATACCNCCAAAGGAATCGAAAAGAATGGATGATTTCATTCGGTTAGGCTTGATAGCTGGAATTCAAGCGGTCGANGATTCGGNGATTGATTTACCGCGTGTTAATTTAAAAAGGGTTGGAGTCTCGATTGGCTCTGGAATTGGCGGCATAAATACNATAGAGGCCTGNCATGACATAGTTGTNAANANNGGACCAACNAGNGCCTCNCCTTTTTTCGTNCCCTCTAGCATNATAAATATGGTTTCTGGGCACCTGTCAATNAAGTANGGGTTTCAAGGNCCTAANTTAGCAACATCCACAGCCTGTACCACCGGACTNCATAATATCGGACTTTCTGCAAGNCTCATTATGCATGGAGATGCAGATGTTATGGTTGCTGGAGGAGCTGAAAAGGCCACGTGTCCAACAACTATGGCAGGTTTCGCTGCAATGCGAGCACTTTCAGTGAGAAACGAAGACCCGGTTAGAGCAAGTAGGCCTTGGGACCGTGATAGAGATGGCTTTGTCNTNAGTGACGGGGCGGGAGCCNTTGTCCTTGAGGAATACGAACACGCAAAGAAAAGAGGAGCAAAAATTTATTGTGAACTGATTGGATTTGGGATGAGTGCAGATGCTGATCACATGACTTCTCCCTCCCACGATGGCTCGGGTGCGGCAGACGCCATGAGAAATGCNTTGANTGATGCCAAAACNAATTCTGATGAGGTTCATTANATAAATGCGCATGGCACGTCCACAGCTCTNGGAGACCTTGCGGAAACGGTTGCAATAAAAAGCACTTTCGGTTCGCATGCAAGCGCGCTCCTTGTGAGTTCCACCAAGTCAATGCACGGTCACGCCCTGGGCGCTGCCGGTGCGATAGAAGCCATTGTTACTGTCTGCGCGATTCAGGATCAAGTTGCGCCCCCTACCATAAACCTTGAGAATCCNAGCGATGGATGCGATCTCGATTATGTGCCCGGAAAAGCAAAAGAAACGCTTATTGACGTTGCAATGAGTAATTCTTTTGGATTTGGAGGAACAAATGGCGCTTTGGTTTTAAAGAAAATTGCATAGTTGTATTAAAGAATTCGCCGGAAAGAAGAAGCTATTTTTTTTAAGTGCCTCATTGGTTTTTGTTACTTTATTTGCCTTTACATTCATTTTCTCCAAACTAGAGGCCCGTTTGGATAGATCGATATTGTTGGAGGTTCCAACGGGNTCGACCGTGCTTGGGTTGTTCGCTGAAATCGAGGTAGAAGGTCTTATCGAGCTCAATAGACCCTCTCTGCGTCTATACTTGAAATTTACAGAGGGTAGGGGTCCGATCAAGGCTGGCAGGTATGATTTGGTCGAGGGCATGACAATTCGAGAAATTATAAAGTTACTTAGAGCTGGAGCCGTTGCAAATTATAGGGCTACCTTTCCCGAGGGTTGGAATTTTAGCCAATGGCGGAAGAAATTGATGGGTTTGCCTCACTTACAGAAGAATATCATCTCAATGAGCAATCATGAGATCGGAGAGATAATTGGGATTAAGGGTGACATCGAAGGCTGGTTTTTTCCGGACACTTACTATTACAACTTTGAAACGAGTGATTTAGACTTACTTGAAAATGCCCACGAGAAGATGAAAGAAATAATTGCATTGGAATGGTCGAACAGAAGCGANAAAAAGACACTNAATTCTCCTTATGACGCAATTATTCTTGCTTCGTTGGTTGAAAAAGAAACAGGTTATGGCCCTGATAGGGCCAAAATCGGTTCCGTTTTTTTAAACAGGCTCAGAGGCAAAATGAGATTAGAGAGCGACCCAACAGTTATATATGGCCTGGGAGACTCTTTTGATGGCGATCTAAAAAAGCACCATTTGAGGAGTGACAACCCGTTCAATACCTATACGCGGTTTGGTTTACCCCCAACTCCTATTGCCTCGCCAGGGCGCGAGTCCATAAATGTCGTGCTTTCAGAGGTTAAATC
Source organism: Gammaproteobacteria bacterium (assembly GCA_002711495.1). GTDB lineage: Bacteria > Pseudomonadota > Gammaproteobacteria > Pseudomonadales > Azotimanducaceae > UBA9659. The sequence goes on from PARM01000020.1 coordinate 15,162, forward strand.
TCCCTATTACTTTTTTGTAGCAATGGGTAACGGCAGNAGTTATTTTTCGAAGACCTACAAAGAACATTTAGCCGCGGTCAAACGTTACCAGCTTGGTAATATCAGACGGATTCAGTGATATGCCNTCAGGTAAATTTCTCACATTTGAAGGAATAGAGGGCGCTGGTAAATCTACTCAGATAGACCTACTAGCACAATATTTAAAAGGACTGGGTTATAGGGTGGTCGTGACGAGGGAGCCTGGTGGAACCGGCCTGGGGGAGCTGTTGAGAGGTGTTCTGTTGGATGACCGACAAAAAAACATCGTTCCGATGGCTGAATTGCTCTTAATGGCAGCTGCGAGGGCGCAGCACATTGAGGAGAAGATAAAACCCGCTCTGGAAAGCGGAAAATGGGTTTTATGCGACAGGTTTAATGACTCCAGTATTGCTTACCAGGGCGCTGGCAGGGGTCTTGGCGTTCGGCATGTTCAAAAAATGATGGAGCTTGTCTTCGAAAGCTTCGTTCCAGATCTTACGATCGTTCTTGACTTAGACTGGAAAGACGGTTTAAGGAGGGCAACGGAAAATTCAAAGGGTGACCGTTTCGAAAAAGAAGGAAGAAAATTTTTTGAGCCAATTAGAGATGCTTTTTTGATGTTGTCCCAAAAAGATTCAAGATATAAAGTTTTTACTGCATCTTCTTCTGTTGAGACCATTCAANATGAACTCAGATTGGTTATTAAATCGAGGTTTTTTTGAGCCGTAAAATTCTGTCACAAGCGGCCGATAGCTGGGCACAGTTTTCCAAGATGGTCGAGAACAACACGCTGCCTCATGCCTTCTTATTAAACGGAGAGGCAAATTCCATAGACTTGGAGCTAGGTGCAGCGATCGCGGAGCTCCTTTTTTGCTCGGCCCCTTCTAAACCATGTCAAACTTGCAAGAGCTGCAGGTTAAGGTTGGCGAGTAACCACCCTGATTTAAAGGTTGTCGAAAGAGGAGACGACAAGCAGATCAAGGTAGAGANGGTTCGNGATNTTATTGATTGGGCGACAAAAAGCTCGGTTCTAGGAGGTATAAAACTGTGTCTTATTCTTGTTGCAGACGATTTAAACATCCAGGCTCAAAATGCTTTGCTGAAGGTGCTTGAGGAGCCACCAAATGAAACTTTTTTTTGTTTGATAAGCAGTCGACCCTTATCTCTTTTGTCAACGGTTAGGAGCCGTTGCCAGACATACAAAATAAAATTGCCCACTGAGAGGGCTGGGAGTTTTTTGGATTGGGAAAAGAGGGGTCTCGAGGATTCAGTTACCCCAACTAAAACTAGCAGGCTGTCCTCATCGGAAAAAGGCGACAGAGTTACAAAGAATTTAGAACCAGAGTCCGAACGAGTAGGAGAGCTTGTTTGTTCGATCATAAAGGGTTCTATTTCCCCTTTTTTTGGTGCCCGTGAAATTGATCGGCTATGCAATCCCGACAGTCTGAATATTTTTTATAAAGTGGCTTTTGACGCTATGATTATCCAGAAGGTCGGCCGTGGCGAAATCAGGTACCCACCGCTCTNAGAAGCCAGTGAGCTGTTGTCTTTAAGAGCAAAGTTTGACGAACTTGTTAGCGTAATTGGCCTGGTTTACCAGGGTATCTCCATGTCTCGAGGTTTCTCTAATATAAACCAATCCAAATTGATTGAGAGAATATGTAATTATATCGCGAATTTATAGATCTCTTTTTTAGGACGCTAATCGCTACCCGAAAGCTTAATAGAAAAGGCTGTTCTTGGCCGANCCACCTTTGCGTGTTATATATATTAGCCTGATATTGATGGGTCTCATAGCAAGGCGAGAGATCTTGAAAGGGCGAAAAGGAGGGAAAATGGTATCAGTGGTATATGAAGCACCTAATTCGATCAGCGAAGCGGTTAAGTTGTTAAAGGAAGCAAAAATTCCTGCGCGGGTATTAGCTGGAGGAACAGATCTTATAATCCAAACAAATTCTTCAGAGGATCAATCCCGTCTAATAGTCGATGTAAAGAAAATAGATGGCATGTTAGACGCGAAGCTTTCAAAAGACGGATTAGAATTAGGGCCCTCAATGTGTTGTGCCGAGCTTACGGCTCGTGAGGACATTAAACAAATGTTCCCTGGACTGGTTGAGGCAGCTTACCTCATTGGATCCACCCAAGTCCAAGGAAGGGCAAGCATCGGTGGAAATCTCTGCAATGCCTCTCCAGCAGCGGACACAATTCCTGCTTTGATAGCTAACAAAGCAGTCTGCGTTATTTCAGGCCCAGACGGAGAGAGGAATGTAGCCGTAGAAGATTTTGTGACTGGCGTGGGTACCAACTGCCTCAAGTGCGGAGAATTATTAAGGTTAATTAAGGTCCCGA
>PARM01000021.1 GCA_002711495.1 Gammaproteobacteria bacterium
GTCTTGGGTCGTTTTGGCTCCGGGAAAGTCTGCTCCCTCTCGCAGCTCGTCCTCAACAGCTTCCATGGTCTCCATAAGCCATGATCTGCAAGAGCGATACATTGCTTCTGCCTCGCCCATTCTATACTGAGCAATTGGTCTGTGGGCCAGAGATTTGGAAGCAAGCATCGGAATCTTGTTTTGAGCTATATCAGAAAAAGCTTCTAGAGCTCCTTTAGCTACACCTAGAGCTACAGCTGACTTGTTGTAAGCCAGTCTTAGCGGAACAGGCATTCGATAAACTGGGTTGTCGTAATGAGCCGGGGTTACAAATAGATCTATGCCCGCGTACTCAGCCGGACAAACTCCTCCCTCTGTCTTTACATCGTCTGAGCCAGATCCTCTCATGCCAGCTACGTCCCAAGTTCGAACGATCTCCCACTGGTCCCGAGGAAGAAACCACATTTTGAAGATGGGCATCCCGTCTTCCCCAAGCTCGGGCTCATCGCCCTTCATCAGTGGCGCCCCGATGAAGCAATAGCTGGCGTTATGGCAGCCCGAGATAAAAGTGTTTTGACCCCAGACTTTAACGCTCCCGTCTTTCTGTCTTTCAGCCCTAGGTGGTTTTGTTCCCGGTCCGCCGCCACCGCACATGACAACTCTAGGGTTATCAAGATATATTTTTTTGGCCAACTCAGGGTCCATTCCCCCTACCGCCATCGCATTTATCTCTGAACCTAGCATCACGTTCCAAGAAACTGAGGCATCTATGGCACCTAGATGCTCTAATACTTCTATTGTTTCCATGGAACTCGCGTTATCACCCCCCATTTCGGTTGGCAATGCAAATCTGAAAAAGCCTTCATCTATGAGATCAGACACTATCCAGTCTGGAAGTCGCTTCATCTCTTGAGCCTCTTCCCCTGCTTTGAGGATATCATCTCTCATGTGTTCAATTTTATCTAATCTCTGCCTATGAACGTCGCGAAGCATTTTCCCGCCCTTAATAAAAATTGTAGTGAGCTACAGTGTAGTCAGATTTTGCAAAAAAATAAAAGGTTTAAGAAAAATTGTTGGCTCAACATAAGCTCTTTCTACACCTTTTCTTTGGACATAAATTGGATAAAAGTGTCGAACGATGTTTTAAGGGGGACTTTATGCGCTCTTAACCTTCCAACTTTTAAAGTAAACTCACAGCTCTTGCCCCTTTTGCCCAGAACTTAATGTCTGTGCGAATTTTGGGTTAAGGAGGTATTATTTCAACTGATTAAATTCTGTAATGAGAGACTATTAGATGAATCTGAAAGGAAAAAACGTGGTTGTAACAGGTGGTGGACAAGGTCTCGGTTTGGCAATGGCACTGGAGTTTGCGAAAGCTGGAGCAAATTTGTCTTTAATCGACATTAATGAGGTACCACTCAGGGAGGCAGTAACTCAATGTCAGACGCATGGTATCAAGGCAACTAGTTATGTTTGTAATGTAGCGAAAGAAGACGAAGTAATATCTGTTTTCGATGCAATCGAGAAGGACCATGAACTAATTCATGGTTTGATCAACAATGCAGGGATATTGCGAGATGGTCTTCTAGTAAAGATGAAAGAAGGAGAGATCCAGAAGCGGATGAGTTTAGCGGAGTGGCAGGCAGTGATTGATGTCAATTTAACCGGCGTCTTTCTTTGTGGTCGCGAAGCTGCCACTAAAATGATAGAACATCAAGTTGAAGGTTGCATTATAAACATCTCAAGCATCTCTAAATCTGGTAACGCTGGACAGACCAATTACTCTGCTGCTAAAGCAGGTGTGTCTGCAATGGCAACCGTCTGGGCTAAAGAGCTGGCGAGGTATGGCATCAGAGCTGCCGCAATAGCTCCAGGCTTTATAGCGACNGAGATGGTCGCAAGTATGAAGCCTGAAGCATTGGAAAANATGTCNTCAGGGATCCCATTNAAGCGANTNGGNGAACCCTCAGANGTAGCCCATGCCGCTAGATTTATACTTGAGAATGACTANTTGAGCGGCCGTGTGTTAGANCTCGACGCTGCCTTGNGGCTTTAAGNATCCCCAGTTTCCCNACAAATAGCTTGGGGAAACTGGATTTGCAAAACACTTAATTTAGCCGAATTGGCTCATTGTGTTCTCGTTTCCTCCCGCGAGCAGNGCGTTTTCACCTGCAAAGTACTCTTTGTGATGATCTCCTATAGTGGTNCCTGCCATCTCCTGGTGTTTNACTACGTTCATATTTCTTCTTATTTCTGTTCGTTGAACTCCTCTTACATAAGCTAGCATGCCGTCACTACCGAAATATCCCTCAGCAAGCGTATCAACTCCCAATGCGGTCTCATGATAGGTTGGAAGGGTAATTAGATGNTGGAAGATTCCCGCNTCTCTTGATGCGTCAGCTTGAAAAGACTGAATATATTCATCTGCCTTGATAGCNAANTCNGAATCGTCAAGTTGCTCGTCCATNAGCCCNAATGGATTCTGAGATGGATCAGGGTATCCTGAGAGGTCTTTCCCTTGTNACTTAAACTCTTCGTATACTTGCTCTCTAAATTTAAGGGTCCAATTGAACGACGGGGAATTGTTATATACCAGTTTGGCATCTGGAACCGCTTCTTTAACCCGGTTAACCATCTCTGCTATTTGAGCAACATTGGGGCGCTCCGTTTCAATCCAGAGCAGATCCGCTCCGTGTCTCAAGCTTGTNATACAATCNAGCACCACTCTATCAACTCCCGTTCCTTCTCTGAAAGANTAGAGTCCNTTATCNAGTCTGACAGGCTTAACTANTTTTCCNCCTTGATGAAAGGTAATGTCGTGTTCTTTTAATTCTGCTACGTCGTTAATTTCTTCGGTTTCGAGGAAAGAATTGTATTGACTAGCTAAGTCGCCTGGCTCCTTCGATACGGGAACCATTTGTGTCAAACCGGCTCCAAGGGAATCTGTCCTCGCTACGATAATTCCATCATTCACTCCGAGTTCTAAGAAGGCGTACCTAACAGCNTTAACTTTNGCCAGNAAAACNTCGTGCGGGACGGTGACTTTTCCNGCCTGATGTCCGCATTGCTTGACCTCTGATACCTGGTTTTCTATCTGAATGGCACATGCCCCTGCCTCTATCATCTGTTTGGCAAGCAGGTAAGTCGCCTCTTCATTTCCAAAACCTGCATCAATATCTGCAATGATTGGCACTACATGACTCTCAAAATTATCAATTTGGTTAAGCAGATCAGATTCTCGCGTCGGATTACCGTTTGATCTGGCATCGTCGAGGGCTGTGAATAATCTTTCAAGTTCTACTGCATCAGCTTGCTTCAAAAAGGTATAAATCTCTCCTATTAGTGATGACACAGATGTCTTCTCGTGCATGCTCTGATCCGGTAGGGGTCCAAATTTGCTNCGCAGAGCGGCAACCATCCAGCCGGATAGATAAATATACTTTTTACTGAGAGTTCCTAAGTGTCTCTTTATAGCGATCGCTTTTTGCTGAGCTACGAATCCGTGCCAACATCCTAAGGACTGGGTGTAGTTCGAGGTGTTGTTGTCATAATCAGCCATATCCTTTCTCATTACTGCAGCNGTGTGACGAGCAATATCTAAACCCGACTGAAACCGATTTTGAAGTTTCATTCTCACAGCATATTCCGGATTAATTCCATTCCAGGCGTCCCCTTTTTTGGTACAAAGATTTTCCATTTCTTTAATATCTGCGAGGTATTCAGTCATGGGTTGCTCCTTAGTTTTAAACCGCGAGAGGGTAACATTTCCGAGAGTCTCATTAATTAGAATATTAGGAAGGGATCATATTCCATTTATTCACTAATTCGATTTAAAGTTAGTCTGGTAGTGATTTTTGGCTTCGCTATTTTACCCTGATAAGCTCACATAATTCCGGATCCTTCTTTGAGGTTTTATGAGCGTAGTTAGTGTCAATATCGCCAGTTTTTATGAAGATTCTTGTCAGATTTTTGGACCCAGAGTTAAAACAGGTCTTCATAAAAAACCTCAACTAGGCAGAGTGAAGGTAGATTACCTAGGTCTTGAAGGCGATGTAATTTGTAACTCGAAGCATCATGGGGGTGCGGATCAGGCAGTTTACGCCTACAGCTTGGAAGATTATGTCTTTTGGAGCCGATCTCTTAAGTATGTTCCTGAGCCCGGTGCTTTCGGTGAAAATCTCACCTTGTCCGGTCTTGAATTTAATAATCTCTGCATTGGCGACATTCTGATATTCCCTGATTTGCAACTTCAAGTTACAGCGCCACGAATACCTTGTCGAACTCTCTCTTCTGCGATAAAACGGAAAGGTTTTGCGGAAGAATTCATTAGGGCAAATCGCTCAGGCGCTTATCTTCGTGTGATTTTGGGAGGTACAGTCGGAGAAAGCGATGATGTTAAAATAAAAAAATACGAAGACGGTGAGCGTGTCAAGCTTACTGAATTTTTTAGAGATATGCGTGAGAACCTAACTAAGGGTGAACTAGAAAAATATCTTCGTTTACCGATCGATAGAAGATCTAGAAAAAAATTTGAATTCCAATTAAGACAGAATGTATCGAACTCGAAAAAATGAACGTCTTGGAGAAATTAATGAAAGGAAAACGCGTTTTTATTACTGGGGGGAATAGCGGCATAGGGTTGGTTGCGGCTTCTGAATTAGCAAAACAGGGTGCAGAAATTGTCCTTGCTTGCAAACCTTCAAAAAAAACTGATTTAGCAGTTTCCTTCCTAAACTCTGTTTCATCGGTGCCAATTATCAACTTAGAGGTTGATCTTGCTAGTCTTGATAGCGTTCGCAATTTGGCTGCTTGTTTTTTGGAAAAATTCGACTCTCTCGACGTGCTTATAAATAATGCTGGAACTTTTCCGCCGAAGCAGAAATTTACTCAAGATGGTTATGAAATGCAGTTTGGGGTTAANCACTTGGCGCATTTTTTGCTCACGAATCTTCTTTTAGGCTGTTTAGAAAAGAATTCCCCCAGCAGGGTGATAACGGTTTCATCGATGTTGCACAAAAAAGGAAAAATAGCTTTTGATAGTTTTAGAGGGTACGAAAAATACAATAGTTCCGTTGCCTACAATAACTCCAAGCTCTGCAACGTGCTGTTCGCTCTAGAACTCGCTTCCCGCTGCAGCTCGTCAGGCGTTACCTCTAATGTTCTCCATCCAGGAGCTGTTTCAACTGATATAGTCAGAGATTTGCCTTGGATTGTAAGGAAAGTCATTGGGATGATTTTCATGTCTCCAGAAAAAGGGGCGGAGACTACCGTGATGTTAGCCTCAGATCCGAGTNTAGAGAAAGAGACTGGAAATTATTACGATCAGACTAAATTAGAGAATTGTTCGGCGTTAGGCCATGATCGGGAACTGAGAAAACTGCTTTGGGACAAATCAGCAGAGCTAGTAAACCTGTCAACGGCTAAGGGTAATGATCTAAGATAAACTGGGCTCCTTTTTCAGCGATCATCACTGTCGGAGCGTTTGTATTGCCCGATGTGATTGTTGGCATAATAGACGCGTCAATCACTCTAACAGAGGGTAGTCCTCGGACCCGGAGTTTATCATCCACAACCGCCTCGTTGTCGCAGCCCATCTTGCAAGTGCCGACAGGATGGAAAATAGTGGTGCCCAACTCCCTAGCGGCGTCGAGAAGTTCCGAGTCAGTTTTTGCTTGATTCCCGGGTAGCCATTCGACTGGCTCGAATCTTTTCAGAGCTTTCGCTCTCATAATTCTTCTCGTAAATTTTAATCCCTCTACGGCTACTTCTTGGTCCTCGGCGGTGGATAGATAATTCAATTTAATAGCNGGATGTACGTTAGTCTTAGAACTTTTAATGGATATTTCGCCCCTGCTCGTCGGTCTTAGATTACAAACAGCAGGGGTTATTGCATTAAATTTGTGCAGAGGTTCTCCAAATTTGTCGAGCGAAAGCGGTTGAACATGCCATTCTATGTTTGCGCTTGAATAGTCTGCGCTCGTTGAGGCGAATGCGCCAAGCTGAGAGGGCGGCATCGTAAGGGGCCCTCGTCTGAGAAAAAGATATTCGAGGCCCATTTTCGCGAGCCCGAATAACGAATTAACTTTTTCGTTAAGTGTTACAGTATTCCGGACTTTATAAACAGTTCTTATTTGAAGATGGTCTTGCAAGTTGCTCCCAACACCCTGCAGATCGCAAAAAACGTCTATGCCATACTTCTTTAACGTTTCTTTTTTTCCAATTCCAGACACCTGAAGTATTTGAGGGGAGGCAACGGCGCCTGCACTGAGTATGACCTCCTTTCTGGCCAGGAAGCTCTCTATGCCCTTTCTTGTAGTTACCTCTACACCTTTACATTTGATCTGACTGTTTCCACGCTTGATAATCAGTTTTTCTACTTGTGCTTCGGTAAGTATAGTTAGGTTTTTCCTGCCTTTCGCGGGATCGAGAAAGGCTTTTCTGGCGTTCCATCGGACGCCCTTATTTTGATTCATTTGGAAGTATGCATTGCCAAAATTATCTCCCCTGTTGAATTCGGTGATCTTTGGTATTCCTGATTCGGCAGCGGCATCTCTCCAAGCATCCAAAATCTCCCAATCTACTCTTCGTTCTTGAACTTTTAACTCTCCCCCTTTCCCATGAAAATCNTCTTGCTCATGTTGGTAATCTTCCGATTTCTTAAAAAAAGGAAGTACGTCGTTCCANGACCACCCGCGGTTTCCTAGCTGAGCCCAATGATTGTAATCATGGGCTTGACCGCGCATGTAAATCATCGCGTTGATGGATGAACAACCTCCTAGCACCTTACCGCGAGCGTATCCGATGCTTCTATTTTTTAGTCCCGGCTCTTTTTCGGTCACGTAACACCAGTCGGTCTTCGGATTNTTGATGGTGAATAGGTACCCTACTGGGATATTTATCCAGAAGTTACTGTCNTTTTTACCNGCTTCTAGTAACAANACTGAGTGTTTTCCGCTTGCTGTCAATCGATTTGCNATTGTGCACCCNGCCGTTCCTGCACCAACGATGATAAAGTCAAATTCTTTCATATACTCCTGGTCAGATCTAAAACTTCGCCTTTTGAAATAGAGGTTTATCTTTTTAAGTTTTCGCTTGCGNTAATTTTTCCGATTTTGTGTTTTAAAAAGCTCTTTTTAAAAAATCAGGGCACGAAATTTCTTCTCCTTGACTTTCGCAAACCCCTGANCCGTCCATTTTACCATCTATAAATAGACCTTTATAAACTGCTCCGTCTTCAAGAGATAACTTTCCATCTCCTTGAGGTTTGTTGTTAGCGAATTGTCCCTCGTAGACACTCCCGTTTTTAAAAGTCGAAAGCCCAAAACCGTGTCTTTGCCCGTTTTTAAAATTACCCTTGTAGGTCTCCCCATTGGAAGAAATTTGTTCCCCATACCCATGCATCTGGTTGTTTAAAAATGATCCCTCGTAAAGATCTCCATTTGATAGAGCTAACGTACCCCTTCCCTGTTTAAATCCATTTTGCATTTCGCCCATGTAGATAGTTGAATCAGGTGAGAATAGTGTTCCGGTTCCATGCGGTTTCGCATCTCGGAATTCGCCTATAAATCGTTCTCCATCTGCGTCAATAAAATCACCCTTCCCTGAAATGATGCCATCTTTGAATTCTCCTCGGTAGGATCTTCCGTCTGACCATTGCATCTCTCCAAGGCCCTGAAATTTTCCCTGTTGAAGCTTACCGCGATAGGTTCTNCCGCTAGGGAAATGGATCTCGCCCTCTCCTTCGGGAAGTCCTCTTTTAATTTCTCCCTTGTAGGAAGTTAGGTCTGGCCAAATTATCTCGCCAAACCCAGTTAGATTATCTGAGAGGGAGCCACTGTAAATAGTACCTTCAATATTTACCTCGCCTCGTTCCCCAATAATCTCTGAGACAGAAGGTGCTGTTTGAGAGCCTGTTCGATTGCTTTGAGTTGCTGTTGTGTTGTCGAACTGGAGGAGGCCTCCCGCTAAGGTCAAGAAAATACCGAGAACGATNCCAAGGTAGTGCTTNTGGGTCAGGGCTCCGNGGAAAGCGTTNATATTTTTCTCAAGATCTTCCATTAAAAAATCTTACTTGCTCATAAATCAACAAGGCAAGTGATATAGTTACTTTNCCCTTGATTTAATCAAAGTTTTGGAGTTTTTAANCCANCGTTTCAGGAAAATTAATCAATNAANAAGAGANATAAAGATGACAGTGGAAGTTAACGGGATCGCACANATTCAAATGACGGTNAATGACATTCANAAAAGTTTACCTTTTTGGGAATCCNTATGTCATTTNCTCGAAATGAAGACTTTGGTAAAAAATCCCACGACTTTATATTGCATTGGAAGCCGAACTGGGATCCTCATAAGAGAGGCTCCTGANGAGAAAAAACAAGCGATTTTTGATCAAGATCAAGTGGGTTTGCATCATTTCTGTTTTCGAGCGAAGTGCAGGGAAGACGTAGACAGTATTTATAAATTTCTGATCGGAGAGCGTGACTGCAATATAATTAGGTCTCCTGAAGATGGCGACCATTTCGCGCCAGGTTATTATTCTATTTTGTTCGAAGATCCAGACGGAATTCGGGTAGAGGTAAATTTTGTCCCTGGAAAAGGACATTTCGGCGGGGACGGCAGGCTGGCTCCTGGCGGCCCAGGTCCATCAGCCGTATATGGGAAAGGCGGCATTTAGTTTTTCAAAGCGCTGCGCGCGGTACTTCTGTAGCAATATGAGGTTATAAAAGAGTGGTCGCTTTGCTGCACTTCGTGCTATTAATAGAGATGTAACGAAATGTCTGAAAAAGCAGCTCAGTTGGTTTGCATTGAATAATAAAAAAGACTTCGATCTTACCCCATTTTATCGATCATACGCCCTTTCGCTTTTCCTGTTGGTTTACATCGTCAATTTTATTGATCGACAGATTTTTTCAATACTGATTGAACCCATAAGGGCTGAAATTTCATTGTCTGACACGCAGCTTGGTTTACTGGGCGGGATAGCTTTTGCAATTTTTTATACTTTTGCTGGAATTCCAATAGCCAGATGGGCAGACGTAGGGGTTAGAAAAAATATTGTGTCTGTCGCCATAGTTATTTGGAGCGTGATGACTGTATTTACTTCGACTGCAAAGAATTTCGGAATGCTGCTGATCGCGAGAATTGGCGTTGGCATTGGAGAAGCCGGATGTTCCCCGCCTATCCACTCATTAATCGCTGATTTTTACCCCGAACGAAAAAGAGCCACAGCTTTATCAATCTACTCTTTGGGCATCCCGATCGGGGGCGCGCTTGGAACATTGATTGGTGGCTGGGTGGGCGAGTATTTTGGCTGGAGAATGGCTTTTTTAGTCGTAGGGTTTCCTGGGATATTGCTTGCGCTCATCTTTTTTCTAACTATAAAAGAGCCTCCGAGAGGTTATTCGGAGCCTGAGGGGATTCCACAGAGAAAAGAAAAAGTGCCACTAAGAGCGACTCTGCAATTTATGTGGAAATTAAGATCCTTTCGGCATATGTCTTTTGCAGGGGCTCTTCATGCTTTTGTGGGATATGGAGTCGCTTTATTTCTGCCTTCATTTTTTATCCGCGTTCATGGTTTCGGACTCGCCGAGACATCTACCTATCTTTTTTTTATCGGGTTAACTGGCGTCATCGGTACCTACTTGGGGGGCTACTTAAGCGATAGATTTGGAGCAAGAGATAGACGCTGGTATTTATGGGTTCCGGGAATGGCGACGATTATTTCTGTGCCCTTCGCAGCACTTTTCTATACCACTGGGGATCCTTATTTAGCGATTTTCCTTGCAATTCCAGGTGCCATCTTGGGTCCAATGTACCTGGGTCCAACTTTCGCAGTCACACAAACCCTCTCACCTCTGGTTATGCGAAGCCTTGCCTCGGCGATCCTCTTATTTATTCTTAATCTCATAGGGTTAGGCTTGGGTCCGTTATTTGCTGGATTTCTTTCAGATCTTCTGAAGCCAGATTTTGGGGAAGAGTCTATTAGATATTCGCTATTGACGTTATCGGTGATTGGCAACTTTTGGTCTGCTTTTCATTATTATCTTGGTTCAAGAACCCTGAGCGAAGACCTAAAAGCGAAAGAATCATTTAATGGCTAACTATATTAAAAGAGAAAAAAGGGAGATACATGAGCATTTGGTTAATTATATCGGGCTTAGGTTTTTTATTTCACGGTCTTCTTATCTTGTGGGTAGGAAAGCTCCCTTGGGCTTTTCGGGCCGCAAAAAAGCCGAGTTTTGAAAAAGGCTCTCCTGAGGCCTTTCAAATATTTTGGCTTGACCAATATAGCTACATAGGACTTACCTTGAGTATCTTAGGATTAGCCCAAGTTTTTTATGGAGGACTTAATTGATGGAAGCACTAACCGTTCCGATCTCTAGCTTATACATTGGTCTGCATGGTCTCTTTGCCGTTTTTCTTGCCAACTTTGTTTTATACATCAGGCTTCGAAGTGACAAGGTTCCCGACTGGCAGCCAGATGCGGTTCTAAGAGTCCAAGCTAATTTTGTTGAAAATGTTCCCTTGGCTTTACTCTTGCTTTTTTTAATAGACGTCCAGGGTGCGCCGCCTGAATTTATCCACTTGTTTGGATCAGCCCTCTTTCTTTCGAGGATAATGCACGCCTATGGGCTTGGACGGATAGAGGGAGCGAATTATCCCCGCCTAATTGGCGCTCAAGGAACGTTTTTAATAATCTCGATTTTATCGTTTATTTGCGTTGCCATTTTTTTTGGATTGCTCTAAATGACATAACCATCTCCTGAGGCTCGAACGGTGATGTCTGATATCGCCACNCCTTTAGGTTGATTTATTGCATAGATAATTTGGTCGACGAGCGATTCCGGATCAAGGGCGAAATACTCAATGTGGTTTATGTCTGTCATTGAAGAAGGGAGCTGTCCGGCGTCAGCCGCTTCAAACTTATTCATATATGAAGCGGTATTTTGGCCAAGTAACCCGGTAACCGCAGCTGGATTGATGATCCCAGCACCAAGTTTTGTTGCTGGAACTCCCGTAGGCCTGACGATAGTCACTTTGATTTTCCCTTGCGATTCAATTCTCAAGGATTCGGATAAGAATATNACAGCGGCTTTNGTGGCGCCGTANACCCCTCCGCCTGCGGTGGGATAGTTTCCNTAAATAGANGCAAGATTGACTATATGTCCCNCACCTTGTTTGATCATCTGATCGTGNACNGCAACGATCCCGTTCAAAACTCCTTTGATGTTTATNTCTATGCATCTTTCCCATGAANCCTCTGCGTTNTGATGATCAGAATAAAACGCAAGCGGCATAATCCCCGCGTTATTAATCAGNATGTCNATGGCGTTAAACTCCCCCAANGCTTTATCTGCTANGTGNCGCATTTGATTTTTATCGGTAACATCGGTCGCTACNCCAATAATCTTTCCTCNTTGTCCCCTGACAACCTCGGTNAGTTTCCTNAGACCNTTNTGGTNGATATCGGCNGCNACAATTTTAGCCCCCAAAGCTGAAATCTTTCGGCTCAGAATTTCTCCAAAACCTGCCGCAGCCCCAGTCACAATTACTACTTTCCCCTTCAAGTAATTAGGCATTTTTCGATCCTCGTGTTTTCTAAAAATAGTACTTTAAGGTTGTGAATACTGAGCCAGAGTTAAGCCCATATTCGGACCCTAAAATAAGGTTACCACTTGGCAATTCTAAGAAATCTCTTCCAGAAAAATGATACCAACCTAAGTCGATATAGAAATTTTCAGTAGCGCTCCATGCTCCGAGCAGCGAGATGAAAGACGAATTGTCCGTAAGGTTAAACACCGCTCCAAGAGAGAGATTGAANAAAGGCGAGATTTGAGCTGATATCGATGGCAAGAAGTAATCCTTACCAAAGAGGGTCACTCCTCCTTTTTGATAGGCTATTTCTTTAATTTTTTTCGGATACGCGAAGGAATCATCGGTGCCGGCGCCATTATGNTGGTACTCGATCTGAGCAAACAGCGTTTCTGATAGAGCACGGTCAAGACCCANGGANATAAGCGTGTAATGNTCATCACCTCGCACATCAGCCACTTCAANCCAGAANCCAGATTTTTTTATCGACNTCTCTATGCCAAAACTGTAAAGGGTTTGCCTCGCATATTCGATCATAGACGCTTTCAGGTCGGCTCCACGAAGATTCGTCTGTATTCTCAGGTAGGCAGCTGAATTCTCAGATTTCCCCTTGCTTCCAAAAATAAATCCAACATCGATTTCCGACAGCTCCGAAAGGTGCCTTTGATAACGGAAGGCGTCGACGCCGATCCGATATTCAGTGTTGATAGTTTGTAAATTGAAAGGTGAGAAGATGTCAGTGGGTTTGATCATCCTTGCCGAACCGAGATCAATGCTTTGTCTGCCTATAGTCAGATCGCTCTCGTCAAACTGGAATTGAACGTTCAGACGATCGAGATTTTGAAGGATTTTATTTTTTCTTTGTTTGCTTGAGAGNGTCTCATCNAGATCGNAGGCGCGATAAGAAAAATTTCGCGACTCAAACGAAGAGGTAAGTGATGTTTGAGAACTTAAAATTGGAGTCAGTTCATANTGCATTTGCCAGCTATGATTATTTTGGAATACATCCAGCATAATTCTAAGGTTATTCTGTGCTTCATAGGATGTTGAGAAATCCAGCTNCGGAGCTTTTTCAACTTTATTAAAAAGGAGCGNAGATTTAGCGTAGCCGCTCAACCTTATTTCCGCTGAGTTAGACTCCGCCAATACCAAGAGAACAAGAAAAAGAAATGGCATTTAATATTTACTTTCGCTCATCTTTTTCGATAATCCCGTCCCTAAGGTGAATTAATCGCGTAGCGAGATTCATGATTTTTTCGTCGTGGGTAGAAAAAACAAAAGTCATTTCGAATTCTCTATTCAGATCTCGCATCACTTCAAGAAGCTTCGATCCTGTTTTACTATCCAGGTTAGCAGTCGGTTCGTCCGCTAGAATGATATCGGGTTTAGATACCATCGCTCTTGCTACTGCGACTCTTTGCTGCTGACCTCCCGAAAGTTTTGCAGGTCTACGATCCCCTAATCCCGAAAGACCAACTATTTCGAGTATCTGCTCAACTCTCTTTTTTCTTTCTTTTTTTTCTATTCCTTGAAGTAACATAATGTATTCGATATTTTCTGAGGCCGTCAAAACTGGAATCAAGTTGTATGCTTGAAAAATAAACCCAATGTGATCTCGTCTGAAGTCCGACAGTTGGTTCCCTCTCATGCCGGCAATCTTTTGATCGGATAGCGTTATCTCTCCTTGGTCTGGAGTATCGAGTCCTCCGATCAAATGAAGCAATGTAGTTTTTCCTGATCCTGATGGCCCTATTATCGCAGTAAACTCGCCTCTTTCTATCTCGAAGCTAACGCCGTCCACTGCTTTCACAGTAGTTTCTTCGGCGCCGTAGTATTTATATAAATTGCTCGTTTTAATAATACTCATGTTTCGCATCCTAGAGTGCGCGCTGAAGTGCCTCGGTTGGTATAATTCTTGACGCAAAGAGGGCTGGGTAAATGGCTGTGATTAAAGTTAACAAAATTACATAAAGCGGTAAAAAGATTAACTGATCGCTTGCTAGTTCTGTATATAAATTGCCGTTTCCAAACATAACCCCAGAAAATTCCATTTCTCCAAGCGGGAGACCGTTCAGACTGAAATAATAATTTGCAACGGATCCAATAACCAATCCAATTAGAGAACTTATGATGCCAAGAAACAGAGCCTCTAAAAGCACTAAGGTAATAACTTCTCGACGACTAGTTCCGATAGCGCTTAGTACGCCAAATTCGTAGATCCGTTCATAGATAGACATAAAGAGAGAGTTGATGACACCCAGAGAGATCAAGATAAAAAGTATGAATCCAATCATGCTTGTCCCGGAATTTGTGTAATCTAACATAGCGCCGATCGAAGGATTTAACTTTAACCAGCCCGTCCACTCTATGTCCTGCGTTGGATTGTTTTCAAGGAGGGCGAAATTATTTTCTCGGGAGGTCGCCTCGTCTTTAAATTGAAGAACGATCTGGTGCGCGCCCTCTTTTATNCCAAGTAATGCTTGTCCGTCAGCGAGGTTGATAAATACTATTCCTTCATCTAGCTCCCTGTTTCCAAACTCAAAAATTCCTACAACTCGAAAGAGGTCTTGTGTTAATTCGTTACTTTTGGCGTTTGCCGCAGTCAGAACAATTCTGTCCCCAGTTTTGACTTCGAGAAGATCAGCCATCTTATTACCTATTAGGAGCTCTCTTTTTTTTCCGGTGAGATAACCGCCTGCCACGATGGCGTCTTTTATTTTACTAACTTTTTTTTCTTGCTCGGCATTGACACCATAAATTATTCCGCCAACGGAATTATATGGAGATCCAATCATCCCGCCTGAAAGCACTCTAACACTGAAAGCAGCAACTCTCTCATCATCACTTAATTTATCTGTAATAGTGCTTGTATTTTTTAAGTAAAGATCGACGTCTAAATTTTGTCTGAAGCCCTTGAGATTTATGTGACCTTCACCTTGCAGAGTCTTAGTGAGGCTGCCAATCATGAGCTTTTCCATGCCCCTTATTGCTCCGTCTGCAAATACTAAAACTGCGAGTCCCGAGCTTATCAAAAGACAGGTCAACAACGTTCGCCGAGTGTTTCGAAAAAGATTTCTCCAAGCTAGCTCAAAATAAAGCATCTTTAAAATCTTCCTAAAGCGTCGACCGGGGTTAATCTGCTTGCTCTAATCGCCGGAAGTGCTGAGGTGAAGGTCGCAAATAAAAATACGATTCCCATCGGCAAAAAAATGACTTTTAAGGATAATTCTCCCTTTAAGTGCTGAAATTCTATCCCGCCCATATCCATTGGTTCCGGAAACATATAGCCGACCTCTGAGAACCAAATTATCAGAGGCATTGCAACGAGAAAGCCGAAAAAAAGACTTAAAAGGGTTAGTAAAATTGTTTCTGTGAAAATCAGGGTTATGAGGCCTGCTGCCCTAAAACCGATCGCTCTCATGACCCCAAATTCACGCGTTCTCTCTAGAACCGACATAAAAATTGTATTAAGNACTCCGATGAAAACAATGATNATGACCAGCGCCANGAAAACCCAGTTTCCTTTTTTATCAGCTTCCATACTTTTGAAAAAAACTTCTTCAACCACTTGCCAAGGCGAAACTACAAAATCAGAAAGAGCACTCTGCAAATTTTGTGAAATTATTTGGGCTTGAGTGATGTCTGCTATGAGCAGTGCATACTCATGCACATTATTGTCGAGAGAAAGGAAAGCTTGCATCGCAGCAAGCGGCAGGTAAACGCTTGTTCTTTCTGATGAGGACTGTTTGCCCACCATTGCGGAAACAATGAAAATATCGTTAGCGATTGACCCGTCGGCGCCCTGACCAATAAGTACAAACTCGTCATTAATCTNTAAGCCTAATTTTATTGCTAAGCCCTTTGAAATCAGGGCGGGAACCTTATCGCTAGGGTCTGGCGGCTCACTAAAAAACCTACCTTCAGTAATTTTCTCTCTCAGTCTCGATACAGTTGGTTCTTTTTCTGGATCAANTCCGATTAGTTGTACGGGTCCAGTTTTTTCTTCACTAAATGACAACGCTGGAGAATATGCCCGAGNAGTGAAACTAATAATCCTTGGATCCGCAGAAAGTGTCCGCTCNATTTTTGATTCGTCGTTAATAGATTTATATATTTTAGGCCGTGTGAGGTAATCATCTGAGTGGATTTGTATATGTCCAATATGGTTCTCGGTAAATAGTTTGATCATGTTACTGTAAGAACCCTCAATCAGGGAAAGCGTTAAAGCAAAGAAAACATACCCAGCGGAGATGCTTAGCCCCGTAAGAATTGAGCGTCTTTTTTGTCTGAAAATATTCCGGAAAGCGATATTAACGAACATACTTTTTCAAATTCTTTTCTTTAATTCGCGGAGTGAAAATGATTTTTCTGATACACCTTCTGGGTCAAACTCAAGTTGATTATAGAAAAGTTTTGTGATGTGGCCCGGCTTATTTAGAGGAATCATCTCCATTGCCGAAGGCAAGAGTTTCCCCCCGAATACTTTTGGGTCCTTGTAAACCAGTTCTCTTACCTTCGTTCCATAATCGTCGAAAAAGCTTTGTTTTAGGGGGAGCAGCGGATCTTTCTGTATCAGGTAGTCTATTTTGCCCCACAGGGAAACGGTATCTTCTTTTGGAGTAAGAATTATGAGGAAGGTTTCGCTATCTGTAATTAATTCTAGATTATATTCCTCTATCAGTTTTGTTTCTTGAACGAGATCATCGTTGGTGAAGTCGCTTCCCATCCATGAACCCATCATCATTGAAGGCGGAACTTTGATGACTTTGTTTATTTTTGGGAAGAAATTCCACATTTCTTTATCTCTTCGAAGGGTGGTGATCCCTTTATCTTTTTTTGGGGATATGATCCTAAAGATTGCTCTTTCTTTCCCTAGCGTTTGGCCAAACATTTTTAGGGACCGGCTGTACTGAGGCGTTTCTACCTGCATGGTCATCGAGACTTCGCTTGNGGTCCCTCGGTAAAGTTCTTCCATCTCATTAATGATTGCCTTGGCCTGATTTTCTGACCCATTAACNACTAACGGAAAACATAGAAGTAGTANTAAGATTTTTCTCATCTGATACNCNCTNCCTTGATACCAGACAAGTTTGGGTTATATATTAAAAAAAAAACTACAAAATTTATCGTTNAATTNAGCTCGCCGTTTCGACGTNAATTCGGTGTTANACTNTTCTTTATCAACTGAAGTGCGTCCTGAGGATCGAAAATGAAAAATAGAGATATGCCGGTGATAGTCGGCGTTGGGCAGGTCTCAGAAAAAGAATTTGATTTAGATTCNTCNTCTCCTGTCGCTTTAATGGAAAAGGCAGTTGCNAANAGTCTAGAAGATGCCGGNCTTTCTTCGGATATAATATCNGAGCTCGATACCCTTGCGGTGGTGAAAAGTTTNAGAGAAGCAACGAAGAATTCGCCTGAAGCTTTGGCAAGGAGAATCGGAGCAAATAACGCTAAGCAATGGNTAATGCCCAACGGCGGTAACGGCCCCCAATATCTNGTAAATCGCTTCAGTGAATCTATTGCCGAAGGTCAATGNGATTTCGTTGTGTTAGCAGGGGCCGAGGCGATGGCAACGGCGAGAAAGATAGTTAAGACTACNGGGAATCAACCAGCTTGGGATGAGCCCTCGTCGANTGANCCTGAATTTTTAGTANAGAACCAGGAGATGTCTACAAAGCACGAGCAAAAGCACGGATTGTGGCTTGCACCGGGTTTTTATGCGATGGCAGAAAATGCCTATCGACACCATNTAGGAGTNTCTATCNATGAACACCAGCAGGAAATGGGACGCNTNTTCTCNAGTTTTACTNAAGTCGCTGAAAAAAGCANNCACGCNTGGTATCCNATANNAAGAACGGCCNAAGAGATAGCAAATNCNTCAGCAGCNAACCGACTCGTTGCNTGGCCNTACACAAAGTACATGAACGCGATGAATCAAATAAATCAGGGGGCAGCCATTATTTTAATGTCGGAANCTCGAGCCCTNCGACTTGGNATCGACNGGAATAAGTTNATCTATNTACATGGAGNNGCCGATACNATNGAGAAACCNCTTTCNACAAGAGCAAACTTTTACTCTAGCNANGCCATGNGCGTNATGGCGGANCAAGTNTTTNTCGNNNGCGATTTANCGATGCNTGATATAGGNTTCATCGANTTTTATTCCTGTTTCCCAAGCGCGGTNGAGTTTGCGAGNGACGNTTTNGGAGTCTCNCCNAGGACGATCCNAGGCCANTNACNGTNACTGGCGGNCTNCCTTTCCATGGNGGNGCNGGAAATAANTATGTTATGAANTCTATAGCNTCAATGATTGATCGNCTAAGNGAGNNNCCTGNNAGTTTTGGNCTNGTNACGGCCAANGGNGGCTACTTCAGTAAACANTCAGCNGGNATTTANTCNACNGCTNGNNGGGAACCAAGTTGGTCACNNACNNCGCCTGAAAAATATCAGANANNGATTGACTCAGTTCGTGATGTGCCTTTTACAGAAAACCCGAGNGGTNACGGGNTGGTAGAGACCTATACTGTCCTGTTCGANAGAGATAATCGGCCGAGTCAAGGATTNGTNATTGGGAGNATGGGAAAATCGTTGGATGATCAAAATAGCCCCAGATTCTTTTCGATTGTAGATGGTGACTCGTTGCTTTTGGAATCACTGACGAGGCAAGACATGATTGGTGAGAGGGGGAGAGTNTATTTGAAAGAGGGATTGAACAGATTTAGGTTTTTATAGCGCTGAGATAGAAAATTTGTAATTCACCTTAATTCCTCCATTATCGAANCAAATACATTTAATGCACACAAAGTGTGGACAANACCGGCTTTATCGACGCTTTCAGAGATAAACTCGAAGGAGTTTGAGTTGCATNGTNAGGTATCGAAATTTAAGTTGATGTGCTNAGAAAAGAGTTCTACAAATTCCNGCGCGTTAGCTACGGGAACGAGTCTATCGAATTCCGAATGATAAAAATTAACTTTGGTATTTGGTGNAAAAAAGGNATCGGGATTTTTGACATTGGTAAAGCTATTCACCTCTAGCAGTCCNNTTAACTTTTCATACGCAGGATCCATNTCNAGAAATTTATCGATGAAATTTCTTTTGAGTCGGTCATTTTCGATTAAATCGTCGATGNTCAGGCCGGTATCTGCGTATTGTAAAAAGCCAGGTAGAATTCTGCCGGTCGCAAAAGGCTCGCTCGTGCTGGTGTCAATCATTTCACAATATTCCGCNTCTTCGCACCCCNCATCCAAGTTTTCTATTACNCCTTTNAATGTGCTGTACAAATTGAGAGGTCCGCCNCCGATAAATGACTGAGAAAATTCTAAGTCTGNAAATTTCANAGGGGCGAGGGANAGAANAGCNACNGCACTNTGGCCGCCTTGAGAGTATCCGATCAATGTTATNTGATTCCCATTGTAAATGCTTGGATAAGACTCAAGCNCNAAANGAAGNAAGTCGAGGCTGTTAATTGCGGTTTGAAAACCGAGGAGATAAGTTTCGGCNTCAAGAGAGTTNGGGTTATTGCCGTAGTTGTCTGGCGCGATGACNAAGTAGCCCCTTGATGCAAGGTGGTTTGCGATGATGAACCAAGCGTCCTCCNGATNTAACTCGCTAGGGGAAGAACCAGTCGCATGAGAAAGAAGAATCNNNTGACTTCTCGGGGTGAAGTNGTTGTCCGNNCCTACAACCGGATAGCTTATGAGTCCTTTAAGATCCGCACTCGGATTTCCAAACGGATCCTGTGATTCGTAAGAGACGCTTTCCGAGACGACGTCATATATNGNTGTAGGATTGACTAAAGTCGACCAAAACTGATCCGCAACTCCGATNACTGGTTGCAGGATTAAATCTTGAATNAGCGGGGGCATTTCGGTTTTGGTTANCAATGCCCCATTGATATAGCTGACAAAGAGTTCTGCTATATCTTCTCTCTGGAGCACCACAGTATCTTGAATATNNAATAGNCTGGAATTAACTGTCCCTGTTGAAAACTCATGTGAGCCTTCAAACTCNCCGCGGGTGGCATCCGTTTCTCTAAGGTTNATCGAGTAGGCAGTGTTTTCCTCAAGCTGACAATCGACGATATGCTGGGTGATTTGATCGAACCCTTGAATTGAATNTTGAAGTTTCCGCAGANTTTTNTTTAACNTAGGCCTATCGCAGTCAATGAGAAACTGGCTGGTTGAATTGGCGTNNGTNAAGTGCGAAATGCTTAGCGTAATTTTNTCAGGATTTGCGTTTGCTACAGTTGANTTTGGGATTTTTTCTAAAAAAGATATTGATTGCGAACCCGTGGCTACTTCTTCTGTGACCGCGGGTTCAGATCCTGATTCACTGCCAGAGCCACCCCCACAAGCCGAGAGAGCTAGACAGAGTGTTAATAAGATCAGAGTTCTGTGAAAGCTAATTGGTCTTTTTTCTCTCTGGATAAAAAAAAAGGGAAGATTAAATCCTCCCCTCCGCGCGATTTCCCTAACCGAAAGCTTTTTCAAAAACCTCTTCATTGAATCCTACAAGATAGGTTTTCCCGATTCTGATTGTCGGTGCCCTAAGGTTTCCGGTAGGCCCTAACATTGATTCTATTGCTTCGCTGGGCAAATTTTTTGACGTATCGTATTCGGTTACTCTCTTGCCCTTCATGGCAATAAGTTTTGTTGCTACCTTAAGTAGATCCGCCGCGTCTTTGGCTTGCAGTTTTTTGCTCGCCGGGACTGTTTCTGATATTTTGATTTCTCTTGCTTCCAAAAACTTGGATGCTTTAGTGCAGGTGGTTCAGCCCTTTCTGTAATAGTACCATTCTGCTTTTTTGGCCATTTTCTCTCCTAAAATAATAAGTTAAAACTAGCTCGTAGTTTTAACTTTGTTTGTCTTGACGTCAAGTTACGGAAACCGGAGGTTTTGTCTAAACGAAACATATCTTGTTCTCACAAGTTAAATCGGTAGTATCAAACTCTATAGTTTGCCCTGTAATTGCCGTGCTTAAAAAAACTTTATTCATTTTGTCCACAGAGCCCCATTTAAATACTTTCTCTAGGATTGCTATTTCATGTCTAATCGGTCTTTCGCTCATTTCGTGCGACTCGGATTTATCGAGTTGGAGCAAGTACAAACAAAAAATCGTCGATATCCAAAAAAGCGAAACTGACGATCGAAGCTATCGTTTTCTAGAGCTCACAAATGGCTTAAAGGTAGTCCTTATATCTGANCTCGAAGCAGANAAATCGGCGGCGTCGATGACTGTCTATCGCGGCAGCTATCAAGATCCTCCCGACCGAGAGGGGTTGGCGCATTTTCTAGAGCACATGCTGTTTATCGGCACNGAGAAATATCCTGAGCCTGACGGGTACTTGCAATTTGTAAGAGCGAANGGNGGCAGCTCAAACGCTTACACCGCGTCGGACCATACTAATTATTTTTTCGATATTGGGTCCCATNCATTCAAGGAGGGATTCGATAGATTCGCCCAATTCTTCATTGCTCCATTATTTTCAAAAGAATACGTAGAACGAGAGAAAAATGCTGTCAATGCGGAATACCAAATGCAATTCAAAGATGACGGTTGGCGTTCAAATGCTATAACTAAGGTAGCGCTTAATCCAGATCATCCGCAAACGAAATTCAATATAGGAAACTTGGAAACTTTAGCTGGCGATGTGCATCATGACCTACTAGTTTTTTTCGAAGAGAATTACTCGGCGAATCAAATGGGCTTGGTAGTTTTGACTAANGAATCGTTGGATNAAATGGAATCCTGGGTAGTAGAGATTGTTTCAGAAATAGAGAATCGAAATTTGAATGACATAGAGATCGATCAGCCGTTNTTCAAAAGTGGAACNCTTCCAGCTACTTTGCGTCANGATAACATTAAGAACATCCGGAGGATTTCTTACGGGTTCCCCTTGCCTTCAGCGAGAGAGCANTATGCGACGAAGCCGCTCGCATATATTTCAAATCTTATAGGTCATGAAGGCGAAGGAAGTCTTCATGAGGTTTTGGTCAAAAAAGGTTGGATCGAGTCNCTTTTCGCAGGCTCTATGAACTCAGATGAAAAAAATAGTCTCCTNATAATCTCAATAGACCTCACAAAAGAGGGGTACTCCCGTATCCCGAGCATCAACCGTTATGTCTTCGACTATCTTNACATGATTAAGCTCAAGCAAGCCGAGCGCTGGCGTTANGANGAACANTCGACNATGGCAGAAATTAGTTTTCGATTTGCAGAAAAAATGCCCGCTATTTCATCTGTGCAGATGTTATCGCCAAGACTTAACGACTATCCTCCGGAACTGATTCTTTCCTCTCCTTACCTAATGAAGGAATTTAACAAAAAGGTGATCGACGACTATCTGGCCGCACTCGAGCCTGAAAATGTCTTGATTTCTATTTCCTCGCCAGAGTTTAAAGGAAAAGAGATCGAAAAGAACTTTTCTGTATCTTTTGATCTAGACAGAAATCCTATAGCGCTAGATCCGATTGATTCGAAATTTGAAGAGCTCCCTAAAAAAAATCCTTTTATACCCAGTGTGCTTAATTTGCTTGAATCGGATCAAGGCCAACCTGAATTATTTTTAGAAAAAGACGGGATTAAAGTTTATTTAGACACTGATACTGATTTTGAGACACCAAAGGTGGTTTCTCAGATGAAAATTGAGATAAATGAAGGGTTTTTATCAGCTAACGATCAAGCGTATGCAACCCTCTATGCGATGATTGTGAAAGATGCACTGAATTCTATGTCTTATCCAGCTTATCTTGCGGGTTTGACTTACGACATTGAGACTGTTTCGCAGGGTTTTAAAGTTCTTCTGCAAGGGTATTCGGAAAAGCAGCTTGTTTTGCTTGAAGAGGTTCTCAACAAACTGGTATCGACAAAAATAGATAGAAAGCGATTTGTCACTCTCAAAGATGAGTTCCTCAAGGAGCTTGCTAATAAGGCTTTTGACAAACCTTATCAGCAGGCAGGACGAAGACTTAAGGAGGAGTTGATAAGCACTGTCTGGCCAGTCAAGGCGCTGCTTGACGCACTCGTTGATATAACTCCAGATGATCTATCAAATTGGCGGCTTGAGAAGTTAGCGAATGTTTCGCTAGAGGCACTATTTGTTGGCAACATCAATGGCGCTCAAGTTTCCCAAATAATTGAGCACTATGAGGCTTTATTTAAAAGTGGCAAGAGAGGAAAAAAAGAGCCGGATATTCGGGAGATCGAAAATCCGCAAGAAATCAAATTAGCTCTCGAACATGATGACGCTGCTCTATTTCTTTATGTCCAGGCAGGAAGCGACAATTTGACTGATAGAGCCAAAACCTACCTTTTACATCATCTCATCTCGCCGGGCTTTTTTTCAAGCTTGCGTACGGATCAGCAATTAGGCTATGTAGTAGCGGCTGTGAACAGCACGATTAAACGAAAAGGCGGATTAGGCTTTATCATTCAGTCCCCTGTTGCAGGGCCAAGTCTTCTAAGATCGAGAATTATCGACTACTTGAAACGCGAAAGTGCTCGATTAGCCGCCCTGGCTGAAGATGAGTTCGCTGAGAACAAAAAAGGGTTAATTTCGAAGTTGATGCAACGGGACAAAAATCTTCAGCAACGAGCTGCAAGGTATTGGTCAGATCTTGAAATGGATATAGAGAGTTTTGATGGCAAAGAGAAACTAGGCGCCGCGATCTCTGATCTGACAAAAAAAGATATTCTTAGTTTTTTCGATGAGATTCTTCAAAAGACAGGAAGCCAGTATGTTCTAATATCGAGTGATGGAAAATTTGGCGTAAAGAAAACCTGAAAATCTTTTTCTAAGTCAGACCGAGGTTACTGGTAATAGTACATCAATACTGAGCGGTTCCGCCGTCTACACTTAACTGNGTGCCCGTAATCCCGGCTCCNGCTTCACTGGCAAGCAGCAAAGCAACTGCAGCCACTTCCTCCACTTTATTTGGTCTTTTAATTGCCGACTCAGAAGTAAAGTAGTCGATCATTTCGTCTAAGGTCATGCCCATTGCTTCAGCGGTTTTTGGNCCATTTTCTTTTAATATGTCTGTGACAATAAGTCCCGGGCATATCGCGTTAACCGTGATACCCTCAGTCCCGACTTCTCTCGCTACTGACTTGGTCATTCCGTTAATTGCGTGTTTCGCAGTGGTGTAGGCTGTTACTATTGGCTTGCCATGTTTACCTTCCATGGATGAGATATTAATAATTCTCCCCCATTTTTTTTCTAACATTATCTTCAACGCTCGCCTGGTGCCCCAAAATGTTGAGTAAAGATTCCACTTGATGCAAAGATCGAATTCCTCGTCAGAAAGATTTACTGTAGGCTGCAAATCAGTTCCTGCGCCTCCTGCATTGTTAACTAAGATATCAAGAGTCCCGAAAGCCTCCGCTGTTTTATCTACAAAATTCTCGACGTCATTCTGGCTAGTTGCATCTCCTTTAATGAAGATTAGCCTGTCCCCCACTCCTAGATCTGAGATAACTTTTTCTGCTTTTTCTGAGTTTCTTGCCATCATTGCTACTTTAGCGCCGTTTTCTAAAAATATTTCAACAATAGCTTTNCCTATCCCCGCTGTCCCACCGGTGACAGCGGCAACTTTGTTTTCTAATTGCATTGCGTGATTCCCTTATTCTTATTCTCTTAATTTCTCNCTTCTCGCCACCTCTTTGTGCGCGGTTTTTAGCTTNTTANTTTGCTTANCTAACTTCTATGGAGTCTTCGCCCCATGGGGTGATGCTTTCTGTGTTTTCGTCCCGAAATGCCTCGGGCAATTCTTCTGTCATGTGCCATGTCGCAGCTAACCTGCCGAATCCGACGAAAAAAGCGATTGTCATGCCAAGCTCGACGACCTGTTTTTCAGAAAAATGTTTTTTCAACTCGTCATAAATACTGTCATCTGCCGATAAATGGTTCGTTGCCATCAATTCTCCGTATTTGATCGCTATTTTTTCAGCGTCCGAGAGGTTATCTGCCTCCATCGGTTTTTCCAAAGAACAAACTAGGTCTTCTGTCAGCCCATCTTCGATCGCATCTTTGTAGCGAATAGCCATACAACTTCGACACTGATTATGAAAAGCTACTCTTAACCTAACTAACTCTATCAATCTCTCTGGTAGCTCTCTATGAACNTTAAGCNCGCCCGCGAAAGCCATTAGGCCTTTGGTGACTTCAGGAGAGTGAGCAAACATTCGGGTTAAGCCTTGCTCCAGTGGTGTGGCGGAATCTGCCCTAGATAATTCTCGCAGCTCAGGATCCCACTCATCAATATTTAGCTTTCTTACTCGGGTCATAGATTCTGTGCTCCAAAGTTTTTTGTTTTAGAGAATATCAGTGTCAATAGATTCGTCCAACTATTGATTTTTTTCTTATTTTAAAACTTTTACGTCTCGCTTTTCATAATTACGTTTTTTTTTAGGAGATCCCGTTGAATGTTTTCTGGGTACCCTAACTCGCTCAGAATTTCGAGGCTATGTTCTCCTTGAAGCGGCGCATCGCTCAAAGTTATAGCCTCGCCAAACATTGAAGCCAGTGGTTTCGGGCCTAAGAAATCGCCAATGATTTTATGGTGATATTTTTTAACGGTTCTCCGTGCCTGGACCTGTGGGTCGTCCTTTACCTGCTCTGGCAAGTAAACGGGACCCGAGGGGACCCCGACCTCTCTTAATTTTCCTACGACAGTAGACCTATCGAACGTGGAAACGATTCTCGCGATGGTGTTGAAGAAATATTCGATATTTTCTGCTCTATCTCTACTCGTAATTAATTTTTTATCTAGTTTCTCTTGAGTTGCCCCCAACGCATCACAGAATGAATTCCATTGTTTATCTGTTCCTGGTGATACGGTTACGAATCCGTCCGCGCATCGGTACAAGCGGTAGCTTTCCAGCACGTTCGGAAGGTTCAGGCTGTCTTCCTCGAGCAGCGAGCACTGCATCATCACATCCGGCCAATTAAACATGATATTAGAGTCAAGCATTGAGGCTTCGATAAAGCACCCTCTTCCGGTCGAAGCTCGCTGGACGAGAGCAGCTAGGATCGCCTGGGTGTTATACATTGCGGCGGTTTTATCAGAGACCATGGTTTTGTGTAGAGTCGGATCTTTGTCTACTAGTTGAATTCCAGCCCAGCCTGAAAGCCCTTGAATGACTGGATCATAAGCAGGAAGGTTGCTATAGGGTCCGGTCTCACCAAATCCTGTTGAAGAGCAATAAATAATCTCCGGGCGCTTTTTAGACACTTCTTTATAGCTAAACCCTAATTTTTCAGTAACCCCAGTTCTGAAACCTTGGATAAAGATATCGGCCTTAGCTAACAAACCCCATAATATTTCTTTTCCCTCTGGTGTACTCAAGTCTACCGATATCGAACGTTTTCCTGAGTTCGAATTAGCAAACCACGCGCTCATTCCATTTCGAGTACTACCATACTTTCTTAGTTCATCCCCTGCACCGGTGTTTTCAACCTTGATTACTGATGCGCCAAATCCTGCTAGATTGGAGGTTGCTGCGGGCACGGCAATCATTACCCCAAGTTCTATAACATTGATTCCGTTGAGTGGAGGCATTAGGCTTTCGCTAGAGCTACTCTGGGATCATTAGGGTAGACCCATTCTTCTCCCATCACTTGTTTCACTTGAAGCTCCCTAGGGATATTTTCTGGTCCAATAACTCTATCTGCTTCTTGATTCCAGTGATAAATTCTCGCTTCTTGATAAGAGAGAGGGACCCCACGAAAACCGTTTGATTCCATTGATTTCTGGATCCAGACACCGAACTCAGTGTCCTCCCGAAGGACTTTGTTTAAGCACTCCCCATTATTCTCTGTCCAGTAGTCTGGTGCGGGCGCGTCTCCCCAGTCGGGAGCCATAGTCCAAACTTCAAATAGCGTTTGGTTAATGCTTATTGGCCAAAAAAGAAGGGGTGGGATCGCTCGCTCCCCCAGAGGAGACACCCAGTTTGGGAAAATTCCGTAAGATTGAGTACAGGTGCGAGCTATTTCTCCAACAGTACTAATCTCCGGCAGTTTCTTTTCTTCTGATAGCTTTATTGCAGAGTTCGCTCCCGCAGGTCGAGGCGCGACCATTCTACCGTGCCCGTTTGGATAGAATGTATTCACGTTGCGTCGACAATCAAGTGCTGGTGCAACCGTGTGCGGATGAATGCTTTTTACATGATAGACTTCGGCATTAGCTTCAAGAGCAATTTTCCAATTGCAGTCAAGCACAAATGTGTGTCTTGCAGCCAGGCGGACATTGTCAAACTGGAATTCTTCCCATTCATCTGCGATGGGACCTAAATACTCTCTTAAACTAACGCAATCGTCATCAAAATTTACAAAAATGAGATTCCCGAATCGCTCGCAGCGAATTGAAATGAGGCTTCTGCAGGATAGGTCAAAGTCTCGAAAATCTTCCGGGTCTCTCACGGACAAGAGTTCTCCTTGGTGAGAGTAGACCCATCCGTGATATTTACAGGTAAGCCTGATTTTTCGGCCTGCACTCTCGGTCACAATCGGGGCACCTCTGTGACGGCAAGTGTTATAATGTGCATAGACCTCTCCGTCGTCTCCATGAACTATAAGAACAGGTTGCCCAGCATTTTCCCATAGAATATATGAACCAGGATGAGGAATTTCGTCGATGTGAGCAGCAAACAGCCAAGACTTCTTCCAAATGTGTTCTTTTTCCAATTCAAAGAAGCGAGGATCTACATAACGACCTGCAGGAATATCTGGCAGGGCGGGGAAGCCTGTTGGTGGCTCTTTTCTGGACGCCTCGTATTCCATTAATTTTCTGAGGGTTGCTATTTCCTGGACACTCATCCCCATCATCATTCTCCCTTTTCTGCCCCTATCCTTACAGACTATCGACTGGATATTGAATTTGCAACGTGGTAAAAATTTCAACCCAAATATAAACGACGTTTAGTCCTTTTCAATAGAAGCGTGGGTCGCAAATAAGCCATTGGTTAATGCATGTTTTAGCGCGAAGAATCAGGTATAGTCTTGCCTTTCCCCGTTTAGAAAAACAGGTTTAGGAGGTTTTCCTTGGTGGCAAAAAAGAAAAATGTTAAGACGAATGAGCCTTCGCCAAAAGTCTTACAAGAACTTCATCGAAAAATGGTGCGAATTAGAAAGTTTGAGGAAAGTGC
Source organism: Gammaproteobacteria bacterium (assembly GCA_002711495.1). Taxonomy (GTDB): domain Bacteria; phylum Pseudomonadota; class Gammaproteobacteria; order Pseudomonadales; family Azotimanducaceae; genus UBA9659. The sequence goes on from PARM01000021.1 coordinate 27,719, forward strand.
AGGGAAAATGATGGAGGATGGAAAAATCCCTGGTGCCCTCCATCTATACGTTGGTCAAGAGGCAGTCGCCTCTGGCGTTATGCAACATCTATCTAACAAAGATTGGATCACCTCAACCCACAGAGGCCATGGTCACCTTGTCGCAAAAGGAGGTGAATTTAAGCCTATGTTTGCTGAACTATTTGGCAGATCAACCGGGTATTGCCGAGGGAAAGGGGGAAGCATGCACATTTCCAATATGGATCTAGGCATGTTGGGTGCAAATGGCATTGTAGGTGGCGGCCCTCCCATAGCAATGGGAGCAGCATTTTCAAATAAATTCAAAAAGAACAAAAATGTTTCAGTGGCTTTTTTTGGCGACGGCGCCTCTAACGAGGGCAGTGTGCATGAGGCTGCTAATATGGCGGCTCTTTACAAATTACCATGTGTCTTTGTTTGCGAAAACAATGGGTACGGAGAATACACGCCCCAATCAAGGCATCAGGCCATTGTTGATGTGGCAGATCGAGCTTCCGGCTACGGGATGCCTGGAGTAATCTGCGACGGGATGGATGTGATGGCAGTTTATGAAGCTGCTGGGGAGGCAATCGATAGAGCAAGAAAAGGTGGCGGGCCGACCTTGCTCGAGTGCAAAACTTATAGGTATTACGATCATGTTGGCGTGAGAGGCATGGGACTCAACTACCGAACCGATGAAGAAGTCGAAGAATGGAAAAATAAAGATGCCATAGAAGCGTTTGAAAAACGACTCGTTCAATTAGGTGTGATGACAAAGAAAAAGATTGAAAACGTACATAAATCGATAAATCAAGACATTGAAGAGGCGATAGCTTTTGCAAATGACTCACCCTATCCTTTGCCAGAAGAATTACTTGATAACGTATATAACGAGGAGGCATAAAACATGTCAGAAGCTGAAAATAAACCCGGCCGTGAACTTCCTTACGTAATGGCAATCAACGAAGGCATTAGAGAGGTTTTGCGGGAACAAAAAGACGCGTTCATTGCTGGTGAGGACGTGGCGATTGCAGGCAGCGTTTACGGTTACTGCACTGGCCTTTTAGAAGAATTTGGAGAAGATCGAGTGGTCGATACGCCGATCTCAGAAAAAGGAATAATGGGACTTGGTGTTGGGGCTTCGGCGACAGGCTGCCGACCAATTATTGATTTGATGTTTATGGATTTTGTTGGCGAATGCATGGATGAAATCGCGAACCAAATGGCTAAAATGCGCTTTATGTTTGGTGGTAAGGCAACCCTTCCGGTTACCGTTTTGACAATGGGGGGAGCAGGAGGCAGTCTCGCCGCCCAGCACTCTCAAAGCTTGGAGGCCTGGTTAGCGCANTTACCAGGAATGAAAGTAGTTATGCCATCTGATGCTTATGATGCAAAAGGAATGATCATCTCCGCAAGCCGAGATAATAATCCNGTTTTTGTTGTTCTGAATAAGGCGTCATTGGCAATGACNATGGAAGTTCCAGAGGGNAGCTACGAGGTTCCTCTTGGCGAGGCATGCGTCAGGACNCAAGGTAAGGACCTTACTATCGTAGCGTTTGGCAGAATGGTTCATGAAGCCATTGCATCAGTCGAAAAACTNAAAGATATTGGGATAGAGGCGGAAGTAATAGATGCGAGGAGTGTTCAGCCGTTTGATACGGAAACGGTAGTGAATTCAATTAAAAAGACTCACAGAGCTCTAGTTATCCACGAGGCGGTCAAATTTGGTGGGATCGGTGGCGAAATCAGTGCACAAATCCAAGAGGAGGCTTTCGACTATCTAGATGCGCCGGTTATGAGAGTCGCTGCTCCTTTTTCTCCTGTGCCGTTTAGCCCNGCTTTGGAGCAGGTTTATATTCCTAACGCCGATGGGATAGTAGCGAAAGTTAAAGAAACTTTAGCGCTTTAACTTGGATTGATTTTTGGGTTCCAAAACTNTAGGCATCATTGCTAACCCAGCGTCCGGCAAGGATGTCCGTCGCCTAGTAGCAAAAGCGTCGGTCTTTGATAACCGAGAAAAATCCGCGATAGTAAGAAGAGCCCTAGTTGGCGCCATAAATGCCGGAGCTAGCCGCTTCGCTTACTTGGATGATTCTCATAATATTGCCAGAGGAGCGTTTGAAGAGCTCGACGGGACATTCGAGGCTATAGACATCCCTTGCATTANAACCTCATCGGCTCTGGATACTGTCAGAGGAGCCANGGCGATGAAAGATCAAGACCCGATTGCAAATCTGATTTTGGGGGGTGATGGCACCAGCAGGGCGTTTGTGAAGGGTTGGAGGCACTCAACCTTGTTGCCNCTTTCGACCGGAACGAATAATGTTTTTCCGCAGCTAGCTGAGGCTACCGTAGCTGGTTCAGCCCTCGGAGCGTTTGCGTGCGGTGCTGTGAGTCCTGAGGAGGTTTTGACTCAGGTAAAGATTATAGATGTTGAAATCGATGGAGAANCNCCNGATATAGCCCTTATTGATGCTGTAGTTACTCGAGATNAATTTATTGGTAGCCGCGCTCTTTTAAATGCGGATGTAATTGAAAGAATTTTTCTTACCCGAGCAGAACCCACATCAGTAGGTATGACATCGGTTGGTGGCCTGATAAAACCGCTTTCGGATGAGGAAGATTATGGCCTGTATTTAATTCTTAATAATAGCGGTAAAATTAAGGTTCGGGCACCAATCGCGCCTGGCCTCTATGAAACATTGAGCATTAGGTCCATGGACAGAGTGGGTTTTACAGATTCTATAGAATTCAAGGGGCCGTGTGTTTTAGCTCTCGATGGAGAAAGGGAGAGAGAAATCCAAATGGGTCANGCTGTNAGAATGTCGATTGGAAGAGAGGGGCCTCGTGTGCTGGACGTGAGGAAAACGATGGAGCTTGCCGCTAACCGCGGTTTTTTTACATAGGGTAACTGGGAGTAAAGATGCCAAAAGAGATCTACTTAGTGAAAGTAGGAATGTCCATGACCGAGGGAATGGTCTCAGAGTGGTTTATTCCAGATGGGGGCGAGGTAAAAAAAGGAGANTTAGTTTACGCGCTTGAAACTGAAAAAGTGAATCTTGATGTAGATGCCGAATACGACGGAATAGTTAAGCACGCGGTTGAGGTGGGAGTTACATTAAAGCCCGGGGACGTAGTCGGTCATATCTTCGAGGTCGGCGAGGAGATTCCAGCTGATATAGGTAAAGCGGACGGTGAAATTAGTCCCGAATCCTTGATTACTAACGAGGCGGTCGACAACCAAAAAGTGCCTGAAAAACCGGCGAATTTGATCCCACAACAGCCTGTGGCCGAGAAGTCTGATGGCCGCGTAAAGTCGTCTCCTGCCGCCAGACGGTTAGCTAAAGAGTTAGGGCTTGATTTTCAGATGGCTGCAGGATCCGGGCCTGGAGGAAGAATTATCGAGCGCGATATCGAGGCACTTGCGGAATCGAAACGTGAGGATAAGGTGCCTCAGCCAGTTCGCCAAACCACTTTCAAAGCAAGTCCTTTGGCTAGAAAACTTGCTGAGGAGAGAGGAATTGACCTTTCTTATATAAAGGGAACAGGCCCTGGCGGCAGGATCATTCAGTCGGATGTAGAAAATTCCTCCCAAGGCTTTAGTTCTCAGTCATCGGGGTTGGGAGTAACTGCAGAGTTGGGTTCTGGGCCGAAGCCTGGAGAAGTCGTTTCTGTGACAGGAATGCGTAAAACTATTGCCACTCGGATGCATCAGAGTCTTATGGAAAGCGCGCAACTATCGATGGACATGGAAGTGGTGATGAACGATGCGGTTAAGATGCGCTCTGGTTTAGTTGAAGAATGGGCAGCTCTGGGTGTAAAGCCAACGTATACAGACCTTGTAATTAAAGCGTGCGCTAAGGCCTTAACCTCTCATCCCATGATGAACAGTCGATTTTCCTTTGAGGGGATCGCGCTCCTTGAGGAAGTCCATGTTGGGATGGCCGTTGCTTTACCCGAGGGTCTTGTGGTTCCTGTGGTTAGAAATGCCGATAAGCTATCGATAAAAGAACTTGCGATGGAAACCTCACGATTAGCAAAAGCTGCGCGAGAAGGAACTCTAGGGCTTGACGATTACGCGGGAGGTACTTTCACCGTCTCGGCATTAGGTATGTATGGAGTCGATTCCTTTACCCCGATTATCAATCATCCTCAAAGCGGAATCATGGGAGTAAACCGGCTTTATGACGGAATGGATTGGGAGGAGGAAAGAATAGTTAAGTCAAAAAAGATGAATCTGTCTCTAACATGGGATCATCGAGCACTCGATGGCGCCCCGGCGGCAGAGTTTCTTGTAGAAGTAAAAAACTTGTTAGAAGCCCCTTATAGGCTTTTAGTTTAGGAGATTTTGTGGAAGAACTAAATTTTGATGTTTTGATTATAGGCGGAGGGCCTGGGGGTTACACAAGTGCGATCCGAGCCGCCCAGCTCGGAATGAAAGTCGGTCTTGTCGAACGAGAAGAGTTAGGGGGAGTATGTCTGAATTGGGGATGTATTCCGACTAAATCTTTGCTGCATGCCGCCGACGTCATGAGAGAGTTAGGATCTGCTGCATCCCTCGGGATTGAGTTAGGAAAACCCAAGTTTAATTTAAAAAAGATGGTCAAGCGCTCTCGCGATGTCGCGGGTCAGTTATCTGGAGGAATTAGCCATCTAATGAAAAAAAATAAGATAGAGGTTTTTTTTGGNGATGCTAGTTTTAGGGATAAGAACACTGTTTTGGTCGGCGAGCAAGTTTTTAACTGCGAAAATGTTGTCCTAGCAACTGGTGCAAGCGCAAAAAATCTTCCTCATATCCAAGCTGATGGCGATCTTATCTGGGAGGCAAGAGCTGCAATGACACCCACCTTTATGCCAAAGCGGCTGTTAATTATTGGAGCGGGTGCTATCGGAGTAGAGTTTGCGAGTTTTTACCAAACTATGGGATCTGCGGTAACTCTGATAGAGACGATGGACCAAATTTTACCTGCTGAAGATACAGAGATTGCAGAAATTGCGAAAAGCTCGTTCGCCGAGCAAGGCATTAAAGTTTTGACAGGAACAGGAATTGAGTCACTTCAAAAGAAAAAAAATAAACTGGTAGCCGAAATTAATGGCTCTAATACAACTTTCGATGCGGCTATTCTCTCAGTTGGGGTGCATGCAAATATTGAAGGGTTGGGGCTTGAACAACTGGGTGTAGAATTAGAGAGAGGTTTTGTTTCAGTGGACGAATACCAACAAACNAGTGTCGACGGGATATTTGCTATCGGAGATGTTTCTGGTGTTCCTTGCCTCGCTCATAAGGCTAGCCATGAAGGAACGATCTGTGCTGAAGCGATTGCTGGGGAGCTGCCGTTGCCGATAAAAAAGGAGCGTATCCCTGGATGCACTTATAGCTATCCTCAAATCGCAAGTATTGGCCTAACGGAACGGGCAGCTTCAGAGCGAGGTCCCATAAAGGTAGGACGTTTCCCGCTGCTGGCGAACGGTAAAGCGGTAGCGATCAACGATACTGACGGAATGATAAAAACCATTTTTGATGAAGCGTCCGGCGAGCTTTTGGGGGCCCATATGATTGGTCCGGGAGTTACAGAGATGGTTCAGGGTTTTGCTGTGGCTATGAGCCTCGAGACCACCGAGGCAGATTTGATGTCGACAGTTTTTCCCCATCCAACGTTATCAGAAGCGATGCATGAATCTGTCTTATCTGCGTTTGGTAGAACCATTAATTTTTAGAGGAGGAACAGATTAGCATGAGTTTTGCGAAAGAATACGCGGAAAAAGATCCAGAAGAGATTGCTATTCAAGATTCNAGTCAATCANTAACATGGGACCAGGTAGACGATGTGCTCAACAGGTGCGGAAGCGCTCTACAGGCCCTCGATTTAGGGCCNGAAAATCGCGTTGCTGTATTCGCCGAAAACTCTGTCCAGACAGCGCTTGCAAACTTGGGAGGTTTGATAGGAGGTGCATCAGTTGTCCCAGTAAATTTCCATCTCACTGGAGACGAAGTCAATTATATTCTTCAAGATTCGGGCGCTAGGGTGCTTTTCGTCGGGCCAGAAACTTGGGAGCGTGGGGTGGAAGCAGTAAAAAACTCAAACGTGCACACTTTGATCTCATGGAACGTTCCTGAACGAGATGGATTGGTGGATTGGATTGACTGGCTTTCCAATTCAGATCCAGCGGGTCTAGACCTAACTGTTCCTCCAAAACCCAATCTGTTATATACGTCCGGGACCACTGGTAGGCCAAAGGGAACTGATCTGCCTCCTACCATGTTTGCTGGCGGCGAGTCCGTAGAGGAACACGTACAAAATTACAAGCTTGGTTTTCTTGAAAGGTCCGGGGGGGAAGTGGGTAAGCAACTGGTCGTCGGCCCGATGTACCATACAGGGCCACTCTCGGCAACGCGAAATCTGATTGCGGGCACTCCATCTGTTGTGTTGGGGCGCTTCAATGCTGAGGCAACTCTGGAAGCGATCGCCAAGCACAAGATAACCTCTTGTCTTATGGTGCCAACCCATTTCGTTAGACTGCTGGCACTTCCAGATGATGTAAAGGCTAATTATGATATNTCTTCTATCAACGCNATCAGTCATACAGGTTCAAAGTGTCCCGTAGAAGTGAAACAATCAATGATTGATTGGTTTGGTCCGGTCTTATTGGAGGCTTATGGCGCCAGTGAGGTAGGATCGACGTGCATGATTACTTCTGAGGAATGGCTTAAATACCCTGGTTCGGTAGGTAAAGCCCTTCCGCCTTTTTTAGCGAAAATCTTAGATGACGAAGGNAATGAGNTNCCACCAAATACAGAGGGNCGCCTTTTCTTTGAAGATACTACAGGGAGGGGCGTCATATATTACAATGATCCAGAGAAATCGGCCGACGCGCATATAGCGCCAGGCGTTTTTACGCTTGGAGAGATAGCTTACATGAACGAAGACGGCTACGTCTTCATTACTGATAGGTTTAGTGACATGGTTGTATCNGGGGGTGTAAACATTTATCCCGCCGAGGCCGANCAGGTGTTGATTGAACATCCCGCGGTTCTCGATGTAGCCTGCATAGGCGTTCCAAACAAGGAGATGGGCGAGGAGTTAAAAGCGTTAGTGATCTTAAAAGAAGACCAAGGGATAAGCCCCTCTGAGGAATTTCTTATCGCATGGTGTCGGGAAAAACTGTCTCACTATAAATGTCCTAGAACANTGGAGTTNGTGNATGATNTAGGAAGAAACACAATGGGTAAAATAAACAAGCGTAAGCTCAGGGCGCCATACTGGGACTAAAAAGCAGAATATAGATGGAAAAATGATGCATTCAGCCTTAGGAGGGGACGATGATCGTCGGTGTTCATCACATTGCCGTAGGAGTGGATGATTTCGGCAAAGCGCTAGAGTTTTATACAAAGGCTTTAGGATTTTCGATTGAGAGTGAGGCCGAGTTCGATAATGTTGAAAAAGTGGATCAAGCAGTCGGCCTCAANCAAGCTCGAGCAAAGACAGCGATGTTAAGAGCTGGTAACGTATTCTTNGAGCTCTGGAACTATTCCAGCCCTAGACCGAGAGATTTAAGATCTAGAGCATGTGATTTCGGTTATCCGCACTTTGCTTTGCAGGTTGATGACATAGGTTATGAATACGAAAGATTAAAAAAATTTGGAATGGAATTTGTCGGAGATATCGTTGACTTCGANAAAAAATCTTCTGCAATCTATGGTCGCGATCCTTGCGGAAACCTCATAGAGATATATGAGATCAAAAACGNGGAAACCCCGCAGTTAGATAGAAATAAACTGGACTTGGCTTTGAGCAATGGGGATTGATTTTGATGATAAAGTTATCCTAGTTACTGGTTCCTCTAGAGGTTTAGGTTTATCTTTCGCTAAGTGCCTTGATCAAGCAGGGGCGAAAGTCGCGTTAAATGGAAGGGCTCCGTACTCCGAAGAATTGGCGAAAAATTTTCAAGAAGCGGGAATAGAGTCCNATTATATTTCATGCCCGGCAGAGTCAAGTGAAGATCTGATTAGCCAAGTCATCGATAAATTCGGAAGAATTGATGGTCTTGTTCACAACGCAGGTTTTCTCCGTGATAAAACACTTAAAAAAATGACTGACTCAGACTGGACCAAAGTCANAGAGGCTCATCTAGGCAGTGCCTTCCGGTTAGTTAGATCTGCTTGGCCATATTTCGAAAAAGCTGGCGCTGGACGAATTGTTTTCCTTTCTTCTGCAACTGGTATCTATGGAAATTTTGGTCAAGCGAACTATGCCGCAGCGAAACTCGGAATGCTAGGTCTTGCGAAAACAATTGCCTTAGAGGGAGCTAAACTTGGAATCAATTGTAATTGTGTGGCCCCTTTTGGCGCGACAAGCATGAATAGCTCTAATTTTCCGGAGTCCCTAAAAGAGGCTATCAACCCTGATTATATTGCTCCACTGATTGCTTTTCTTTTGCACCAATCATGTGAAGAATCAGGAAGTTTGTTTGAGGCTTCGGCGGGTTCCTTCAAAATGGTTCGTTTCGAACGAAATAAAGGGCTCAACCTAGACCCGAGAAAAGATGCCGTTACTATTGATAAAATTGCTGAGTCTTGGGATCAAATCGTTGATTTTTCCGAATCAGAGTATCCAAAAAGTATGGGAGAATCTCTCAGAATGATGTACGAGCGAACGCTTGAGTGACAATAAGGTTTTGAAGATTAAATAATTTCAAAACTGAGTTCACCCAGGCCGCCGAACTCTGCTCGGTACTCACCTGGCTCCGCTTTGATCACCGATCCGCAGGCACCTGATAGAAAAAAGCAATCCTCGGTGATTCTGTAGCTCCATCGTAAGGCCTCATTTGCGATCAATTTGGCTGCTTCCCGCGGGCCACCCAAGGATTCTCCAATATCAGCGCTATTTACTATGACATTATCGCGAAATAAAGAGCACCTCTCTTTTGAAAGTAAATCAACGTCATTAAATTTTTCTCCGAGCAAAAACCTTTCAACTGCGACATTGCTAGCTACGAGATTAGGTCCACTGAGATCTGTCTTCTGCTCAAAATCAAGAACTGCAAATTCTATTGCAGCGCAGATTGCTTGGATGTCTCCATGACTATCTAAAAAAAGACCGAGCTCACATTCGATGAGCCTCCCCTTTCTATAAGGAAGCTTAGGATTTTTGTCGAGTTGGTTCTCTTTAAAAAGTCCTCCAATCAAGGGAGTGTTAATCCCTAATGCATTTTGCATATCTTTGCTTGTTACGCCGGCCTTTAGGCCAAGTAACTCAGAAGAATAAATTTTTTCGGATACTTTTTTTTGAACCTCGTAAGCATCAGCGATATTAAGTGTTTCTTCGAATGGGGGAATCGGTTTTCTATCTTTAATTGCAGAAAAAAGACGATCAATAATGGGGTTCATTTGTTTGCAATTCCGCTATTGTAGTTCGGTGAAGTAGTCGATCGAAGCCTTCGTATCCAGCGTTGGCTCGATGAAGAAGGCTCCTGTTGTCCCACATCACTAGCATGTCTTCTTCCCAAACATGCTGATAGATAAACTCTGCTTTGGTTTGCCACCGATAAAGTTCGAGAAGTAAATCTTTTGCCTCATCTTCAGGCATCCCGTCGATTCCGGTTATGTAGCCGAAACAGCTAAATATACCTTTCCTTCCATTTTCAGGGTGCTTTCGTACGAGGAGGTGCTTTTGGGTTTTTCTCGCGCCCTCCGATACTAATATTTTCATGCTTCTGTCTTTTTCTGAACCCTTGACTCCAAATATTCCCTCGGGCGAATAGCCTGCGGCGGCAGAGTGAATTGCCCACTTCCCATCAATATAAGTTTTTAACGTTTTTGGAAGTTCCCTATAAGCCGCATGCTGGTTAGCGAAACTTGTTTCTCCTCCGATGGGAGGAATCGTTTTTCCATAAAGACATGTTCCGGCGGGAGGAACTTCCAGAAAGCTCCAGTCGGTGTGCCATGATTCAGCGAAAATGGGCGATTTCTCCTCCGCTAGTCGTTTAATAGCGCAGACGTGCTTCCGCCCCGCGATTGGTTCAATGTAGGGGTCTTTACCAAATTCCCCAAAGCAGAGCGAAAATTTCTCGAGATCATCGTCGCTCATTTTTTGTTCAGGGAACACTAACACATGGTGTTTTAACCACGCCTGCCTTAATGTTTTAGCTTGCCTGTCACTCAAGCCAGCCTTGATTTCAACGCCCTTGACTATGGCCCCGCAAGGCGCCTCTAGTGCTTTTACGTCAATCTTCAATATTGCAGCCCAACGCGCTATTTTAGTGAAAAGCTCCGTGGAGCACCCTTGCGTTTAAGAGTTAAGCACTTAAAATGGTCACCCCAGAAATTCCTGGCGCACCATATACGTGAGTATAGGCAACCTTTGGATCGTTGGGTACTTGTCGCTTTCCTGCCTGTCCTCGAAGTTGAAGTACATTTTCATAAACTTGTCTTAGCCCAGAGGCGCCAACTGGTTCTCCATTCGCGAGGCACCCCCCGTCAGTATTAACCGGCAGTCGTCCATTTATCTCGGTATCGCCGTCAGCCAGCATCTTCTCTTGTTCTCCATGTTCGCAAAAACCGTTTTCTGCCATGTGCATAATTTCCGCACCTGACTCAGTATCCTGCAATTGGGCAACATCAATGTCTTCGGGTCCAATTCCAGCGGCCTCAAAAGCTGCCCTAGATGCATCTACCGTTGGACCATCCGCATAATCGAGCGCTAGTGACGGAGCTAAAACTTCAAAACTTCCGTACCGCCTTGATTTGACAACTGCAGATTTTAGAAAAATAGGCTTATCAGTATATTTGTGGGCTTGATCAGCTCGCGCAAGCACAAGCGCAACTCCTCCTTCTCCTGGAGAACAGAACATGTACTGAGTTAGTGGGTACGAGAGCATTTGAGATTGGAGAACTTCCTCTTCACCTAGAGCCTCCCGTCTCCATGCGTTTTCATTCAGGGACCCATTTCTGAACGCTTTGGACGCTACTTTTGCAAGTGAGCTTTGGGTAATCCCATATTCTTCCATGTATCTGTTTATCTTCATCCCGAAGAATTGGGTTGTTAACGCCATCCCGCTTCCACCGTACCAATCTCTCTCGCCCTGCTTACCAGTTTGTACTCTAAAAGCACCGCGCTCGTGTTTATCAAATCCCACAGCAACGCCCAAGTCATAGGCTCCAGACTTGATTGTATTATAGGTTGAAATAAGCGCAGATCCCCCTGTTGCGCAACCGTTTACTACATTAATGAATTGCAATCCAGTTAAACCCATCTGGGAAACCATGTGATCGGGGGACCCGGCAGCAACACTGCCTCCAAAGGCGAATTGGAGATCGCTCCATTTAATCTTCGCATCTTCGCAAGCTTTTCTGATTGCAATAGCTCCCTGTTCCATCCCGGTAACGCCTTCATGTCGACCGAATGGGTGAATTCCTATTCCAACAATTGCTACATCGTCACTCATTATAGTTTCTCCTTATTCAAGCGGAAGGCGCAAACGCGAAGGTAACTAGTTCGTTTCCTTCCTCGTCTGTACCAATCGGTTCTGGGACAATTTTCATTTCCATACCAATTTTTAGAAGTGAGGGATCTGATATGGTCAATCGCGATTCAACTTTCAATTGACCNGGNAGTTCTATGTATCCAACTCCNTAGGCTTCAAATTTTTCGGGATCAGCTTCCCCTAGATAGGGCGGGGCCTTGGGCGGGAATCCTTGAATTGTCCATGCCCAAAGCGTTCCCTGAGTTCCTAGTTGAACCTCTTCAACATCATCCGACGTGCACTTTGGGCAACCCGACTGCATCGGGAAGACGTGGTTTCCGCAATTATTGCATTTCATACCTTTTAACCGCGGACCATCAGGAGTCAAGTCCATGACGTTTTCGTTAATGGAGATTTGACCCATTAAACTCTTCCTTATCGCCACTCTTTCAAGCAAGTTATCAGCTTTTTTTATTCTAATCCAGTCGGAATAAGTCCGCTTAGAATTCGTTAGAACTTTTCTTCTTCGCTTGCTTCTTGATTTTATCCTCGCCTTCTGGTTCTACTANTGTTTGGTGAAGCAGCCTTTCATGTGCATGCCCCATGTGCTGCAAAGACATTGCGGCTTGGAGGGATGTCCAAATCCCCTGCCCGTCCTGCATTTGGTTGACTGACTGCTTGGCAAGCTTAAGCGCCAACAATGGTTGTTTAGCAATGTGANTCGCCATTTTCATCGTAAAGTCTGTGAGCTCAGAGAGCGGGACAACGTGGTTAACCATNCCCAAATCCTTGGCTTCTTGCGCGGTAATTGCTTCTCCCGTAAAGAGCATTTCCTTGGCTTTTCGGACTCCGACTTCCCATGGATGAGCGAAGTATTCGACCCCGTTTACTCCGAAAGCGACCACTGGATCCGAAAATCGTGCGTCTTCGCTAGCGACAATAATATCNAANGGCCAGACCAGCATAAGACCTGCTGCTATGACTCTGCCTTGAACTTCAACCATGGTTGGTTTGGGGATATTCCTCCACCGCCAGCAAAAACCGAGGTAAAGTTCCTCTTCAAANGCCCAATGGCCTTCTATGCCTGGTTGATTGAACCCCCCCCANGTTCCCACCGGCTTATGCGTCATTGGCTCGCGATCTTTCATGTCATGTCCTGAGGAGAAATCAGGTCCTTCCGCGGCCAACACAATCACTTTGCACTCGTTGTCTTGCGACGCTAGATCAAGGGTGTCNTTAAGTTCGTAAAGCATCCCTTTGTTCTGTGCGTTTCGTTTTTCCGGCCTGTTNAGTACAATTCTGGCAACGCCGTTTGATACTCCCTCGTAGCGGATAAAATTAAGTGTCTCGGTCATAGGCTTCCCTGATTTCTTTGGTCTCATGACCAAAAAGCTGATAGGTTATTTTTTATTTAAAAGGTTTAATTGATGGTAAATGTGTCCATAGGCCGAAATGATAACGAACGAACTGTCCTAATGCTAATCCGCGCGATGGANCTNGGAACATTGCACCAACAAATANATGAGCTTTGTAGCNCGGAATTCATTTGGGCCAACAGTGGTCTTGACACCATATACGGGCTTGAACATCTGAGAGAACATATTTCGAAAGGAGGCTTTGCAAAAGAAATTCCAATCCTANAGAANATGACTCATTTCAGCGCAGAANTNCTGAATTTAGCCAGCGATGNAGACATTGTTTTTACTGAGAGACTAGATCATCACTGGGACGTATCTGGGAGAGATCTTATGACTCCCCATATATGCGGAGTGGCAAAGGTTGTTAACGGAAAAATTCTTTCTTTTCGNGATTTTTACGACGTCGCCTGTTACCAACAAGAGCCCAGTGAAATCCATCCTGACTTCGAATTACAAGCCTTTAGGAANGCGCAGAAATTCGGGGTAAAATAGGGACACTTATCGAGAAACACTGACGCCAGCCCACAGATCAGTGGCTATCTCTTCGATTGGCTGTGCCGCTCCCGATACAAGCCAATTCGCCAACGACTTCTGGGTNTTAGGATAGGTGACTTTTATTGAGTCATCCCTTCTTAACCAATTTCGGATATCTTCGATCGAGAGCTTTTTTACAACTGTTGCATAGCCCAGTTTTGATAATGCGGCCCCGTTCGACTGTTGCTCGATCTGATTACCCAGTGGTTTCGTAAAGACTCTAATTCCAAGAGTTAAGCACTCACTAATGAGTTCAAATCCAGTATTGCATATTGCGGCGCTTGAGGTTACGAGATCATCTTTGAAAGTCGCTCGAGAGATTTTCCGTTTGTGCATATTCCCTTCGTCGGAATTTTCGAGCGCGGGGTGATAAACATAAAACTCATGATCTGAAATTTTCNGAAGATCTCTGGTTAACTTTTCTGGCTCCTCGAAGGGCAGGTAAACAATCACTTTATTGTTCTGAATTCTGCTCTCGGAAGCTAAACCAACATCTACAACGGGAGGCAGGATCGGTTGGTTAAAATGATGCCAGTGCAAACCAACTCTCCTATTGACTGGTGCGAAAAGTTTCATGAGATTTTTTGATAACGGTCTCCAGCCTTTTATCGGCACATCATAGTGAAAAGCGTACTGATGACCGATTCCAATGACCTCTCTCCTCCTGATTTTTGCTGTCCAGGCAACGATAGGTTCATAATCGGTGACCAACAAATTATATTTTTTGAGTTTAAGCCTTCCGATATCTCTTATAAATTGCCTTGGACTGAAATTAAGAATAGTTTTTACCAATCGAACTTTGCCATTATTGATAATCAATGTCGCGCCGTGTCGCCAAATGATTTCTTTAGTCTTAATTGGAAGTTTTTCCTCTAACCTCCCGGAAATAAGCAGATCAACCTCGCAATCAGAAAAAGATGTTTCCATAGCTTCTGTGATTGCAATGGCTCGGGTGAGGTGCCCGTTTCCAGTCCCCTGAACTCCGTAGAGTATTCTCATAAGAGTTGGGCAAAAGTGAGATACGCGACCGATGACCCTAAAAGGCCTCCGAAAAGCAAGTCCGTANGGAAATGAACCCCTAGCACTAATCTCGATAAGGCGACCAATCCTGCCCAAAGATAAAAAATTACAAAAACGGATCCGTAGAATAGAACTAAAAGTGACACTATGAGAAAGGCAGCCGAAGTATGTCCGGATGGGAAACTAAATTCATCCCCTGCTTCAATGACGCTGTGATAGTTGGATAAAATAGTTGCCGGTCGCCGCCGCTTTAGGCCTCTTTTCATTACTGCGTAAATTAATCTCTCCGCAACGATTGCGCTTATCGCGATTCGAACGAATTCTNGTATTTGAGAGAAATCAAAAANGAAAAGAAAAACAGGTGTAACCAAATAGGCATAGCCATTACCGGAAAATGAAATGGTCTTTGCGAGCCGAGTAAGGGTCCCCGAAGCATCTCTAGATGACAAAACCCTGAGTGCAAGTGTGTCCCAATGGTGGATCATATTTAAAAGGTTAANTGCACTGTTCATGGAATTAGATCTTAAAGCCAAAAAATAAAGATTCAAAAAACAATAAGTTTTTTCTGTTAATTTTTCGTTTAGAGTAAGTGGGAATAGCGGCGATTAATTTGAAGCCCAACTAGCTACTAAAAGAGCAAGAAAAATAGAATAATCTTTTAAAAACTAGGGAGGATCTTTATGAGTTTGTCCAAATTTCCCGAGGGATTCTCGGCTGACTTTCTAAACCGGGCTTTGTCAAATAGGTTTTTGCCTTCAGGAATCTCGATTCGGGAGGTTTCTGTAGAGCCGCTAGCTGAGGGGACGGGAATGATGGCTGATATCTCGAAGCTAACATTCAAATATAATACCAAAGCACCTCATCTCCCACCTTCAGTAATAGCTAAATACGCGTCNNAAAATNCCACTAATCGCGAAGTTGCGATGAACATGAACTTATACGAGAGAGAAACTAGGTTTGCAGACGAATTAGATCCGCGAACAGAGGCANGATGCCCGGCTTTTTATTACTGCGCGCTTGATGGTGATAATTTCCTGATACTCATGGAGGATCTCAGTGATTATGAAGTTGGAGATCAGGNAATCGGAGCTAATCTTGAGCAAACCGAGTTAGCGATTGACGAATTAGCGAAGCTTCATAGCGCATTTTGGGACAAAACTTCCACGCTGAAATGGGTTCCTGGGATTGCAAACAGTTATCACGCGGATAATATGCTTAACTGGTCCAGAACTGGCTGGGATCCCATGGTCNAAGCCTTTGATGATTTCGTGCCCNAGAATGTGCGTGATCATCGCGACCGATTCCTCGAAGCAGTGCCGGCTCTGCAGTTGGAACGAATGAGTGGACCCAATACTCTCTGCCACGGNGACTTTAGGATGCCAAATCTCCTCTTTGGTGTCGAACCGAGCCATCATCAGGTCGCAATTTTAGATTGGCAGGGCCCATTAATTGCGAAAGGGATGTTTGATGTTGCTTTGTTGCTTGGCCAAAATACAAAAACTGAAATCAGACAAAGAGAGGAAAAACAGCTGCTNAATAGATACATAGACGGCTTGANAANTCGTGGAGTAGAGGGACTTGCCTTCGACTCTGTCTGGGATGATTATAGGAGTTGTACTCTTTATAATTGGGTCTACGCGGCTGTCGTTGCAGGCACTTTAGATCCAACAAATGAAGCAGGAAAAGCCTGGATGGGACAAATGGTTGCAAGGCAAAGCGCAGCCTCTGAAGATTTAAAGGTTTTCGATTTACTGCCTAGTTAATTACTTCGNTTCTTAGTCATTCAATCGAACAATTACTCCGGCGTTTGCAATGACAATTGCATCNTCCTCGCCGTCCCCGGGTATCTCGAGACCGCCTTTGGATAGCATGAGATTTATATTACCGTATGGCAAAGACCGTGCTAGTCGTTCTTGGTCAACCATGTTCGGTTTTGGAACAGCCACCATTAAATCAATGATCATGTCGTNTGCCGACTTGTTCAAGTGCTCAAAAAAGTGCAAGCTCGAATGGTGTATCGCATCAAAAACGGCTCTTTCGGCGGCTACCGTATAGTCTTGTCCGTGGACGTCTGTTCCCATCCCCATTTCTGTTATATACCTTTTTGCCATAAATCATACCTTTGTTTCAAAATATTGATTAGCCTATTACAATTNAGGTTCAGGGGCTAAAAAAATGAAAATAGGCGCTGTCTTTCCTCATCTAGAAATTGGTAACGATCCAGCGATTATAAAAGATTGGGCGCAGGCGGCAGANGGTTTGGGTTATTCTCATTTNCTCGTTTANGACCACGTATTAGGTGCTGTTCATGCCGATAGGGACCCCCCACTTTGGGGCCCCTACTCAGATCAATCAGCCTTCCACGAACTTTTTGTTCTTCTGGGTTTTTTTGCGGCGTGCACCTCGCGCGTCGAGCTTGCTAGCGGAGTACTCATCCTCCCGCAAAGGCAAACAGCTCTTGTAGCGAAGCAGGCAGCCGAGGTGGACATTCTTTCTTCTGGAAGACTAAGGCTGGGCGTAGGCACTGGCTGGAACTACGTTGAATTCGATAGTCTCAATGAAGACTTTTCTAATCGAGGAAAGCGTCAGGAAGATCAAATTAACCTGCTCCGAAAATTATGGGAGAAGCCTGTAATCGATTACAAGAGTGCATGGCACATGATTGAGCGAGCTGGGTTGAATCCATTGCCAGAGAAAAAGATTCCTATTTGGTTAGGCGGCTTTAAGGAAGTCGCCTTAAAGCGCGCTGCAGCAATTGGAGATGGTTTTATCTTTGGGAGTGGACAGAGAGAAAATCTCGCGAGCTGGGACTCTCTTAAAAAATATTTAAACGATGCAAATCGAGATGGCAGTGATTTTGGGGTAGAGGCACTTTTAAATTTTCAATCAGGTCCCGAAAGATGGCGAAAAGAGATAGAAGCGTGGATAAATGTTGGCGCCTCTCATGTCTCTATGAGAGCAATGGCGCTGCGTGGTCACGGCGAGGGGCTTAGAACTCCCGAGGAGCACGTAAAAATATTGGAGACTTATTGGAAAGAGGTTGGTGACTTGGCTGATTGATTTCTTGATGTTAGCCAGCTACTCACGTCATCCAGAATTAAATACCCCGATGGGACTACAAGCAGAGTCACCACCGTTGAAAACAAAACGCCAAAAGCCAACGAGACAGCCATAGGAACAAGAAATTGAGCTTGAACGCTGGTGTTTAACATCAGCGGCAAGAGACCTACAAAGGTTGTAATTGAAGTGAGCATAATTGGTCGACATCGAGATAAAGAAGAATTTATAACGGCTTCTCTTAAGAATTCTCCTTGGCTACGTCGATTATTTATTGAGTGAACCAATACTAAACTGGAATTTACGACAACGCCCGCAGCCGCTACGAATCCTTGGATTGACATCATAGCGATTCCTGAAACTAACCCAAATTTCATCATTATCCAATGTCCAAATACGGCGCCTACGAACGCAAACGGGATTACACTCATAATTATTAGGGGTTGGAGGTAGGAATTTAAAGGAATCGCAAGTAGGGTGTAAATCACCACCAACCCAAAAATAGAGAGAGGGATCAAGCTACCTATAGATTCCGCTTGCTCTTTTTGTTCTCCTTCTAACCCATAAGCTACGGATGGGTAGGGCGAAAGTATTTTCTGGATCGGTCCAGATCGCAGATCCGCGATGACTTCGTTCGCCGTAATCTGAGTTCGGTCAACACTCGCTATAACGTTAACAATGCGTTTGCCCTCACTTCGTCGAATTATTGAGAACCCCACTCCTTGTTCGCCTTTCGCTACGGTAGCGAACGGAACTTCGTTTCCATCCGGTGTTCTGATTCGCATCGAATTTAAGGCGTCAAGTGATCCTCTTTCGTCCTCTGGGTACCTGATCATTACTCGAACATCTTCTCGCCCGCGCTGAACGCGTTGTGCCTCCTCCCCATAAAAAGCCTGTCTAACTTGTCGAGCCAGGTCGCTTAGGGTTAATCCAAGGGATTCTCCTGAGGGCAGGATAGAAAGTTTTATCTCTTTTTTGCCCGACCGGAAAGAGTCTGTTATGTCGATTACTCCGGGATACTCAGCCAGCTTACGTTTTACTTGTTTAGCTGCAAGCGCTAAGGCGCTGACGTCGTTTCCTTCCAACTGGATATTTATGTCGTCCCCTGATGAAAACAGAGATGAATTAAATTTAAGCTCTATGGCGTCCGAAACAGGCCCATTTAAGTCCCGCCATCTGTTGGCAACCTCAATTGTTTTTATGTCCCTTGTCTGACTCGGTGTCAGTTGCAAAACCACTTCGCCGAGGTGGCTTCCTTCACTCCGACTGTTCTCGCCAGAGGCGCTTCCTAAGGCCGATGCTATATGCATCACGGGGTTTGCCTCGGGGTATTGAGATTTTAACTCGTGAGCTAAAAGGTTTGCCGAGTTTTCTAGTTGTTCTACACCTGTTTCAGTAATCGCCGAATTTGTTCCCATAGGCATTGTTAATTTAGCTATCACTTGATCCGATGCCAGTGGAGGGAAAAAAGAGAATGGCAGACGACCGCTCCCTAATATAGCCATAGCAATGATAAATGCGAACACTGCGCAGGAGATTGTCCGATATCTTTTATTCAGTGCTTTTTCTGATATGGAACGAAAACCTGTGTCGATGAGATTTTCAAAGTTTTTGGCAAAAATGGATTGCTTTTGAGTTATGTACTTCGCTAGCCTTGAAAAAGCTCCATTCAAGTAAAGGGCAAGGAAGCAGCTAACCGCGAATATACCTAGAGCGAGCGTTTCACGAAAATCTTCCGAGAGAGCAATAATCAAGATAAGCACGATCGGAATTAACATCAGGCCAACCTCTCTTTCGGGGCTTTTGATGTGGCTGTGGCCAAGGTGTGCGGGAAGTATAAGTTGGGATTCAACGATAGAGAACACAAGACAACATATGACTGTCGCTGCTATAACATAACCGATATCGCCCATAAATCCAGTTGCGAACATTATGGGTAAAAACGCGGTTACCGTCGTGAGGACACCAAAAATTACTGGCACGGTTACCTCCTGAGCTCCGAGAACAGCTCCCTCTAAAAGAGGAGCGCCGCCTTGATGCTTAGAATGGATGCTCTCTCCAATGACTATCGCATCATCTACCAATATGCCCAGCACTAAAATAAACCCAAAAAGCGAGATAGCATCTATAGAAAGTCCCACCAGATTGACTAAGGTGAGTGCCCCTAAAAATGCGACTGGCACCCCGAGACTGACCCAGAAGGCTAGTCGAGGCCTGAGAAAAAGGGCGAGCAATATAAGGACCATCAAAAAGCCTTGGAGCGCGGCGCCAATCAAAGTGTCTAACCTGTCTTCTAATATCTCGGAAT
>PARM01000022.1 GCA_002711495.1 Gammaproteobacteria bacterium
CCTATATAGATATGAAGCAATGTCTCAGGGGCTAACTCCATGAGCGGTTCCGCTATTCTTTTTTTAATTACGAGGTGACTTTTCGAGTTTGCTCAAAAAGAGGAAAAGTAAGAAATAGATCGAAGCTGCGAACAAATAGGTAGCCGTAGGGCTGAATTGGTAGATCGCGCCGCCTATTAGCGGGCCTATAGTGAAGCCTAGTGGACCGCAGGATGATGCTAAGCCGGCTACTGCGCCTTGGTTCTCTGCTGGCACTGCTAAAGACGCCCCGGCCATTAAACCGGGCGCTGCTAATCCCATTCCAAGCCCCATTATTCCAAACGCCACAGTGAGGGGCAGCCTTGTTTCAGAGAATGCCATAAGAATAAAGGCTAGGATCAGTATTGGCATCGCGATTTGAATCAAGGCAATTGGTTCGATTTTTATTCGCTGAACAATGAATACTTGAGAGGCAAGAGCGCTGATCGCCGATAATACGAGAGCAGACCCAAAAACTGCGCTAGTTTCCGCTGTCGTCAACGCCAGCGAATCTTGAAATTTAAATCCCATTGTTTGTTGGACGATAGCGAAGCCAGTAAATAAAGCGACTCCGGCTATGATATAGGGGAGAATTCTGCTATCCGAGTATCGCAGTTTTTCGATGTTTTGGCTTTTTTCTCTTCCTCTGGGTGAAGGCGGCAAAAATCTTAGCGCGAAGAGTCCATTCAAGAATGCCAAACAACCTACCAACCAGAGAGGTAGGAGTAAGGAAATAATTGCTAATCCGCTGAGTGCTGGGCCAACAATAGACCCCAAATTGTTTGCGGCGCCTGCTGCTCCCATCCCTTTGGTTCTAGATCCAATGTCAGTGATATCTGCCATGTAGGCAGTTGCTGCGGGCATCGCAGCCGACATAATTGATGCGTGACAGATGCGAGCCAGGAGCAAGGCAAAAAACAAGGACAGCCCTGATAATTTTGCAGAGAGACCAAGCTCTAATATGACGTTAAACAGAAAAGTGCCAATCGAAAAACCGAAGACTCCGATCAATATGATGGGTTTTCTGCCTAGCCGATCGCTTAAGCGGCCCCACCGCGGTGTCGCTAAAAAAACGGTAAGTGAAGAGACCGCGATAATGCTAGTGATCTGTAATTCATTCAGTCCTAGCTGTCGGCCCACGGGGGTAAGAACAGGGAACAGCACAGAGAACCCCACCCCCATCACGGTCAAACAAGCGAGAAGGGTTCTACGTGATCTAGTCGTTTGCAACTCAAAAACTCTTTAGCTTTATATTTTTATTAGTGCGAAGAAATCTATTGGTTTTCTAGATCAGACTCGCTCTATTATAATTGCTGGAGCCATCCCTCCCCCGGTGCACATTGTTATCAGACCGGTATTAAGATCTCTTCTTTCGAGTTCGTCTAAAACTGTCCCAATCAGCATCGATCCGGTTGCTCCGATTGGATGTCCCAAAGCCATTGCGCCGCCGTTAACATTGACCTTATTCATATCTAAATCTAAGTCCCGAATGAACTTCGCCGCAACAACGCTAAAGGCCTCATTCACCTCGAACAGGTCAATGTCGTTGAGTGTCATGCCGGCTCTTGCCAACACTTTTTTAGCAGCAGGAACAGGTTCGTTAAGCATCAAAGTTGGGCTCCCGCCAACTGTTGCAATGGCTTTTACCTTCGCACGGGGTTTCCAACCGACTTGATCTGCGTATTCCTTGGTAGCCATTATCAGAGCCGCAGCGCCGTCGACTACCCCCGAAGAATTACCAGCGTGATGAACATGGTTAATTTTCATGTCCGGGTACGCTCTTTTCACTAATTGATCAAAGGTTTCGCCAGTATCATCAACCGGGATATTCATAAACTTATCAAATACAGTATCAAGATTTCTAAGTGATTCTAGGGTTGTGCCTGGTCTTGGAAACTCCTCTCTATCAAGTGCGATTGAACCATCATCATTCTTAACCGTAATCAGGCTTTTATCAAAATGACCATTTTCAATGGCGAACTTAGCTCGTCTCTGGCTTTCTACCGCGAGGGCATCTACTTCTTCTCGAGAATATCCATCGATAGTGGCGATCATGTCAGCACAAATTCCTTGATGCGGTTGGGGATGAAGATCGCGCAAGTGCAGATTACTGCCATCAACAGTTCTATTGTTGTCCGCTCTAGGGACGGTGGGAGTGTATGACATCATTTCGACCCCTGCGGCGACGCAGAGATCATCCATACCGCTCATTAGGTTCGCGGCTGCGATGTTTACAGATGTAATTCCGGATCCACAAAATCTATCGAGGGTCATCCCACACGCTTTGTCACTCCAACCAGCATCCAAAGCAGCCATTCGGCCTACACAGAATCCTTGCTTGCCTACTTGGGAAGAACAGGCCACCACAACATCATCGATATCGTCCGTGTTTAGATTGTTGCGTTTCTGTATCTCTTCAAAGACTTTAGCCAAAAGCCGTCCCGGGTGAAACTCGGTCAGAGCCCCTTTCCCTTGTTTACCGATTCCTCTCGGGGTTCTTGCCGCATCTATAATGTAAGCGTCTGCCATGTCGGTCTCCTCAAAAATTTAGCTTTGTTTTATGGTTTTTAGAAATATATAGACGCCGTGAATACCTTTTAATTCGATCAGGGAAGACCTAATCAAAAATCAAATAACCAGACGATTTTTCATATAAGACTAAGCAACTCTTTTCCCTAAGGCGATTCTATAGAAAACTGGGACTGCAAACAAAGTAAGTATTGTTGCGAACGCTAGACCGCTCATAATTGACACTGCCATCTCTCGAAAAAAAGCATCGGTTAAGAGAGGTGACATTCCAAATATGGTAGTCAGTGCAGCTAGCATAACTGGCCTTAGACGGCTCAAGCTCGCAATTTCCAACGTAAAAAGACTTGCCTCGCCCTCAGATAATCTTTTGTCAATTTCGTCCACCAGAATAATACAATTTTTAATTAGCATTCCAGCAAGGCTCAAGATTCCAAGAAAAGATGGGAATGTTAACGGTAGGTTAGTGATCAACAATCCTATTGCTACACCGCATAGAACCATAGGAACGGTAAGCCAAATAACAATGGGCTGTTTCAGCGACCCGAACATCAGAATAGTTACGAAAAACATCAGGCAAAACGCCAGAGGAATGCGCTCCCCCAAAGACTCGTACGCCATTTTATTGCTTTCGAATTCACCACCCCATTCGCGTGCGTACCCAAAGGGTAATTCGATGCTCTCGATCTCTTTTCTAATGTTTTTGAAGTATTCATTTACATTATGTCCTTTGGGTTGATTCGCCTGAACCGTAAGTGTACGAATACCATCCCTTCTATAAATTGTCGTGTTCTCGGACTCGAGCTTGAACTCATTGACTAATTGATTTATCGGAACGTAATTTCTATGGGTCTCGCTCCAGGCGCTTTTGTTTTGCATACCAGCAATATTTTGTCTTTCCAGGGCAGGCGCCCTCGCGACTATTGGTAAAATTTTGTCACCATCTCTAATCATTCCAACGGTGAGCCCAAGTGTGTTGTAGGCAAGCGAATTGGCTAGGTCTTGTTTTGTAATCCCAGACATTCTTGCTTTCTCCTCATTAAATGCAGGGACTAGTTGCAGGGATTGAGGTCTCCAATCTGTTTTTCTATCAATTAATTCATGCTTCAAGAAGATGGCCGAGGTTTCCTCAGATAACTTTCTGAGAACTTTGATATCTGGTCCCGAGTACCGCATTTCTATTTTGCTGCCTCCTCCAGGCGAAAATTCAGCCCTCCTAACCTGTATTTCGGAATCAGGTCTTAAGTTCATCAAACTTGTTTGCGCTTTTATCATTTGCCCATTCATATCCTCCACGTCAGCGACCTCTACAATCATATGAGCGTAAGCTGGGTTGGGTTGTTCTGGTTGGGTAATTGCAGTAAACCTAGGAGGGCCAATTCCGACAAAGGTCGTCACTGATTTTATTCCCTCAATATTTCTAAGCATTTTTTCAAGCGGCATTATATCTGCTGATGTTGCGTTTATATCCGTGCCTTCTTGGAGCCGATAATCGACGTAAAAGAGCGGGTTGTTATTTGATGGAAAAAATCCTTGTTGGACATACTGCATAGAAAAAAGCCCCGCTGAAGTGATTAATACAATTGCTAGGGCTCCAAACCGAGCATTGCGCAGGCCAATTCTTAGCAATCTTTTGTAAGGAAAAAAATACCAGGCTTTATAAAGCTCTTGCTCAGTGACCGTGGTTCCATTTTTCAATAACAGGCCACCAAGCAAGGGTATGATTGTTATTGCTAAAAACCACGAGAGTAAAAGAGAAATAGCAACAACTTGAAAAAGAGAAATCAAGAAATGCCCTGAATTATCATCAGATAAACTTATTGGGGCGAAAGCCAGTATCCCAATAATCGTTGCGCAAACAAGGGGATACTGTGTTCTAGAAACTGACTTTGCAGCTGCTTCTCGTGGGCTGAGGCCTTGCTTTACCCCGATTACCATTCCTTCAGCGATAACGATCGCGTTATCTACAAGCATTCCCATCGAAATCATTAACGCACCCAGAGAAATTCGCTGAAGCTCGACGCCTAAAATATTCATCACCTCGATAGTGCCGAGCACGGTAAGCAAAAGCACTGCACCAACTACCGTCCCCGCTCTCCATCCCATAAATAAATTTAGCGCGAGGGAAACTGTGAGAACAGAGATGATAAGATTTTTTAGAAAATTAGTTATTGCCCCATCGACTACGATATGCTGTCGATAAATCGGAAAGACTTCTACTCCGATTGCAAGTTCATCTCGTAGCTCCTTAATTGAGCGGTCAATTTTTTCTCCAACAGCAACAACGTTTTGTCCAGGAGTGACAGAAATCGCAAGCACTGCTACATCCTCGCCGTTTACTCTTACTATTTCTCTGGGGTTTTCGATTTTTGTTCTTTGAATTTTTGCTAAGTCGCCCAGAAAAACAATCTCAGTCGATCCAGGGCTTCCGATTCTCATTTGCTTTAAATCTTGGACTCCAACTTTTGCATTGCTTTGAGCGATCCTGAGACGCCGGCCTTCGAATACGGTTGAGCCCGAAAACATAACTTGGCTGTCAAGCCAGATCTGACCTGCGATTTCCTCAACAGAGAGGCCGATACGATTTAACTTAGTTTCTTCAAATTCGAGGTATATTGCTTCTTCAGGAAGGCCTCGTGTTGTGACCTTTGCAACTCCTGGGACCAATTTAAGTTTTGTCGAAATTGACTTAACTAAGTCTTGAGTCTCCGAGTGTGAAAAACCATCGGTTTTTATTCCATACAACACACCGAATACGTCGCCAAAGTCGTCCTCGACTAACGAGCTATTCACACCTGGCGGAAGGTAGATTTCGGACTCTCGGATTTTTCTCCTAAGCTCATCAAAAATTTGAGGCGTTTCGTCCAATCCAAACTCCTCGAGAAGTTCGATCTGGATTTCTGATCTGCCAGGCACGGATTTAGATGTCATTTCTTGGATGTAGGGAAGTTCCTGAATAGCATCTTCTATTTTGTCAGTTACTTCTAATTCAACTTCTTCTGCGCTTGCTCCAGGGTATGGTGTGATTACATACGCTACTTTTATGGGAAACGGCGGATCCTCAAGCCTTCCAATCGTGCTTATTCCATGCCAACCCCCCACGATGCAAACTAAGATTATAATCCAGCCATAAATCGGATTATCTGAGATAAACGACGCAATATTTCTCATTCCAGTGGCCTAACTTTTATTCCTTCCTGAAGTTGGCTTGCACCCGAAACCACGATCTTATCTCCCACTGCTAACCCTTCGGAAACGGGAATTCCCTTATTAGTCGGCGACAGAGTTTCAATCTTCCTCCTTTCAACTAGATTTGTTGAGTCGTCATAGACCCAAACCGCTAGAGAGTCGTCAGGAGTTGAGACAAGAGCCGACGCGGGTATAAAAATACTCTGTGGATCGGATGTATTGACACCGATGGTCACCGCGGCTGTCATCCCAGGTAAAAGATTGATTGATTTCGGTGGGTCTATTAAAAAGGCGACTTCGTAGGTCAGGGCCATCTGATCTGCCTCGCCGCTGCTCTCGTGGTAGGTTATCGGGAACCGTTTATTTCCCGCAAAAGAAAATCTTGCCCAGGCATTTTTTATCGACTCTGGGCCAGTGGTAGCCATCAATGTCTCAGGTATGCTAATAATAATTTTTAATCTTGTTAAATCATGAATTTTTACCACAGGAGTCCCGGGGGCAAGATTGACGAAGTTGTCGAAATAAACCTTTGATAAATAGGCATCAAAAGGTGACAAAATCATGCCATCCTGTAGCCTTTTTTTTGCTTGTGTCAATTTGACTTCCATCAATTCGAAAGTTGTCTGAGCGTCATCAACGATTGACTTAGCGATTCCTTTTTTGGCTAAAAGTTTTTGTTTTCGTGACAAGTCTTGAAGCGATAGCTTCAATTGAACTTCGGCCTCTCGTACAGCTAGTAAAAAGGTCTCTGAATCTAATTTGGCAATTAATTCACCCTCTCTTATATCCTCGCCCTCCTTGAAGGCAACAACCTCTAAGCGCCCTGGCACCTCAAAAGAGAGGTCAGTGGTTTGCATTGCTTCGACTCTGCCCGCAAACTCTAACTCTTGGTAAGTCGTGGCAGTGGTTAACGTTTTTATTTTTGCAGGACGCACTTTTTGGGACGCCGGTTCAGGAGGCTCTCGGCTATCGCAACCGAAGAGCAGAAGAATGATAACTATCAAGACGGTCTTCATTTTAATTTTCAGCCGCTCTTCGTTTTAGGAGTCGCCGTATGTTTTTAGTTTCGTCTTTACTCAACGGGCTTAGGTCAAGAATATTAAGCCAACGCATCCCCTCTATCGCTAGGAGGAGAAGCATCGCTTCCTCACTAGAGGCTGAGTTTCGAGTGACTTCCCGAAACAATTGGCTATAGTATTTCCTCGCGGGTTCAAGGAGTTCCTCATCCTCCGAAGCGGCTGCAACTAGAGCAAACGAGGCTCTTCTTTCCTGTGTCGTCATTTGATTTTCTTGTTGGACGATTGCTGTTATCAGTTTTTCCCCGGTTTTTCGCTTAAGCAGCTTCAGGTCGTTTGTCTCGATGAGATAATTAACCATTCCCTTTAAAAGCTCTGTTTTTGTTGAAAAATGGTAGAGAACGCCTCCTTTTGAGAAGCCAGCTTTTTTTGCAACTGCGTCCAATGTGAGGTGATTTGCTCCTTCGTTCTCCACCACCTGCAAAGCTGCGGCAAGAATTAAACTTTTTTTGTTGTTGCGCATGATACTCAATTGATTACTGTACCGTCTGGATGGTATAGAAAAAAGCTGATAAATGGAAGCGAACAGAGTAGACTTGCGAAGGCAAAATTTTTTTTTAAATGTTTGGAAAAATTTATGTGTGTATTTTTTTCTATAACTCGCATTCGTTAGGAGAGACAAAATGACAGATAATCGCCAATGGTTGATCGAGGGTAATCCCAGAGGCAGAGCGCTACTATTAAAAGATTTTAGGGAAGCAAGCGAGACTTTAGCTTTGTTGGGTCCCGGAGAGGTCCGTGTAAAAGTCGAGGTTCTTAGCTTCGAACCGTCTCAGAAAGGACAGTTGGAAGTGATCTCTGGTTATTCGGCAGGCGCCACTAAAGGAGAAGTGATGGGTGCGCGAGGAATTGGCGAAGTTTTAGAGAGCAGGGATAATCAATTCAAAGTCGGCGACAAAGTGATTGGCCAGCTTGGGTGGCAAGAGTTTGCAACACTTCCTGGAAAAGACCTTCAGGTATTGCCCAACGATAAGATGTTAACCCTGTATCTAGGCCCTCTAGGAGCGCAGGGTTTAACAGCTTACTTTGGTTTGTTGAGGATAGGAAAGCCCGAGGTAGGGGACACGGTCATGGTCTCTGGCGCCGCTGGAGCGGTTGGCTCTGTGGTTGGTCAAATAGCTAGAATTAATGGATGCCGGGTTATTGGTTCTGCTGGAGGAGCGGAGAAAGCAAGATGGCTTAAAGAAATTGGCTTCGATGGATCAATTGATTACAAATCAGAAAAAGTAAAAGAGCGGCTGAAAGAATTAGCACCGAATGGCATTAACGTATTTTTTGATAACGTAGGCGGGCCAGTCTTAAATGATGTTTTGGTCCGAATCGCTTCTCACGCTCGTATCGTGATATGCGGAGCTATTTCGCGGTATGAGCGAGAAACACTTCCAGCTGGTCCTGCCAACTATTTTAACGTTGTCTTCAGGCAGGCAAAAATTGAGGGTTTTTTACTGCGAGGCTATGAAGCTGAATACGAAAAAGCGATAGAGAGGCTGAAAAGCTGGATTGTAAATGGTCAGATAATTCATCGCGAGGACGTTCAGAGGGGTTTTGAAAATATCCCAAGCACTCTAAAAAGGCTCTTCGAGGGCGCAAACATCGGTAAACAACTTTTAAGGCTTTAACAAAAAAATAAGATTCGATGATATGAAGCTTTTTAGAATATTTGCGTGGATTGCTATTTCATCGGCAGTAGTAGCTCTATTCCTTTATTCCATGCGTTATGAAATCGCTCGCGCGAAGGAGGGGTTGCCCAGATTTTCGCATGCTCCCGGGGATGAATATTTTGAGATGGTAAAAATGCACGACGGAGTTTCTTTGGCCACCAGTATTCATTTACCCGTTGGGGAGGGTTCCTTCCCAACAGTCCTGATAAGGAGTCCGTATGCTAGGTTTGAGGCCGTCCTAAGGGATCAAGTTTGCGGAAGATTTGTTAGGTACGGGTACGCGTGTGTTTTTCAAGATACCCGCGGACAGGGAGACTCCGAGGGTGTTTGGGATCCCGGAAATAATGAAGTCCAGGATGGCCGAGACACATTAAGTTGGTTGGTAAGACAAGATTTCCAGAATGGAAATATTGGAATGATGGGGCCATCTTATCTAACGCTAAATCAGTATGCGGCCGCTGCAAAAGGTCTGCCACCGCAAGTGAAGACTTTTGTTCCATCCGTGTTTGCCGCAGACATGAGAGAGGCGCTTTATGCCGATGGAATGTTTCGTCACGAGACCTTCACGGCATGGGCAAGCATGAATCGGACATCGAATACCGTATTTCAGGGCACAGGCGATGAGTATCAAGCAGCAATCAGACATTACCCTCATGAAGAGGTTGACACGGAAATTTTTGGCATCGAAATGCCTTGGTATCAGCGGATGATCGATATTGAGCAGAGCGAAGACGCTCTTTACGGCGAGAAATTAGGGAGACTTGTAAGTGAAACTCCAGAGCGGCTCGAAGTTCCAGTGTTAATGATAGGTGGTTGGTACGACGTTTTCATCGGTCCCCAAATCAAGGATTGGAACAGATTGTCAACGAAAAGCGGGAGCCGTTTTGTTCTCGGGCCTTGGACTCACGCAGGAAGCACTGGAGATGCCTTTGAGCTTGACAATGCAGGTGGTGGTTTATTCCAATGGCGGGAGATGCTAGATTGGT
Organism: Gammaproteobacteria bacterium; assembly: GCA_002711495.1. Lineage (GTDB taxonomy): Bacteria > Pseudomonadota > Gammaproteobacteria > Pseudomonadales > Azotimanducaceae > UBA9659. Next base: position 9,457 of record PARM01000022.1, read on the forward strand.
TTAGTCATCATTTAAGGGGAGATGAACTCAAATCTAGCCTTGGCGTAAATGTTTACGTAATGGGTAAAAATGAATGGCGCCACTACGATGAGTGGCCACTGAAGACTGGAAAAATGGCATATTCGCTCCGCCACAAAGACACTAAAGATGATTGTTCTGTTCATAAACTTGACGCATTTTTAAAGAGCGACATAGAGATTTCTCAGATTCCATTAAGCTTCGATTATGATCCTAGAGACCCTTTGCCAACCGAGGGAGGCGCCGGTATGCTTGCTTTTCTTCTTCCGGGATATGAGGGAGCTAGGCCTGGTAACGTCTTTCAACGGCCAGTCTGTGAACGCGACGATATCATTTCATACAGAACAGAGACTTTTAAGGATGGGCGCTTAATCTCTGGCAAGATCAGGACAAATCTTGTTGTTTCATCGTCTGCTCCTGACACGGCTTTTACTTTCAAACTGATTGAGGAATTCGAAGATGGCCGGGCCATTAATATAAGGGATGCGATTACCTCGCTCGCCTTTAGAAATGGGGCCAAAGAACCTAGATCTTATGTGCCTGGAGAAAAGNNANAGATAGAGATTNTTTCTTGGCCCATTGAGTGGTGGATCAGCGCTGGATCTAANTTGCGGCTGGACGTTTCNTCTTCCGATTTCCCAAAGTATCACGCACATTCAAACAGAGCCGGTCCCTGGGCAAAGCAGCTTGATACTGACGTTGCAACTCAAACTTTATACGGGGGAGAATTGATGCTNCCTNTGGGTTCTATTGATTGATTCATAAGCTCCTGGTCCATCTGCGGTGGCTTGGCCCNGCTTTTCCTCGCTTTTCTCCNGCGTGCTCAGGGTAAACGGAAGCGGCATAGAGATCNCCGTNCTTATCTATNGCCAATTGGTGGATGTAGATAGANATTTTTTCTANCCGCTCCTCAATTTCGCCTGAATCCTCGTTTAAAATTACTAGATCGCTCATTTTGTCGCTTGCATAAATTTTATTTTGATAGGAAGTAAGGCTTAACGGGGTGATGTGTCTCCATTCATCTATGAAGGTCCCATCGGCGTTTAATCTTTGTATCCGATGGTAAGCGCCCTGTTCAGTTTTTTCTCTCTCTTCGGCTATTTGATTAGGAACGGTCATGTACTCATGGAAATTACCGCCAACTAGATCCGCTACCAAAATTCTGCCTCTGCTGTCCTGAGTTATGGCGTGCGGAGTGTTAAACTCCAGCGGTCCACGGCCCCAGCTCCCGATTTCTTTNAGGAAGTTTCCCTCACCGTCNAACCAGACTAGTCGNGAATTCCAGTATCCATCNGCTACAACAATGTTCCCATTATCCTGCTNCAAGACNGCTGTCGGACCATTAAAGTGGTTTTGGTCGCAGCCCCATTCTCCAAAAGTACCTAGCTCTAACAATGTTTCCCCCTCAGGCGTGTATTTCCTGACGACGTGCCCATCTCTATCGGTAGTCCAAAACATACCATCTTTCTCGATGTAGATAGTGTGACCGCCCAGAGCAAATCCCGGCAGATCAGATTTCCCCCATTTTCCTAAAAAGTCGCCTTCTCTCGAAAACATCGAAACACTGCTTTTGCCCATTTTTTCTCGCATTGCGAGTGGATGCGCCGCCCAATGCTCTGTATCGCGGGTGAATAAATAGATTGTACCGTCTTCGTCCACTGCTACCCCTGACCCCATTTCAAAGTCCATCTCTTCGGGATAATGGGGCCAATTAGCGAGACGGTATTTGTCTCGAGAAGCTCCTTTTTCTGTTTCGTTTACTACGTCATGGCTAGTGCACATGAATTGGTACTCTAATTAAATCTAGACACTATCTAGACAGATTGGAAGTGTTCTGTCCAGTGAGGCTATGAAAAGAGCATTTTGTTTCTCGACCATGGTCAATTGATTGAGTTTTTTCTATTATGAGGTTTTAGGATTCTAGGTGAAGATATGAGCGGATATAATTTGTTAATAAATGGCGAATTGGTGCTCGGAGCAAGCACCATGCCTGTGCTTAACCCTGCGACTGAAGAGGTGCTTGCCGATTGCCCTCGGTCTTCTGAGGAACAACTGAACGAAGCTGTCCAAGCAGCAAAAGAAGCTTTCTCCTCATGGAGTCAAACTAAAATTGAAGACAGAAAAGAGATTGTTTCGAAAATAGCGGACATAGTAGAAGCAAACGCCCAGGAGTTGGCCCAGATTCTTACTGAAGAGCAAGGAAAACCGATTGGCGATGCAACTGGGGAAGTCTATGGAATGGCCGCTTTCTGTCGATATTTTGCCAGTCTCGATCTGCCCGTAAAAGTCATCGAGGACAGTGATGGCAGAAAAGTAGAGGCTCACCACGCACCCCTTGGAGTTGTGGGTGCAATTGTTCCATGGAATTTCCCTCTTATCCTCCTCGCGTTTAAGCTACCCCCTGCACTGATTGCGGGGAATACCATAGTCATAAAACCTGCTCCGACCACACCTTTGAGCACGCTGCGTGTTGCCGAATTGATAAAAGATGTTGCGCCCCCGGGAGTGATTAATGTGATCACCGATTTGAACGATTTAGGCGCAGCGCTTACGGCGCACCCAGACGTGCGAAAGATATCCTTCACGGGGTCCACTGCTACTGGAGCGAAAGTAATGGCTGGCGCCGCTGGGTTATTGAAGAGAATTACCTTAGAACTGGGCGGAAACGATGCCGGCATTGTATTGAACGATGTTGATCCTAAAGAGGCAGCACCAAAGCTCTTCAACAGCGCTTTCCAAAATACCGGTCAGGTCTGCATAGCGATGAAAAGATTATATGTACACGAGGATATTTACGACGAAATGTGCGATGAACTGGCGTTGCTTGCGAACGAAACAGTTATTGGTAATGGACTTGAACAGGGTACTAAGCTTGGCCCGCTCAACAATAAAATGCAATTCGATAAGGTCAAAGAGCTTATCGAAGAAGCGAAATCGGACGGAAATGTCATCGCGGGGGGTGAAGTGCCGGATCAGCCTGGTTACTTCATCCGGCCAACTATTGTTAGAGATATCGAAGAGGGTTCGAGATTGGTCGATGAGGAGCAGTTTGGACCAGTGTTGCCTGTAATGAAGTTTTCGGATGAAAACGATGCAGTCGAACGCGCAAACGCAACCCAGTGGGGCCTTGGCGGTTCGGTTTGGTCCTCTGATCTAGGGAGAGCATATGAGTTAGCAGAGAAAATGGAGGCGGGTACGATCTGGATTAACAAGCATTCAGAGTTAGATCCGACCATCCCCTTTGGAGGGTCAAATCAATCTGGGTTGGGTAAAGAGCTTGGTGCAGAGGGCTTAGAAGAATTTACACAATTAAAAATCATCAACATGGCCAAGGCCTGAAATAAAGAGTGAAGGTATGAGTAATAATTTAGAAATGTTTCGAGAAGAGGTAGCTGCCTGGGTGACGGAAAACTTTCCGCCAGGGTTGGTTGGTTCTGCAATGGGGCTGGAGGGACAGTCAAGCGATGAAGTAAAGGCTGATTTTGAGCTTTGGCGTCAGCGCCTCGCAGGCCGGGGATGGGGAGCCCCAACTTGGCCTAAGCAATATGGAGGCGCCGACCTCTCGGATGCTGAGGCGAAGATTATTAGTCAAGAAATGGGCAAGCAGGGAGCTTTCAACCCGATTCCGCTGATGGCGGGTATGGGAGTTACCATGGTCGGTCCGACCGTCTTAGAATATGGTACGGACGAGCAAAAAGAGAAGCACCTGCCAGGCATGGCCTCAGGGGAGGTGCGATGGTGCTTGGGCCTCTCAGAGCCCAATGCAGGTTCTGACTTGGCCTCCCTATCTACTCGTGCAGAAGATGATGGCGACAGTTTTGTTATAAACGGTCAAAAAATTTGGACATCAGGTGCTGACATCTCCCAATGGTGCGGAGCGTTGGTTAGAACAGACCCCTCCGCTGGGAAAAGAGATGGCATTAGCTTTGTTCTTTTGCCGATGAATCAGGAAGGTGTGACAACGAAGCCAATCCAATTGATTTCTGGAATATCGCCTTTTTGTGAGACCTTTTTCGATAACGCAAGAACCGACAAGAAAGAGTTGCTTGGGCCTCTTAACGAGGGGTGGAGCGTCGTTAAGAGGCTCTTACAGCATGAGCGACAAAGTCAAACGCAGGCTCGAAGTCCGAGTGCCTCGAGTAATAAGCCTTCATTGCAAGAAGTCGCAAAAAAGTATGTGGGTGTTGACGACTCAGGCAAATTAGATGATCCGGATTTAAGGGTAAGACTAGTGGAACACCTTATGGATTCGCAGGCTCATAACCTTACCGTTGGCAGGATAACCGCGGAAGCAAAAGGAAAAGTCGAAGTCAGTGCAGCAGCATCTATCCTGAAAAATTCTGCTACTCGGGTAGCTCAAGGAAACTCAGAATTGACTCTCGAATTGATGGGAAATCAGGGTATTGGATGGGAAGGCGATAACTTCAACGCCGACGAGCTTAGCAACGTTCGTGACTGGCTTTGGGGAAAGGCTATTTCGATCTACGGTGGTTCCTACGAGGTTCAGAACAACATAATTTCAAAAAATATCCTCGGGTTGCCCGAGACCACTCAAAAGGGTTAGTCCATGGCAGCTTTAAATGAAGTTCAATCAATGATCAGGGACCAAGCTAAAGCTTGGGTTAAAGAAGAATCTCCGATAGAAAAATTTCGTGAAATGAGAGATTCTCAGGCAGACATGAAGTTTATCCCGGAAACATGGTCTGGCATCATCGAAATGGGCTGGACTGGGATAATTGTTCCCGAAGAGTATGGTGGATCTGGTCTAGGGTACCTAACCTTTGGTCTTGTATTGGAGGAGTTGGGGAGAAACTTGACCGCGTCTCCACTNCTTGCTTCGGCTCTTATAGGGGCGTCTGGGGTCATGCTGGGCGGAAATGAGGAACAGAAGCAGTTCTTCTTACCTAGAATCGTGGACGGTAGCGTTCTCCTTACCCTTGCAGTTGATGAGGGACCGAGACATGACCCCTCTCGCATGAAAACGGAAGCTAAGAAAACAAAGACAGGATTTTTACTAAACGGTGCTAAGACCTTCGTCCAGGAGGGGTTGGCTGCAACGGACTTTATAGTGGCGGCAAACACAGAGAGCGGTAAAACTTTGTTTTTGGTGGCTGGTAACATGGCGGGATTGTCCCGTCAGGCTATTCACACTATGGACAGCAGGGGGTACGCGAACTTAGAGTTCAATGATGTGGAACTTGATACCAAAGATATTTTAGGCCATGAAGGTCAAGGAGCAGAGCTGCTTGATAAAATCCTAGACTGCGGGCGAGCGGGGTTGAGTGCCGAGATGCTCGGAACCGGTGCTCAGGCTTTCGATATGACACTTGACTATCTCAAAACAAGAGAGCAATTTGGACGGGTTATCGGATCTTTTCAGGCACTTGGTCACAGAGCCGCAGATTTGTTTGGTAAAATGGAATTGAGCAGGTCCTGCATGGAGGCGGCTCTTCGGGCGCTAGACGAACAAGCAGAAAATACTGCTGAAATGGTCTCGCTCTCGAAGGCAAGAGTGGGCGATTTTTTGCATGAGATGTCTAACCAATTAATCCAAATCCATGGTGGAATTGGGATGACTGACGAGTTTGATGCTGGATTTTATCTCAAACGAGCTAGGGTTATAGAAACCAGTTTTGGTAACAGAGCTTTTCATAAAGATCGTTACGCTAAGCTACTAGGTTTTTAGACAAGTGGCCAAACTTTCGCAGGGTTACGAAATATCTCTAGCGACGGCGCAACTGCCTCAAAAATTATTCGAGAAATACAAAAAATTCATCGATTCAACTATCGATACGCACGACATTCCCGAAAGCGTCCTTGATGCTTGTAATTCGAGAATAAGGCAAATTCATGGGTTAGAGGCAGCCAATAATGAAGACAATAAAGATTCAACTTCAACTGAAAAAGCCCTAGCGTTCGCGGCTTTGAAAGTGGCTGAAAAAATCGTTTCCAGCGTACATGACATTCAGGACAGCGACCTCCTATCATTGAGAGAAGCTCTTGGGGCATCAGGTGTTGTCCAATTGATTACAGCGTTGGCTTTTTTTGACGTGGAATGTCGGCTCGAGCTGGCATCAAGGGTGTTCTGATGGCCACCAATCCCAGGGTTAATTCAGCGATAGAAGGTGAAACTCCTAATTTTACTAATGTGATGCTGCATAAGCGAGAGATGTTTGAATGTTTCGGGGATTTATATTCGGAGTATTGGCGGAATAGTGAATTGAGCTTAGAGATCAAAGAAATGACTCGCATTAGAAATGCTCGTATAACTGACTGTGGCTACTGAAAGAATGTAAGGTTTGAGTCCGCTCGTGCAGCAGGGCTGTCAGAGAAGAAAATTCAAGAGATAAAAGACGGTTACGAGAGAGTCTTGGATGAGAAAGCAACTGCGGCCCTAATGCTTACTGACCAAATCATAAGCATACCGGGAACCTTGACGAGAAAAAATGACGCTATAATCAAGCAAAGCCTTTCAAAGAAAGAGCGTGCCGAAATAAGTCTTGGGGTAGGCTTATTCATGGGAATGTCAAAAGTGTTGATAGCGCTTGGATTAGAACCAAAAGAAATGGAAACTACTGTGGTGAAGACTCCCGGTTCTGACAAGGAAAGTCGCTGAAAATGAGTGACAAGCCACTTGAGGAAATGTTGATAGGGAAGGTTCGACATAATTTAAAGACCCATTTAAATATAATATGCGGATTTTCTGAGTTAATTATCGAAGATCTCGAGGATAGCGGACAAATATCTCGTGAGATGGATCAGTTCGCATCAGCTCTAGCTCAAATAAATGGTTTTGGGAGCTCGATAACATCATCTATAGAAAAGTTTTTTGATAAAGAGAGTTTTTCGGTCGGAAAGATTAAAGATCTTTTAAAGGAGCAATCCGTCAGGCTATCGGAGGATATCGAAGCAAAACTTGTCGGGATCGAAACGCTCACAAAAAGAGTCCGCGTAGATGCTTCACCTTCTCTATTAGCAATTATCAATGAGGATTTGAGTCGGATAGAAAATGCGCGAAAATTACTGAAAGAGAACGTTAATAGTCTAGTGCATCAAGATATTGAATCAGCGTCGGATCTGGTTAGAGAGGGGCTGATTTCGGAATCTGATCTCGAGGGGCTTAATACTTATAACCTGTTTTTAAGAGATGATCTTGAACCATCCGAAACAAAGTATCCTAGCCGCATCTTAGTGGTAGATGACAATCCATCTAACCTCGAATTTTTAAAGAGGAAGCTTTCTGCTGTTGGGCACCAGGCATTTTTAGCCGAAAGCGGAGAGGAAGCTGAAGCACTTTTAGAAAGCGGTAGAGATATTGATCTAATTCTTCTGGATATTTTGATGCCTGGTGTTTCGGGTTACGAAATACTTTCCAGGAACATCGACAGCTTCAAGACACGAAATATTCCAGTATTAATGGTTTCGTCTCTCGGAGAGCAGGAGACCGTTTTTAGGTGCCTAGAAAAAGGAGCAGAGGATTTCGTCACCAAGCCAATAAACTTTGTGATTCTATCGTCAAGAATAAACTCGGCGCTTGAACGAAAACACTTGTTGGACAGGGAAGAGAAACACAGAAAAGCAATGCAGGACGAGAAAGAAAGATACGAAAAGCTGTTGTTGAATATTCTCCCACAACCGATAGCAATGCGCATGAAGGCTGAGGAGTACCTCATTGCTGATGACGTCGATGAGTGCTCAATAATTTTTGCAGATATTGTCGGATTTACAAGTTTGGCTGAGAAAATGGGAGCAGCCCAAGTTGTCGAGCTACTTAACCAAGTTTTTTCGCACTTTGATGACGAGTGCGAGAAGTTGGGTCTAGAGAAAATTAAAACAATTGGCGACAATTATATGGCAGCTTGTGGTGTCCCAACAGCTAATCCGCGTCACGCGGAATTAGCAGTGGAGATGGGTTTTCGGATGCTAGACTACGTGAATTCGTTAGGTCCCGTCATGGGATCTAAACTTGCAATGAGAATAGGTGTTCATTCTGGGTCGGTAGTTGCGGGGGTGATTGGCAAGAAGAAATTTGTTTTTGATCTGTGGGGAGATGCGGTTAATACTGCTCAACGAATGGAGAGTCATGGCGTCGCGGGGAGGATAAATATCTCAGGGGATACCGCTAAACTTGTCTCGGACAGATTCGAGGTGGTTAGTCTCGGGTTGAAGGAGATAAAAGGAAAAGGATTGATGGAGACGTTTTTTGCTGACAGGGGTTGTTAATTAATGCAATTATGCGTTCGTAAGATTAAAGGGAGAGTGAGATGCTCAAATTCAAGAGACTTTTCATGTTCGTTTTTGCTGGGATACTTGCCTCGACCGCCTTCGCCAATTTCAAGAGGGTAACTCCAGAAGAGGCGGGTTATGATTCAAACAGGCTTAAGGAACTGACAGAAATTGCTGATCGACTTTACAACGATGGAAGAATCCCTAACTACATAATCTCTCTTTATAAGGACGACAAAAATTTTTTCCAAGCGGCAAGGGGAAAAACAGCGTTGGAGATGGGTGCCTCCGTTGATGAAAACACGATTTTTCATACTGCCTCAATGTCCAAGCCAATGGTTACAACAGCTTTATTCCGGCTTGTCCAAGATGGAAAACTCTCATTAGATGACCCTCTCGACAAATTTTTTCCTCAATTCAACCAATTGATGGTTGCACCAGGTGGCGACTTCAACAATCAGTTCGAGCCTGCGAAGAGGAAGATTACAATTCGAGACCTAGTTACTCATACGAGCGGATTCAGTTACGGTCAGGCAGTGGCCGGTTTTGGCGATGTAGGAAAACTATATGACGAGCTGCAGTTATTCAATCAAATGGGTGCTCCCGATAAAAGTTTGCTGGATCATCTCAACAACCTCTCTGAGGTTCCTCTCGTGGCCCATCCCGGAGAAGAATTTAACTACTCAGTTGGAATCAGCGTAATCGGGGCTATTATTCAAAAATTAACGCAAAAAGACCTGGCAACTTATTTGCGCGAAATTTTATTTGAACCGCTTGGAATGGATAGCACCGGGTTCTNAGTAACTCCTAGCCAGGCAAAAAACACCTCTAGTGTTTATGGCTCGCAACCTCTTGACCCAAAAGCAAGATTTCAGCCGCTTGGTAAAATTTCGACCCAACGGGAAACAATTGATTGGAAGATTGCCGAGGTTATTCCAAGCGCCGCATTCACAATTAAACCGCCATACTATTCGGGAGGAGGGGGGATATTGAGCTCTGCAAAAGATTACGCTACTTATCTTTCTATGATAGCTAATAATGGCAGTCTCAACGGTTCCGAAATTTTGAAGCCTGAATTTGCGAAACTTCATACGGCGTCCCTCGCTCCCGGCATCTCTGCTGAGGGTTTCCTCCGAGCTTTTGGGGACGCTGCAGAATATATGGGTTTTGGCGGGGGCTTTGGCATAAAGAATGAGCCAGCGGATAACTCAGCTGTCGACTATATATTTTGGGGTGGTGCCTTCAACACTTTTTTTTGGGTCGACTTGGAAGATAAAAGTGTGGGCCTTTTTCTAACCGCGCACTGGCCAGTTCAATACAATATTTCCGATGTGTTGGAGCAAATTGTGGACGAGGCCAGACTTTGAGGATCGAGAAGCTGGCCTCAGGCTTTGGTCTCTTTTGTTTAACGACTTTTTGTTTGTTCGCCGAGGCACAGCAGCTTGAATATCAATATTTAGAAGAGAAAATCGCTTCCATTGTTGATCCTCTAGTCGACGAGAAACTCATTCCAGGTTTTTATTTGTCTATTCANAAAGATGGCCAAAAAATAATTGAGAGGATTAGAGGGTATGCCGATGAAGAGGAAGGGTTAGTGCCCTCCGAAAACACTTTATATTCGATAGCGTCAATGACTAAGCCTTTGACAGCTCTGGCTATGCTGCATTTGATAGAAAATAGCGATGTCTCATTAGACGCATCTTTAGCGGACTACATTCCTGAATTCTCTGACATGTTAGTAGCTGAGGGTGGATCNTACGATAGTCAACTCAGGGCTGCCAAAGTCCCTATTACTGTTCGACAACTATTAACCCACACATCCGGTTTTACTTATAGTTCTGATATCACCGGTGTTGGGGATATAGCTGACACCTATAACAGNCTTAGACTTCTTACATTAGAGGCAAATTCCGTNAGCAAGTGGGGGTCATTGCATGATCATGTAATAAAGTTAGCGGAGTTGCCTCTAGTTGCAGAGCCGGGTGAGAAATTCACTTATTCGGTTTCCTACGATGTTCTCTCAAGGCTTCTTGAAGTGATCACCGGCCAGGAATTTGGTATCTACATGGAGGAGAATATTTTCTCTAAGCTCGGGATGCAAGATACGCATTTCATTGTTCCTGAGGGAAAAAAAGTTCGACTTTCTAGATTATATTCCCCGAGGACTCGAACTTACCAGATCCCAGGAAAGCCAGTAATGTATCAAGAATCAGACCTGCTCGAGAAAGCAGAGAAGAATTTTGGCTTAACACACTCGTTTTCTAGCGGTGGTACAGGGCTCTTGACGACAGCANCTGATTATTCAAAATTTCTGTCTTTTCTAATTTATAGAGGAGCTGGCTTTGACCTTAAACTTAGCCAAAGTAGCTTTGACTTAATGCTGAGGGACCAGACTAGCGAAACGCTTGGAATAAATATGTTAACGGAGTCGCTTGGGAGACAAACAAAAGAGACCGTTCTGAGCTATGGTTTGGGCATAAAATTAGTTCAAAAGCCAGAGCCAAGTAAAAAACTTGAATACGATTTTCTTTTTTGGAGTGGGGCATTCAACACTCACTTCTGGCTTGATCCAGATAAAAAGATATTTGGTATCTTCATGACACAATTCAACCCTACCCGCTATCCAGTAGCCGAAAAAATTGACGAGCTGCTCGACAATCATTTTTAGGATTATTTATGCAAATAAGAACGTTGGTGTTGGTACTTTCTGCAATAAGTACGGTGCTTGTAGCCGTCGTAGTCGGATACTTTTCGTTCAAGAGAGAGCAAGCGCAAAGCCAGGCGGATGTAACCACTCGGTGGGCGGTCTACTCTCAATCTTTGGATAGGGTTGTAAGAGACTCATTAAATCAATTAAAAACTTTCGGACCTGAGGGCGATAAGAATCTTTTCTGGCGTCCTGAAAATGCTCAGCCCCTTAATTTTTCCAGAACTCAAAACCGTTCGAACTATTTTCAGGATTACAGCGCAGTAACAAGCGGCAAGATCGAAAATCCTTTGGTCAAATCGCTCATAGAACAAGACGATCTCGCTGAAGCTAATAGAATATTAAAGATTTTCTTTGGGCCCGCCTTGCAAAAAGGAGAAATTCTTTTTTTCAATATCGTTGACGCGGAAACACTGGAACAAATAGTTTGCAAAAAGTCTCTTTTCGCTAGAAGTTATAATCCCTGTAACTCAATTTATGAAACGCTGTATGTCGATGTGGGGTCCAGGTTCGATCTTTTTAAAAAGCTGTTGCAAACCGGCATGTCGTGGTCAGGACACATGCTTCATTCCACTAGCACTGAAGATCGAAATAATCTTGTCTATTCGTTTCCTATAATCGTTGACGATCAAGTCAAACTCATTGTTCAAGTAGCGCAAACACTCGATCCGATCGTCGAAAAAGTGTCAGAGGAAATGCGTATTAGCGCTGCGCTGATTAACATGAATCGAAGTCCAGAATTTTATGCGCGCACGCAGCCAACAACTGCGCAGCTGTTGGCTTACGCGCACGATTATCATGCTCTTGGCATAGAAAATCTGGGTAGCCTTGCGAAGTCGTATGGGTTGATGAGAAAAGATACGGACTCAAATAAAAGCTCTGCCGATCTGGATATGTTCAAGAACCGCTACATGCTCTTTGAATCATTGGGTATCGAGGTAATGTTCTTCCCGTTGTCAAGGAACTTGGGGGGGCCTCTTGAGGGAACAGTTATAGCGTTATATCGAAATGTCGAAGATTTGATTGCACAAAAGAAAACGTATACCAATAACATGGTAGCGCTCTCCGCGGCATCGTTCCTCTTCGTATTGGTACTGATGTTTTTAACTCAGCGTTCACTATTATCGGGTTTAGGCAGTGCAATTTTTGTTTTGAAGGAACTTACGGACGGAAATACCGACGTTGAAATACAGAGAAGAAAAGGAATACTTCAAAGCGATAATGATGAGGTGGGTAGGCTGGTGTCTGCCCTGACTGATTATAAAGACAGGCTTCTGGAGCTTGATTTAGTAAGAGAAAAGCAACTAGAGGACAAGAAAAAAAGAGATCGACTCATTATCGAAAAAATGGGTGTGCTAGCTAGCCAACTAGAGGGCGAAGCTCAAGCTCTTCTGCGTGCAGACATACTCGAGATAAATAAAATGTCTCAAGATGTCTCTGCGGAGCAGGGAGATCAATTAATGGCGGTAGCTTTCGACAGAATGTCTGATCAAGTCTCAGAATTGATTCAGGCAAGGACATCAGAACTTGAATCGGCTGTAGCTGAAACAGAAGAAGCTAACCTTGCGAAAAGTAAATTCCTTGCAAACATGAGCCATGAGCTTAGGACACCATTAAACGCAATAATAGGTTATAGCGAACTTTTAGCTGAAGATGCGGAAGATGAGGGTCTAGATGCAATGTTGGAAGACCTAAAAAAGATCAACGATTCTGGTAAACACTTGCTAAGTCTAATTAACGATATTTTGGATATCTCTAAAATAGAAGCAGGTAAGCTAGAAATGTTCATATCAGAGTTTGATTTGAATTCTGTTATCAATATCCTTCGAAGCGTTGGCGCTCCATTAGCGGAAAAGCAAAAAAACGATCTGATTTTCGAAATAGATGATGACCTCGGTTTGATGAAAAGCGATGAGACAAGGCTTCGGCAATGTCTACTAAATCTTCTTAGTAATGCTTGTAAGTTCACTGAGTCTGGGGAGGTTAGGCTCACGGCCCGATCTTTAGAAAAGGAAGGCGTTGAATTTATTGTTTTTTCGATTGCGGATACGGGTATCGGCATGAACGAGAAGCAGTTAGAGAAAGTGTTTAATGAATTCACTCAGGCCGAAGATGACACAACCTCAAAGTTTGGTGGTACGGGACTTGGCTTAAGTATTACAAAACAACTCGTTGAAATGATGGGAGGTTCTATAAGCGCTAGTAGCTCTCTGGGTGAAGGCTCGACTTTTCTAATAGAAGTACCAAGAAACGTATCTTCGGGAGACATTTTATCTGAGGAGCAAGACCTCCAAATTTCTCTAAGAGAGGAAAGAGAAAGTTTTGGGAAAAAGTCAGTCCTAGTCATTGATGATGATATAAAAGTTCATGAGCTGCTTGAGAGAAACTTAGGCAACGATTACTCGCTATCCTTTGCTAAGGATGGTGTTCAAGGAATGGAAAAGGTTAGGACCGAGTTCCCAGATTTGATAATACTGGATGTCTTGATGCCCAAAAAAGATGGCTGGGCTGTCCTCGATGAGCTTCAGTCGGATAGTGAGCTAAAGTCAATTCCCGTGATCATGCTTAGTATGGTGGACGACGATGGTAAGGCAATGCCCCTTGGAGCGTCAGCTCATTTTACTAAACCCGTAGATAGGAGGGTTCTAGCCGAGGAAATTTCAAGTCTTTTTTCACAGGGAATTGCAGGTAAAAAGGTTTTGGTGATCGATGATGATGCAAATGCTAGAGAGCTGATCTCGAGAGCCCTGGTTTCAGAGGGTTTTGCTGTTTTGCAAGCAGATAATGGAAAGCACGGCCTCTCGATGCTCTCGGACGATCTGGATCTTATTATTTTAGACCTTTCAATGCCAGTTATGGATGGTTTCGAGTTTTTGACTAGATTCAATGCATTGGATGGTTATAGCAAGTGTAAGGTAGTAATTTGTAGCGGGATGGATTTAGATGAAACTTTACGCCAAACCCTTTCATCACTTTACGCAGGTTTCGTAGATAAAAAATCCTCGAGCATCTCTGATGAGTTAAGAACATTACTTTCTAAAATATAGCTGGATAGCATTAGTTTACTAACCTCTCTATTTTCTCTAGTAACCGTTTGAAATCCACTGGTTTTGTGTCGAAATCGTCAGCGCCCACTCCGAGAGCCTTTTCCCTGTCCTGTTCTAGCGCGTGGGCAGTTAGTGCAATGATTGGCACGTCTCTTGTTTTCGGGTCGTCTTTCGCTTTTTTCGTTGCTTCCCAACCGTCCATCACTGGAAGACCTATATCCATGAGCACGACATCCGGTTTCAGATTCCCGATTTTCTCGAGACCTTCCTTCCCGTCTTCTGCAAATTCAATTTGATAACCTTTTTTGATGAGACGCCGTGAAAGCATGTCTCGATTTAATTCGTTGTCCTCTACGATAAGTATCGTGGCCATAATTTCCTCAATTCTAGAGCCTATTGACTAACTTAATAAAACCTTGAGCCCCTTTCAACTTAGCGCTCTTGAAAAAGGCAATTAAACACTAGATGAGAAGACAGCTTGCATGGTTTCTAGCGCAACCTTCTCCCTGTTTTCGCCCCAGGGCATAGGCATTAAAATCGGTTGCTCGACACCCGCCTTTGTGTAGCTGTCAACAAAATCTTTTACCTCAGCCGCGGTACCGATAAAGTCAATCGCTTGAATCATTTTGTCCGAGATCGCTGAAAGCGCACCTTCTCTATCCTTATTTATTTGTTTTTCTCTCAACTCAGTGATTTCATCTTCGAATCCAGCCTCTTTAAACATTTTTGCGTAACCATCTGCCATCGCGTAGTTGAAAAGATCTTTTCTCGCAGATGTTTGGGCTTTTTCGAACTCTGAGACTGAAGCATGCACGTAGGCAAAAATCTTTGCACTACCGCCTTCTCGAACTTTGTTCACAGAGTATTTGACGTGAGACGCAGGAAGATAATTTAGCAAAACCCCGTCGGCAATCTCCCCACCGAGTTTAAGCATTTGCGGATTGAGCGCGGCCGTTATAATTTTTGGTTTCTTCCCTTCAAGCCTTAAACCCAGCCTAAATCTTTTAGTTGAAAAATAATCGCCTTCAAATGAGACCGAGTCTCCTGAGAAACATTCCCGGAGCAACGCGACATATTCCCGCATCATGCGAATAGGCTTGTCGGTCGCATTTAAACCGTGTTGTTTTAAGATTCCAGGCGCTGAAACGCCTACACCCAAGAATATCTCTGCTTCAGGGTTAATTGCCTGAAGGGATGCTGCCGACATGGCTGCTAAAGTGGGAGAGCGAAGCTGGATAGGAATAATCCCTGTTCCAAGATTAAGCTTAGGGGCCGCTACCGAAGCAGCGCCTAAAAGCGTAAATGCGTCTGTTCCGTTTGCTTCAACCGTCCAAAAAGAATTAAAGCCCATTTCTTCTGCTTGCCGGGCGATTGTTGGGACTTTTTTTGCCCCCAATACTCCCAGGCTGCCAAAGGTAACGCCAATATCAGTTTTCATAAGGTCCTACTTTTTCAGGTTTTCCAAAATCGCTGGAATTAAAAGAAAGTTGATCTGAATTTCAGCCGGTGAGCTCTGCCATAGTTCTTAACGGCTTTGTTCCATCCCACTCATCCGCGGCTTTTTTTATAAGGCTAAATAGCCCTAAAATCCCGTCGTTTCGCTCAATCAATTCGACCATGTTGCCCGATACCTCTGCTGTATCAAAGTAACAAATGTTTGTATCTTTTCCCATGTCCATTGCGATGTCATGACTTGAAGATAGAAAACTCTTGTCTGCGTGGTAATCATCTGACCAGATCCCGACGTGATGAAAAGCAGTTTTTTCTGGCGCTACGACGTCATGATAAACATTAGGTTCTTTTGAGTTTACTTCTATCAGCTCTATTTGTCCTTCTTTGCTTTGTGCCCATGCAAGTCGCATCCGCAAAATTCCATCACCGCCTCTATATTGGAACCCATCGTATTGGCGTGAATCAACTTCGCTTAAAAAAAACGGACCTATCCCTAGACTTTCTGTCCAGTATTTTACGGCGATCTCTAGATTAGGTACATGCCATGCGTATTGGAAGGGTGCTCCTGGCGCGCTTAAACTTTTCATTTTTGTCATCTCCTTAAGTTTTGCAAATAACCAAATTATTTTGATTGAATAATACTTCTGCTCCGAAATTTATTTTTGCTGCGAATCTTTTTCCCAGTTCTCCGTATTTTTCATTGTCAAAGCGTAGTGGTTTCTCCCGAGCTGCAAAAGCACCACGCCACTTATTCCAAAGAAACATGTCATAGTGATCATCGAATAACGCACCCCCTCCGTGCCTGGAAAAATGTATTCATTAAACGCGCCAGCGAGTGGGGGACCAAACATCATCCCTATTGCCCCAGTTAACATGTAAACCGCGGCGACTCGCGCACGAAGGTGCGGGGGAGTAATTACCGGCAGTGCACCCGCTGCAATCCCAAAAGGAGAGTTTACGGCCGCCAACGCGGGTGCGTAAAAGACAAACGCCCAGAATGGAGACGGCGCAATCTGAATGATTAAGACTGCAGGAATAGTTATTAAGCCCCCGAGCATTCCAGCTGTTATGTTCGCGTCTCGATGGCCTTTCTTACTCAACACTCTGGCAACGTAAGCGACTAGAAAAGGCCCCATTGGTCCAAAGAATATGAAAATCCAGCCAAATATCTGGGAGGCCTCGGCCGCATTCATTCCATGCACCCTCACAAAGAAAGTAAT
Organism: Gammaproteobacteria bacterium; assembly: GCA_002711495.1. Classification (GTDB taxonomy): domain Bacteria; phylum Pseudomonadota; class Gammaproteobacteria; order Pseudomonadales; family Azotimanducaceae; genus UBA9659. The sequence continues at coordinate 26,127 of PARM01000022.1, forward strand.
GCTCCAAAAAACGAACGCATATCCTGTTAAAACAAGAGAGAGGTTACCTAGGTGATGGAAAAAGATTGTTCTGAAATTATGCTTGTAAAAATTTATTAGTTCCTCGGTATCACTTGACGTTTCTGAATCTCTTGAAAATGGTCTTCTGCCTGGTTCACGAATTACCAGAATCATGAAAGAAAGCAAAATTCCGGGTAAGCCTAAGTAGACAAAAGTCTGCTGCCATGGCGCGAGCTCTCCGAAATAGGGTAGAACAAGCGGTGGAGACTCTCCGACTAGCTGTAAGACCATGCCACCTATTACAAAAGCTATTCCCGTACCAACAATGGGGCCTGCTTGAAAGATGCTGATCGCAAGCGGCAAATCCTCTCTTGGGAAATAGTCTCCGAGAAGAGACGTCGTCGTTGGAGAAAGGGTGGCTTCGCCTATTCCCACTCCAATTCTAGCAAGGAATATCTGCCAATAATTTTTTGTTAAACCGCACGCTATTGTCATCAACGACCAAAAAAAAATTCCTATCGCAATGACATGTTTTCTACTCTTTTTATCTGCTATCGTTGCTATTGGGATCGCAGCAAATGCGTAGAAAAGAGCGAAGACCCCGTATAGCCAACCTATCTCGGTGTCACCTACGTCAAGATCTTTTTGCATTGGTTCTACAACGATTGCCACAACTTGCCGATCGATGAAAGCGACTAGCGAAGCAATGATAAGAACAAACACCACGAACCAGGCATACCGCCGAGGCGGAAAGGGAGGGAAATCGTTATCGATGAGTGAAATCCTTGCGTTTAATCTCCGCTAATTTCGCAGCAAAAACTTCAGAAAAGCAAGGGATTATTCTGTTTTAATAACATCATGAGCTAAAAAAAAAGGAACGATTATGAATGGAAGATTAGAGGGAAAAGTTGCCGTTATAACGGGCGCTGCAAGCGGTTTTGGTGCTGGAGCAGCAAAGCGCTTTGTTGAGGAGGGAGCGAAAGTAATTCTTGGAGATATACAAGATGATGTTGGACAAAAAGTTGCAGAAGAACTTGGCAGTTCTGCAATTTACGTCCACTGCGATGTTACTCAAGAGGATCAGGTTGCAGGACTGGTCGACACTGCGGTAGAGAATTTTGGGAAACTTGACGTGATGTACAACAACGCGGGGGTCGTTGGAGCTTTAGGGCCGATATCCACAACTCCTGCAGAGGAGTGGAATCGCACGATTGATATCCACGTTAAC